>JBOGKJ010000237.1:0-3555 GCA_050745565.1 Terriglobales bacterium | reverse complement strand
CCTTGCCCCCCAGCACCGCCCCCGCCTCCCGCGCCAGCGCCTCGGATGTCTCGCGCTTCAGCCGCTTCAGCTCCAGCCCCTGCTTGCGCTTCTGCGCCGTTGTCAACTCGTCCGCCTGCGCCGCCAGCGCCGCCGACCAGCGCTTCTCCGCCCCCGCCAGGAAACCCTCCAGCCGCCGCTCCATCTCCTGCCGCAGCGCCGCCACCGCCTTCTCCACCCGGCGCTCGTCCTGCCCCGCCAGCGCCTGCTCCCGCGCCCTCACCTCCAGCTCGCGCGCCCCCAGCCCCGCCCGCTCCAGCCCCACCGCCAGCAGTTCCTGCTGCAGACGCGCCGCATAGTGCGCCGCCTCCCGCTCCTCCTCTGACAACCGCCGCCGCGCCCCCGCCACCAGCGCCGCCGGCAGCCCCAACCGCGCCGCCATGTCCAGCCCCGCCGACACGCCCGGCACCCCCGGCTGAAACTCGTAGCTCGGCGCCAGCGTCTCCGGATCCATCGCCAGGCTGGCGTTCATCGCCACCTCGGCATGCGCCGACGTCCACGCCTTGAGCGCGTCATGGTGGGTCGAGATCAGCGTCCACACTCCGCGCTCGGCAAGGTGCGAGGCGATTTCGACCGCCAGCGCCGCACCCTCGGCCGCGCTGGTGGCCGTCCCCAGCTCGTCGAGCAGCACCAGGCTGTCGGCGGTTGCCGCCTCGAGAATCCGCCGCAGTTGCACCAGGTGGCTGGAAAACGTGCTCAGGTTCTGCTCGATGGATTGCTCGTCGCCGATGTCTGCCCAGATCGCATCGAAAATCGGCAGCGCCGCCCGCCGCGCGCACACCGGCAAGCCGCACTGCGCCATCCAGGCCGCCGCCGCCACCGTCTTCAGCACCACCGTCTTGCCCCCGGTGTTGGGCCCGCTGATCACCAGCGCCCGCGCCCCCCTCCCATCCTCGCCTTCGCACCCCAACCGCAGCGTCAGCGGCACCGCCCGGCCGATCTCGCCCCGCTTCGCCGCCTCCAGCAGCAGCGGGTGCCGCGCCGCTTCGAGCTCCAGCGCCGCGCCGGGCTCGGCGCTGGTCGCCCCGAAATCCCGCGCAAACCGCACCTTCGCCGCCTCCCAGTCCAGCGCGCCGCAGGCTTCGGCGGCCGCGGCAATGCCCTCCCCCGCCGCCGCCACCGCCGCCGTCAGCTCCGCCAGAATGCGGTTGACTTCCGCCTGCTCCCGCTCCAGCAGCTCGATGTGCTCGTTGTTCAGCTCCACCGTCTCCAGCGGCTCCACAAACAACGTCTGCCCGGTCGAGCTCGCTCCGTGCACCACGCCCGGCGAGCGGCGCCGGTGCTCGCTGCGCACCGCCAGCACCAGGCGCTCGTTGCGCACGGTGATGATCTCATCCTGCAGTACGCCCTCGCCCGCCAGTTGGCGCATCTGCCGCGCCAGCGCCGCCTCCAGCGCCTGCCGCTGCCGCGCTATCCGCCGCCGCAGCTCCGCCAGCCGCGGGCTGGCCTCGTCCGCCACCTCGCCCCCCGGCAGCAGCGCCCGGTGCAGCCAGGCCCGCAGCTCATCCCACTCCGGTATCCCCGCCGCAATCCCGGCCAGCGCCGGCCAGCGGCTTGCCGCTGCCTCGCTCTCGAGTTGCCGCCGCAGTTCTGTCGCCACATCCAGAAACGCCAGCACCTCCAGCAGTTCCCCGCCCTCCAGCGCCGCCTCCGGCGCACCGGCCCGCTCCAGCAGCGCTCCCGGATCGCTCACCCCCCCGAGTTGCGGTCCCCCCGCCGCCACCCAGGCGTTGCACTCGGCGTGCAGTTGGCGCGCCCGGCTCAGCGCCTCCGTGTCGCGCTGGAAGCGCAACCCGGCCAGCTCCCGCCGTCCCATCGGCGTGGCCACATAGCGCGCCACCAGGGCCAGGATGGCGGCCGCATCCGGCGCGGCTACGCCCGGCGCCAGGGCGGCATCGGAAGGGGCTGGCATCGCGTTGCCTAGCGCTTGGGCTTGCCCCGCTTCGGCTCCGGCGCTGCCGGCGGGGTCGGTTGCGTCCCCAGGATCGAGGCCAGCACCTCATCATAGGCGCTGCGCTTGGCTTTGGCGCCCGTCCGCGCCGGCACCACCCCGCCGCGATAGAGGTGCTGGAAACCGCAGGTGCGGCACGTGGTGGTGGACACCTCGTCGCCCACCATGGCCGCAACACTGTGGTTCGTCAGCCGGTGACAGCGGGTGCAGTAGTCGTCGGTATCATCCCCGATGCGGACTGGCATCGCAAATCCTATATAATGGTAGTTTAAACGCGAAAGGAATCGACTGCCATGGCACGCGTCTGCGATCTCTGCGGCAAAGGCCCGCTCTCCGGTAACCGCATCAGCCACGCCCATAACGTGACCAAGCGGCGCTGGAACGTCAACCTGCAGAACACCCGCGTCCAGCGTGGCGGCGGCGCCGTCAACCTGCGCCTGTGCACCGCCTGCATCCACAGCGGCAAGCTTCCCAAACCCCTGCGCCGCCTCGCCGCCAAGCCCGCCGCCCGCTAGGCCTGCGCCAGCGCGATCAGGTCAATCTCCACCCGCGCCTCGCGCGGCAGCCGCGCCACCTGCACGGTCGAGCGCGCCGGCTTGTCGCCGGGGAAGTAGCGCGCGTAGACCGCGTTCATCGCCCCAAAATCATTCATGTCGGCCAGAAAGACGGTCGTCTTCACCGCTGCGCTGAGGCTGGACCCTGCCGCCTCCAGCACCGCCTTCAGGTTGCGCATCACGCGCTCGGTCTGCTGGCTGACGTCGGCGGCGGCATCAAAATTACCGCTGGCCGGGTCGAGCGCAATCTGGCCGGATAGAAATAGGAAGCCGCCGGCGTGCACCGCTTGCACATAAGGGCCGATCGCGGCCGGGGCCTGCGGGGTGGCAATGGTCTCTCGTGACATCTGCCTACGATAGCACTATGCGCCCCCACACGCCGCGACTCGAACGAACTGCCGGGCCTTTGACGGGCGCGGGCCCCTGCCCCTGCTCGGCTGAGACGCTCGCAGCGCCACGCCCGCACTCGAAGGGCTGGGGAGCGCCGGCCCGGCGCCCGGCGAGCCCAAGCCGGCGCGAGCGGCCTCTCGCTACGGCAGCATCACGGTTGCTGCAGTCACCCGAACTGCCGCGTGGCGCCGGCCGGCGGCCGGCGCGCGGGTCGGCGACCCGCCCCACGGGAGGTGGCGCCGATCGGAAGGCGGCTAGGTTTGCCACACCCGCGTTTATTCGGCCCGGGAGGGGGGTCGCGCCGCTTCGTTTACCGGGAGCGGTGAAAGCGCCACTGGCGCTTTCACCCGGTTGGAATTCCGCGGCCCTTCGCGCCGACTTTGCCCGCAGTGCAAACGGCGCGACTCCCGCGAAATGGGGCCGGCACTGCGGAGTTGGATGCGGCCTGGCAGCTAGGCCTTCAGCGTCCGCACCGCGTCGTGCAGCCCGGGAATTCGCTTCAGTTGCAGCAGAATATTCTCCAGCGCGGCCGCCCCGCTGACATCCAGAGACAGATCAATCACCGCCTGACCGGCGGCGATCCGGGTGCCGATGTCGCGAATGTTGGTACCGCCCTCGGAC
>JBOGKJ010000236.1:0-24550 GCA_050745565.1 Terriglobales bacterium | reverse complement strand
GTATTCCTCAACGCTCATGATGACGGCCTGCGGCTCGCCACGCTTGTCGACCACGAACCGTTCTTTGTTTTGCTTCACCCGCCGCAGGATCTGCCCGAACTGCGTCCGGGCGGTCAGAGCGGGAATGATGTTGGCCATTGGTTTTACTGTGGACATGGATGTGCTCCGAGCGACCTTTGATTGAACTGATTAATTAGTTCACTTGAATTATAGCGCGGGGCCGAACCTTGTCAACGCCGGCATGAACCGACGGATGGCATCGTCAGTTGCCCGCTTGAAGAATCCGTCCGGCATGTTTGAATTAAGAGGCCACTGTCCTGCCAGCACTGTGGCACCGCCGGGCCCATCCCGCGCATTTCTCATTCACCAGTCTTTACAGTTGGTCAATTCCATACTCCTTTTTCGTATCGCCACGCGCGGTACGATTGTCAAGTGCATGCGGTCGCGTGCGCTCTTTTCAAATTATTTTCATGGCTCTTTCCCATCTCGACAACTATCTTGCAACCCATCGAAAACGCTCCGGGCTCTCCCAGCAGGAGATCGCCTGGCTGCTCGGTCACCGCAGCGGCGCCGAGATCGCTTTGTTCGAAAAGAACCGGCGCGATCCAAACCTCAAGACCGCACTCGGCCTCGAGATCATCTTCGGCGTGCCGGCTGCGGAGCTTTTCGCCGGCAAGCAGCAGCGTTATGAACGCGAAATCCGGGGACGCCTGCGCAAGTTCCATGCCCGGGTGGTCGCGACTCCCGCCGTCGCCAAAGGTCGCCGTCACCGCGAACGCGAGACCAAATTGCAGTGGCTCGCCGACCGCCTTGACCCGCCGGCAGTCGAACTCGCCTGATGAGCACGATCCATCGCCGGGTGCTGGCGCTCGATGTGCATGCCCGCCGCGCGGGGTTCGCGCTGCTCGAAAGCCCCCATCGCCTGGTGGACTGGGGCATGCTCTATTTCGAGGACCGCGATCGTTCGCCGGCACGGCAGGCCGCCGCTCTCATTGAGCTGACCCGGCCCGAACGCATCGTTCTCGTCACGCCCGCCAACCAGACGCTTGCCCGCAGGCGGGTACAAAAGATGGTCGTCACCCTTACCAGGGCCGCATCGGCTTCACATGTTCGCCTCGTCGTCTTTTCGCGACGCGACGTTCTGAGCGTGCTTGGCGTGCGCAGGCGTCATGCCGCCGCGGTGCTCGTCGCCCAGCGCTTTCCGGCGCTCGCGCCACGGCTGCCGCGCCCACGGCGCACCCAGGACAACGAGCACCCGGCGATGTGCCTTTTCGACGCGGCATCGGCGGGACTCGCATATTTCGAAAAATATGGTCGACACCGGGCGGCCGCCCCGCCCCCACATGCCGCCTGATCACGGACCATTCCGCCAGCCGGGCTTGTCGGACCCGGCTGACGGAAGGGCCTCGCCCTTCGCACGTTCTTTGACAATCCAGGAGGCTATCCGTGATCCGACCGGTCGAGCACGTCCGCGCAATGCGCGGCGGTGCCCAATCCCATCTCATCCGCGCTGACGACGGGCATCATTACGTCGTCAAATTTCTCAACAACCCCCAGCATCCCCGCATTCTCGCGAACGAGTGGCTGGCGTCGCACATCGCCCAGGCCATCGGCCTCAGCGTGCCTGCATGCGAGGTCATGGTGGTGTCCGACGACTTCATTGCGGCGAACCCGGGCCTCACCTTACGTGTCCAAGGTAGCCAGATTCCCGTTGCCGAAGGGTGGGCCTTCGCCTCGCGATTGCCGACGCAAGACCCGCACGCGCCGATCTACGACTACCTGCCGGAGCCCGGTCTTGAACAGGTCGAGAACCTGGACGAGTTCGCGGGCGCCCTCGCCCTCGACAAGTGGCTCTGCAATTGCGACGGGCGGCAGGTCATCTTCTGCCGCCCGCAGCCCCGACACAAGCTTCGGGCATTCTTTATCGACTTCGGCTTCTGCTTCAATGCCGGTGAATGGACCTTCCCGGATGGTCCGTACCGTGCCGTCCATAGCCGCAATGCCGTCTACCGCAGCGTCACCGGTTGGGATTCCTTCGAGCCGTGGCTTTCGCGGATCGAATCGTTCCCCGAATCCCGCCTTTACAGGATCATCGC
Organism: Terriglobales bacterium; assembly: GCA_050745565.1. Classification (GTDB taxonomy): domain Bacteria; phylum Acidobacteriota; class Terriglobia; order Terriglobales; family SCQP01; genus SCQP01. Next base: position 22,454 of record JBOGKJ010000236.1, on the reverse strand, counting down.
CCGGATGCCGATCGAGTGGCACTCGGACAGCAAGGCGCTCGTCGCCCTGCTCGACTGCCTCAAGGCCCGCCGCAAGCAGGTGGGCACGCTCATCCACTCCCTCCGCCTAAGCCCACGGGCGCCGTTCGAGAACTGGCATGGTGATCCCACCCCGCCAGTTCCTCCAGGCCGCCCCATTATCCCGACCGAACCGCAGCAAAGGAGCCTGCTATGAACGCATTTGCAATTCCCTTCGGGCGCGACCGTCAAGATGCAAAGACCGCGCCTCCACCCTCAACCCTCATTGCCCATTGCGGCGCGGCGAAGCTCAGCCGCAACGAATTGGCGCTCGTACCCACACCGCCGGGCACGGATACCCACCGTCCGGTGGCGCACCACGAACTCGTGAACCTTCTCGACGAAACGCTGTCCTTCCGGCACATCTCGATCGTCCAGTGCGAGTTCGCGGTTTCGCCGGATGGCATGAAGCTGTTCGGGGTCCTCGAACTCGAACAAGGATTCGAGGGCTGCCGGTTCGCGATCGGCATCCGCAACTCGCATGACAAATCCATGCGGCTTGCGATGACGGTTGGCTACCGGGTCTTCGTCTGCGACAACCTCGCCTTCCATGGGGACTTCACGCCGGTGCTCGCGAAGCATAGCAAGAAGTTCAACATCACCTCGGCGCTCTCCGTGGGCGTGGACCAGATGCAGCGCTGTTTCGGCCCTATGGTCGAGGCGGTGGCCGGCTGGCGGCAGTGCCAACTCTCGGACGACGCCGCGAAGCTCGTGATCTACCGCGCATTCCTGCAAGGCGAACTCGACGTGCCGCGACACCTCGGAGGCCGGGTGCACGACCTCTACTTCAACCCGTCGCAGGAGGCGTTCGCACCGCGTACACTCTGGTCGCTTTCGAACGCGTTCACGGCTGCGTTCAAAGAACTCGACCCGATCCCGCAATTCAAGGCGACGGCGCGGCTCGGGGCCTTCCTCAACAACTGACGGCCATGCCGTCCCATCCAGAAGCCAACGACAATCCGTTGGCTTCTTTTTTGGGTTCGCGCCACGGGCGCGCCGTGGTCGAGGACATATACTCTTGGTCATGGCCACGCAAAGAGGGAAAGCCTCGCCTCGGGCAGAAGCTGAAGCACAGGATCTCGCCTACCAAGCGATGGAAGCCACCAGTGCCGCCGCGGCCCTGAGTCTGGTTCGGAAAGCCCTGGCTCTCGATCCCGATTGCGTCGACGCACTGCTGATCAAGGCGCGCAATGAACGCCTGAGCGATCATGCGCGTATTGAAGGTCTTCGAGCTGCCGTGAGCGCTGGCGAAGGCAAACTTGGGAAGGAATTCCTTCGGGATTACGAAGGGCACTTCTGGGGCCTGATTGAAACTCGCCCCTATATGCGCGCGCGCCTTGCGCTCGCACTCGCGCTGTGGGAGGGCCGTCAGGCAGAGGAGGCGATCGCGCATTACGAGGACCTGTTGCGGCTGAACCCGAACGACAATCAAGGCGTGCGAGACCTTCTCGTGGGGGCGTATCTGGCCGCCTGCCGCGTCGAAAATGCCCGGCTGCTGCTGCATCGCTATCGGTCCGACGCCGGAGTGTTGCACCGCCTGGCAAAGGCAATCGAGCGGTTCCTCGCAGGGCGTCAATCTGTAGCGCGACAGCACCTGCAGCATGCCCTTGAGGAAAATCCTCACCTCGGCGAAGTACTGCAATTGACAGTGCAGCCGAATCCACCCCCGGATTGTTATTCCCCCGGAAGCCGAGAGGAGGCGCTTGTCGCGCTGTCGATTCTGGGCGATGTGATTGTGGGCCAGCCTGGGGTCGGCCAATGGCTCAAGCAACAGTCAAAATCGGCATCGAACAGGCTTCCCGTCGAGTCGCCGAAGCCCAGTCGGTGGTAGTGGGTCAGTTTGGGACCAGGAAATGGTAGGATTCGCGGATAAGGGGAGGCGTCCCGATGCCCGGGGTGAGTGAGCTGGCTGCATTCGCCATTGAAATTGATTTTGTAAAGGGGAGGGGGAGCCCATCGCGGCCGTTCCGCGTCCTCGTTGACCTGACGGAGGCTTTCGCTCGCCTCGACCGTGATCTTGTGAGGACGGTAGACGCTACGATTGAGCCGGTTCTCCTTCTGGAGAACGTAGAAGCTGGCTCAATTCGGGCGTGGTTTGCGACTGTCCTTCGATCAGCTGATGACAATGCTCTGGCGAGCGGGGATTGGAAGAAGATCGTTGGCGCATTCGCTGTCAAGTCGAAATACATGATCCTGAAAAGGCTTGAGGGCGCTTCGAGCGTTACTGACCCGGAACTCCTAGAAGGAATGCAGATAGAACTTCTGATGGAGGCTGAGAGAACGGGCGTGCGAGGGCTGCCTGGCTATGCGCCGATTTCGCGCACTCGCTTAGCGGCGCACATTGCCGAAATCACGGTATCGCTGGAGTCCCTTAGCGACGGCGATTCGGCCTGTTTCCAAAGTCCCCTCGACGGGACGGTTCCGTTCAATACGGCACTCCGCGTCGTTCCGGAGGAGATGACTGAGCTTCTTGCATCTCGAATCCTGACGAACGACATTGAAATGATCCTCAAGGTTAAAAAACCCGACTACCTCGGATCGTCAATGTGGGAGTTCCGCCACGAGGGGCATCCCCTGGAGGCCAAGATTGCGGACGAGGGCTGGGTGCGCGAATTCCACGTGGGCGGCGCGGGGGTCGTTCCCGGGAGCGCGCTCCGGGCGAGCGTTCGTGTCGAGCTTGCCTACGACCTGGAAAACGAGGCCCTTCCGGCGCGGTACACCATCCTGAAAGTGTTAGAAGTGTTGCCGCCGGGGCGAGAACGGCAAGAGCTTCTCCCCCTAGACTAGGGCGGTAGCTCTTCGACAGACCACGCATGGCGCGCAAGTCCGGCCTCCATCGCTGGCGTCACCCGCAGCGTGGAGTGGATGCGGCAGAAGTTGTAGTACATGAAGTAGATCGCGACCGCGTACGCATGGTTCGAGAGCTTCTTGCTGAACGCATTCGTTAACCGCATGAACCGGCGCATGGACATCCGCATAGTGAGATTCTGGCGCTCGTGGATTCAAACTGGCCCACTACCCAGTCGGTATATGAATTGACAAGATGGAAGGGATCGTTATCCTAACGGTGTAGTCCCGGTGAAGGCCTGCCCGCTTGGCAGAGATTGGCTTCCCGCAAGGGAGGATAGCCGAGACGATTAAAACCCCGTATTCACGGGGTTTTTCCTTTCTTGGACACCTTGGTGATCGCCACTACCCGTCGTGCGTTCCGGGCCTCCTCGAATATCGTGGCTTCCGCGTCAGCGCCCCCAATGGCAGCGCGAATGCACCCGGCCCACATGTCGGCGAGGCGGATCAAGGGCTCGCTCTCGTCCCGGCGGCTCATCACGAGTTCGAGCGACAGACCCTTGGCCCTGAGGGCATTCGTCAATTCGCGCGCCTTCTGGCGATCAATACCATCCACGTAAACGCGGGCGATTTTTGCCTTGCCCGCTTTGGCTTGGATCGCATGGGCGAGCACCTCGATCAATGGGAAGAAGGAGGGGATCGGCTTCGGGTAAACACCGAAGAAGACGTCGCCGCCGACTACGGCGTGTCGCAGAACCGCAAGCGCGTGTTTCTCATCGGTAAGCGCCAGGATATCGCCCACTTCGACGGGAAGACCGGCCGCACGGCTGTCCATATGCGGGCCGTGCACGGCATGTGACCCATCCTGCCTGGTTCAAGAAGAAGTATCCAGCGCTGTTTCAGAAAACACTGTTCGCCGCATAGTCTTTACTCGGCGTCGATTTGGAACTGGACAATATCTCCTATAGACTTCCCGATGTTCTGCCGTAAAACGTCGGCCACCGCGTTCGCATTGTGCTCACTTGAACAGTCCCAGGCATATGGAAACTCGTTGCCGACCGAGTCCTTTGCCCGGAGAAAGACTCTCTGGCCGCGCACGGAATCTACACCCGAAACGGCAGTCTGATCCCATGATGGGGCCTTGGGGCCATACGGGTTGACCGGCCCGCCAAACTGAGGTCTTTCCTTCTCACGGTCTCTAATCTGTTGCATCGCCACGATCCAATTCTACATCCACGTCCGCTTGACCAGTTCCTCCAGGCGCTCCTGCCGCTCCCTGATCCATGGCGCATAGTGCTTCTGCGTGATGTTCGTATTTGAGTGCCCGAGCAGAATCGAGACTTCGCCGAGCGGCACGCCTTTCACGAGCAGACGGCAGGCGAACGTGTCGCGGAACCGATGGGCGTGACCGTTCTCGATGCCGGCAAGTTTGAATAACCGCCGCAGCGATCGCTGCCAGTCCTTCGTGGCCGAGCGCGGATCGCCCTGGCCGGACCAGAAAGGCCGCAGGTTCGACGTATGCACGGCCTTCGCGAGCGCGTCCATGACCGCTGGCGGCAATGGAATGTGCACGGGCGTGCCGGTCTTCTGCGTGTAGAGGAGCAGCCGGTTTTTCGTCAGCCGTTCGAACCCGAGCGTCACCGCGTCCTGAAGGCGCAAGCCGGTGTGGAGTAGGAGCAGCACGAACGCCCGCATTCGCGTCCGGTTGCCGGCGCCGTAGTAGCCCCCGGTCGGATAGACCTCCGTCGCCCAGAGAATCTTCTCGACCTCGGCCTCGCTGAAGGGGAGCGTCGGCTTCGGTACTACCCGCGGCGCCTTGATGCCCACTGCGGGGTTGCTCTTTATCCAGCCGCGCACGATGCAGAACTGGAAGAACGTCCGCAGCCGTTCGAGCTTCTTCTTGGCGGTGAGCGGCCCCAGCGTCCAACCCTCGCGGAACTTCGCCACGTCGTCGTTCATCACCGCGCGGACGCCCCAGGTTCCCCAGGCGGCGATCATCTCGCGGGTGAGAAGTTCATATTTCGCAATGGTTTGCTTACCGAGGCCGCGGCTCCGGCAGTCGTCAAGGAACCGCTCGGCCGCTATGGTGACGGTAACCTTTTCCGGCACATGGTCCTCACCCAGCATGGCGAGCACCAGTTCCTCCGCGTGCTTCCAGTTCCGGGTATCGAGCGCCTGACGGACACGCCGACCATCGATGCTGCCGACCACCCACAGCGGGCAGGTGCAGCGCCGGTACGTCATCGAGCGATGGGGACACCCTTTCAGGTGGCGGCGGTAGGGTTTCAGCACGGCACCAGCGTAGCAGAAACCGTGTACGCTCGGTGTACGTATGCTAATTTTAGATTCTAAGTTATTGAAAACAAAGCAAATAAAATGGTGGAGGCGGTGGGAGTTGAACCCACGTCCGAAAGTGCTGCCGACAAGGAGAACTACGAGCGTAGTCCGTTCCGGTGCATCTTGCGCTGACTGATCAGAGCGGACAAGACTCAATCAGCACCAGCCCCTACCCCTTGCGGGGCTCTCGCCCCCAGCGCCGGAGCATGCGCCAGAGGCCAGCCCGCATGAATGACGTCCAATTCAGGCCTACAGGCGAACCTGGTTGAACGACGCTACACTAAATTAGGCAGCGTATGCCAGTTGATTAGAATTGGCACTTGTTGTTTTCCATGCGATTGCGGGGGCATGGAGCCCGGCACGCCTCCCTATCTCATCCACTTCCGTCGAATCCGGGACGCCCCCAGACCGAAGAAGCACAACTGAATTATAGCACGCCCGGTACACTCGCGCGGCCCCGGCCGGTTGGCCCCCGGCGTATGCTGAGGCATGGGCCTGGTGCACATCGAGGGCACCGTGACGGGGCCGGCGGGGGTGAAGGCCACAGTCCGCTTCCTGGTGGATAGTGGCGTTACCTATTCCCTGCTGCCCGAAGCGGTGTGGACGCGGGTGGGCCTGAGCCCGCGCCGTTCGCAACAGCTCACCCTCGCTGACGGCACCGTGATGGAGCGGCGCATTTCCGAGTGCCACATCCTATTGCACGAAGGGGCGGCTCACACGCCGGTCATCCTGGGCGAGGATGACGATCAGGCGCTTCTCGGCGTGGTTACACTCGAGGAACTGGGCCTGGTGCTGAACCCATTCACCCGGCCGCTACAGCCGATGCGGATGATGCTGGCGTGACGCGCTCCGGCGCGGGGCTGGCCATGGCGCTGGCGGCGGCGGGCGCGGCCGGGCTGCTGCTGGGGGCGGGCCCGGCACAGCGGCCGGCCTACCGGATCGGCGCGGACGAGATCGCCGTCACCGCGCGCGACTACCGGCCGGTGGTCAGCTTTCAGACGGCCAGCAACGAAGTCGAGGTCGAGGTCCGCGTGCTGGCGGACGGACACAGCGTCGGGGGCTTGACCCGGAGCGACTTCCGGCTGCTGGACGACGGCGCGCCCCAGGCGATAACCGGCTTTGCGCGCATCGAGCAGCCGGGCGTTGCCGCCGCCGCACCGGCCGACACCGGGGCCGCGAGCGCCGCGGCGCGGCCTGTCTGCCCGCCGCTCGCCACCCCGCGCACCGCGGTCATGTACTTCGACGACGTGGACACCGCCGCCAACCACCTCGCCGAGGCGCGCGAAAAGGCGCTGGCGTATCTGGACGCGGCCCAGTGCGGCGGCCGGCTGCCGACGGGCGAGCGCGTCGGCGTGGTGACCGGCTCCGGCTACGGCGACCTGGCCCTGACCGGCAGCGAAGCCGCTGTCCGCACGGCGCTGCGCGGCCTGGCGCCGCATCCGCATTCCAGCGCCGCCTCCACTTGCCCGCTGATCTCCCCTTACCAGGCCTGGGCGATCGTCCACCTGCCCCAGGGCAACGACGCCGATGAGCTGGCGATTGCGCAGGCCGAAAAATGCCTGGCCTGCATGCCGCGCGACTGCCCCACCTACGTGCACTCGCGCTCGGAGGAAATCTGGGGCGAGGCGGAAAGCGCCAGCGACCAAATTCTGCAGTTGCTGCAAAACGCGGTGGCGCTGCTGGCGCGCCAGCCCGGGCGGCGGACGCTGGTGGTGACCTCGTCCGGGTTTCTCACCCAACAGTTGGACCTGCAACAGCGCCAACAGCGGGTGATTGACGCCGCCATCCGGGCCGGGGTGGTGATTGACACCCTGGACGCCCGCGGCCTCACCGCCCCCTCGGCCCCCTCCGGCGCCTGGAACGACCCCTGGATCAGCCCGCAGATCAACGGCTGGCGCACCACCGCCGACGCCGGGGGATTCAGCGCCGGCGACGACGCCATGGCCGACCTGGCCCACTCCACCGGCGGCGAGTTTCTCGCGGACAGCAACGATTTCCGCGCCAGCTACGCGCGCGACGTGGCCGGACCCGAGATCTATTACCGCCTCAGCTTTTCCCGCCCGAAGCTGAAAGCCGACGGCGCCTTCCACAAGATCAATGTCGCCGTGACCGCGCCCGGTTCGCACCAGATCGAGGCGCGGCGGGGCTACTTTGCCCCGGCGCCGGCGCCGGACGCGCCCTCGGCCGCCATGCAGCAAGTGCTGCTTCAAACCGTCATGGGCACCGCCATCGTCCGGCAGTTGGACGCCGTCCTCGAGGCCAGCCGCATCACCGGCGGCATCCACGTGCGCGTGCGGCTGAACCCGCACTCGCTCCAACTGCGGCGCGGCGGCGGACGCAACCGCGACCAATTGCAGGTGGTGCTGGCGCTGCTGACGACGCAGGGCGGCTACGTCACCGGACGCTCCGCCGGCTTGGACCTGCGCCTCACCGACCGCACCCTGCGCCACCTGTCGCAGCCCGGCGTGGGCCTGAACGTCGGCGCCGACCTGCGCGCGCCCGCCGGGCCGTACCGGCTGCGCGTCGTGGTGCTCGAGCCCGCCACGGGCGCCGTAGCCGCCCTCGGCGGCCCGGTGATACTGCGGCGCTGAAGCCCGGCTGGCGAATGACGGGCGCGGGCCCCTGGCCCGGCTACTCCAGGCATCCGGCTTGAGCTCGCGCCGGCCCGGGCCCGGCGAGGCCAAGCGGCCGAGCGGCCTCGCGCTATGGCAGAAGTACGGTTGCCGTCGTCACGCGACCTGGCGCATGGCGCCGGCCGGCGGCCGGCGCGCGGGGCAGCGACCCGGCCCACACGGGAGGTGGCGGCGGTCGGCAGTCTGCTCGATGTGCCACAACTGGTTTGCTTCGGGCCTGGCAGCGGGGCATTCCACGGCCCTGCGCGGCGACTTTGCCCTTGGTGCCAACGGCGCGGCTCTCGCGAGCCGGCGCCGATGACGGAGCCATCACGCGATTGAGGTATTGGTGGGGGTATGATGGGGGGCTATGTCGGCCTCCTCTGCGACGCTCCGGCGCTGGTATCCGCTGCTGATGGTGCTGTTTGCCGGCAGCGGCTGCGCCGCGCTGATCTACGAATTGGTCTGGTACCAGATGCTGCAGTTGGCGATCGGGTCGCAGGCGATCAGCCTGGGTTTCCTGCTGGCGGCGTTCATGGGCGGGCTGTGCCTCGGCAGCCTGGCGCTGCCGCGCTGGCTGGCGCGCCAGCGCCGCGCGGGGCGCAGCCGGCATCCGCTGAAGATTTATGCCGCGCTGGAGGCGGCAACGGCCGCGCTGGCGCTGGCGGTGATGGTGCTGATGCCGCTGGCGGAGCGGGTGTATTTTGCGGCCTCGGCCACGGGCCTGTCGAACCTGCTGCTGCGGACGGCGCTGGCATCGCTGTGCCTGCTGCCGCCGACAATCGTGATGGGGGCATCGCTGCCGGCGATCGTGGCCTGGATCGAAACCTCGGCGGGCGGGGTGGCGATGTGGGGCCTGCTCTACGGCGCCAACACCGCCGGGGCGGTGTTCGGCTGCCTGTGGGCGGGCTTTTTCCTGCTGCGCAACTACAACATGATCGCTGCCACGCTGGTGGCGGCGGCGGTGAACCTGGTGGTGGCGGGGTTGAGCTGGATGCTGGCGGCGCGCACGCCGGCGACGGCGCGCGCCGAGGGGCACACCAGCGACCGGGCGCCGGCGGCGCGCGGGGGCGATGGCTGGGTGTACGTGGTGATCGGGCTCTCGGGCGCCACCGCGCTCGGCGCCGAGGTGGTATGGACGCGACTGTTCGGCATGCTGATGGGCGCCACCGTCTACGCTTTCTCGATCATCCTGGCGGTGTTCCTGGTCGGTCTGGCGGCGGGCAGCGCGGCGGGCGCGGCGTGGTCGCGACGCCTGGATCCGCGCCGGGCGCTGGGCTGGAGCCAAATGCTGCTGGCGCTCGCGATTGCCTGGACGGCGTGGATGATTTCGAGTTCGCTCCCCTACTGGCCCATCAACCCGCTGCTGACGCCGAGCCCCTGGTACGTGTTCCAACTCGACCTGGCGCGCTGCCTGTGGGCGATTCTGCCGGCGGCGCTGTGCTGGGGCGCCAGCTTCCCGCTGGCGCTGGCGGCGGTGTCGCGCGAGGGTGACGAGCCCAGCGCGCGCATGGGCGCCGTCTACGCCGCCAACACCGTGGGCGCGATCGTGGGCGCGCTGGGCGTCAGCATCGTGCTGGTCCCCGCCATCGGCACGCGCGACTGCGAGCGCCTGATGCTGCTGCTGGCCGGGGCGGCGGCGCTCATCGCCTGGGCGCCGCGGCTGAAGCGGCCCGCCGCCGCCGCTTCCGGTCCGGCACCCGAAGCAAGGCCGCGCCCGCGCCGCGTCTGGACGGCGGCCGGCATGGCCATGTCCGCCGCGCTCTGCATCTGGTTGGCGAGCGCGCTGCAGCCGGTGCCGGGCGCACTGGTCGCCTACGGCCGCAAGATGGCGGTCCAGCTCGGCAGCTCGCGCGTGCTGGATGTGGTCGAGGGCCGCAACTCGTCGGTGGCGATCACGCAATGGAACGACGGCAACTACGAGGTGGATGTCAACGGCCACGTCGAGGCCACCACCGAGCCGTTCGACATGAAACTGCAGCGCATGGTCGGCTACCTGCCCGCGCTCGCCTTCGGCAGCCCGAAATCGGTGCTGGGCATCGGCTTCGGCGCCGGCGTCAGCGCCGGAACCTTCACCCGCCTGCCCTCGATCCAAAAGATCACCATCTGCGAAATCGAGCCCGTCATCCCGCCGACCTCGACCCGCTACTTCAGCGCGGTGGACTACGACGTGAAGGACAACCCCAAGACCCACATGGTCTACGACGATGCGCGGCATTACCTGCTCACCACGCGCGACACCTTCGACATCATCGCCAGCGATCCGCTCGATGTGTTTGTCAAGGGCACCGCCGCCATCTACTCCCAGGAGTACTTCGAGGCGGTGAAGCGGCACCTGAACCCGGGCGGCTACTTTTCGCTCTACGTGCCGCTCTACGAAAGCGACGTGGCCACCGTGCAGAGCGAGTTCGCCACCTTCTTCGCCGTGTTCCCCAATGCCACCGTCTGGGGCAACACCGTCAACGGCCAGGGCTACGACCTGGTGCTGATGGGTCAGCGCGATCCGCTGCAGCTTAACCTCGACGCGATTGATGCGCGTCTCGATCAGCCCGACTATGCGCCCGTCCGGCAATCGCTGGCCGACATCGGCATCACCTCCACGCTCGGGCTGTTTGCCACCTATGGCGGCGACGCGCATGATCTGCGCTCGTGGACCGCCGCCGCGCCGCTGAACCTCGACCGCGACCTGAAGCTGCAGTACATGGGCGGCTGGGGCATTGACTCGAGCCAGGAAGAGGTGATCTGGCAGCAGATCCTGGCGCACCGGCAGATGCCGGTGGGAATCTTCCGCGGCTCGCCCGAGGAACTCGACGCGCTGTTCGGCGCCATCCAGCAGGGCTCAGCCGGGGGACAGTGACGGCGCGGGCGCGGGCGCCTGCGAGCTGGGACGCTGGACCCGCACTCGAGGGGCTGTGGAGCGCCGGCTCGGGGCCCGGCGAGCCCAAGGGGGCACGCGCGGCCTCTCGCTACGGCGGAATCAGGGTTGCGGTGGTCACCCGAACTGCGGCGTGGCGCCGGCCGGCGGCCGGCGCGCGGGTCGGCGACCCGCCCCACAACGGAAGGCTGCTGGTTTTGCCACACCCGCGCCGCTTCGTTTGCCGGGAAATTTCGCGGCCCTTGGCGGCGATATTGGCCGCAGTGCAAGCGGCGCGACTCCCGCGAAGTAAGCGGCACCCCGAGGCGCTTGCGCCTTGGAGGCGCCGTTGCTCCCACCCCGGGGCCGGGCTGCGGCTGGGACTTGCTTGGCGGCAAGGCGCGCCCGCTCGGCTCCCTGAAGGCGCCGCCGGCGCCTTCACCCGCCCAAGTTGCCTCGTGCAGCGCGAGGCATGGTAGCTTGAGGGCGTGCGCATGCGAACCCTGATGGTTCTGGCGCTGGCGGCGGCGGCGCTCGCCGCGCAGGCTGCCCCCGCGCCGCCGCTCCTGGTCACCACCTCGGGCCCGGTACGCGGCAGTTGGGCGCAGGGCCTGGCGGTGTTCCGCGGCATCCCCTATGCCGCCGCGCCCACCGGCGCGCTGCGCTTTCAGCCCCCCCGGCCGCCGGCGCCGTGGACGGCGGCGCTGGTCGCCACCGCCAACCCGCCCGCCTGCCCGCAGCTTCAAAACGCCCAGGGCCTGCCCGCGATCAGCGAGGACTGCCTCCGGCTCAACGTCTGGACCCCGGCGCTGGACCACGCGCGGCGTCCCGTGATGGTTTGGATTCACGGCGGAGAGTTCGCCGAAGGCGGCAATTATGTGCACGCCTACGACGGCGCCGCGCTCGCCCGGGCGGGCAACCTGGTGGTGGTGGACGTCCAATACCGCCTGGGCGCGCTCGGCTTCCTCGAACTTGCCGAGATCGGCGGCAAGGACTACGCCGCCAGTGGCAACCTCGGACTGCTGGACCAGATCGCGGCCCTGCGCTGGGTGCGCACCAACGCGGGCGCGCTCGGCGGCGACCGAGGCAACATCACCGTGTTTGGCGAGTCGGCGGGTGGCTCCAGCATCGCCAACCTGCTCGCCGCCCCCGCCGCGCGGGGTCTGTTTCAAAAGGCGATACTCGAGAGCCCGGCCACCCCCGGCGAGTACACCGGCATGGCGCGCGCGGACCAGATTGCCCGTGCGCTCATGCAGTTGGCGGGCGTCAGCACCGTGGCCGAACTGCAACGGCTGCCCTTGGACACGTTGCTCAGCGCCCAGAAAAAGCTCGGCGATTACTACAACCCGCTGACGGAGTTTTGCGCCGTCAACGACGGCCTGTTCACGCCGCAGCCGGTGCTGCGCATGCTGCTGGAGGGTTCGGCGGCCGAGGTGCCGGTGCTGATTGGCACCAATGGTGATGAGTTGAAGTCCTCCCGCGCCTCCGCACCGGCCGAGGCGCCCTTCATCGCCGCCTTGGCTCGTGTCTTTGGCGGCCGCGCAGCATTGGTGGCGCACACCTATGAACACGACTTCGGCTCGGTGGCGGCGGCCGAGGATCAGTTTAGCGGCGATGAATCCTTCCGCATCCCCGCCATCCAGCAGGCCGAGGCGCTGAGCCGGACGCAGCCGGTCTGGATGTATCTGTTCACCTACGACGCGCCGCCCAACGGACCCGAACATACTGCCGAGATCCGGTTCGTATTCGGCAACCTGCCGGCGAGCTGGCCCAACGCCGCCGCCAACCAGCGCGTCTCGCAGGCGATGCAGACGGCCTGGATCGCTTTTGCCCGCACCGGCAACCCGGGGTGGCCGCGCTACGACGCCAAGCGCCGCCAGACGATGGAGTTCGGCGCCACGCCCCAGGACGTCTCCGACCCCCGCGGTGCCGAACGCAAGCTCTGGGCCGGCGTGCGCTTCAACGGCATGCATTAATTGGCGCGGGCCCCTGCGCGGCTTCGCCCCGCGTCCCGCTTCCGCGCGGGCCCCAGCGCGGCTTCGCCGTCCCCGCACCCGTTCTCAGGCGCGGCCGCGCGGTCGGGCCCTCTGTTGCCGGGCGCCTGCCCCTGCCCGCTGAGACGCTCGCAGCGCCGGACCCGCACTAGAAAGGCTGTGGAGCGCCGGCCCGGAGCCCGGCGAGCCCACGGGGGCGCGAGCGGCCTCTCGCTACGGCAGAATCATGGTTGCAGTGGTCACCCGAACTGCCGCATGGCGCCGGCCGGCGGCCGGCGCGCGGGTGAGCGACCCGCCCCACGCGGGGGGCTGCGCCGCTTCGTTTGCCGGGAAATTTCGCGGCCTTTCGCGCCTACTCTGTCCACGGTGCAAACGGCGCGACGCCGCGAGCGGCCATGCTACTGTGAGGGCGTGCGGGCGCGGATTTTAGCGGTCATCGGGTTACTGGCGGCGCTGGCATGGGGTGCGCCAAAAGCGGCGCGGCCGCCCTTCTCAGGACGCCCTCCCTGCGGTGGGGCTGCGGCCGGAATTCGCTTGGCGGCAAGGCGCGCCCGCTCTGCTCGGGGCGCGTCCAAGTTGCCTCGTTGGGTGCGGGTCACCAGCCCGCACTTTGTGGTGGTGAGCGACGGGAGCGTGTCGCAGGCGCGGGAGGTGGCGGGGCAGCTCGAGCGCTTGCGCCAGGTCTTCCAGCAGACGTTCCCCGGGTTGCGGCTGGACGAGCTGGCTCGGATCCACGTGCTGGCGGTGCGCAATTTCAAGGAATTCCGGGAAGTTGAGCCGGCGGCCTATCTGGCCAAGGGCAGCGCGCAACTTTCGGGATACTTTCAGCGCAGTCCGGAAGGCAATTTCATCCTGCTGCGTCTCGACGCCAATGAGGGTGGCGGCGGCTTCCCCAACGCCACCGTGTATCACGAGTACACGCACGCGGTGACGACCAGGAGCGCGGCGCAGTTGCCGCCGTGGCTGATGGAGGGCCTGGCCGAGTTCTACCAGACTGCCCAGATTGGCGACCGGGAGGTGGAACTGGGGTTGCCGGATCCGCAGGAACTCGATGTACTGCGAACGCACAACCTGCTGCCGATGGCCACGCTGCTGGCGGTGGACCAACGCTCGCCCTACTACCATGAGCAGAACAAGATTGACATCTTCTATGCCGAATCCTGGGCGCTGACGCATTACCTGATGGAGCGCCAGGGCGTCGCGGGGCGGCAGGAGCTGGCGCGATACATCACGCTGCTCCAACAGCATGCGAACCCGGTGGCGGCTGGAACCGCGGCGTTTGGGGATCTCAATAAACTGCAGCGGCAACTGGAATCGTATGTGCACCAGGAGCGGTTCAAGTACACGCGGCTGAAGCTGAGCACCGCCGTAGATGAAAAGAGCTTTGCCGAAGCGCCGGCCGCGCCCGCGCAGCCGGATGCGCTCAAGGCCAATTTGCTGGCCAACGTCGGCCGGCTGGCGGAGGCGGCGACGCTGGCGCGGCAGGTGCTGCGGGAGAATCCAGGCAACGCTTCGGCCTGCGTGACTCTGGGGATGGTGGCCTATCGGCGCCAGGACTTCGCCGCCGCGCAGCACAACTACGCCTTGGCGGTGCAGTTTGGTACCACCAATTATTTCGCGCTGCTGCGTTATGCCCAACTGACGCTTCGCCAGGGCTCGGCCGCGCTCGATGCGCCCACGGCGGCGAGCGTGGCGGGCGCGCTGCAGCAGGCGATCCGCCTCAAACCCGGCGACGGCGCGGCCGATGACATGCTCGCCACGCTCTATTCCGCCCGCGGCGAGCAGCCCGCCGAGGTGGACCGCCTGCAACTTGAGGCGATCTCGCTTGATCCCTCCAATTTCGACTTCCGTTACAACCGGGCGGTGGTGCTGATGAATCGCCAGCAGCAGACCCCGGCGATGCAGGTGCTGAACGCCGCCCGCCCCTACGCCTCCAGCGCGGAACAGTTGTACCTCTGCGACCAGGCGCTGCGGCAAGTCCGGCAAAACCAGTTGGCGATGCAGAAGGAGCAGGCCTACCAGCAGGCGCTGGCGGCGGCCGAAGCCCCCGCGGCGAGCCCGCCGCCTGCGGCCTCATCTGCCCGGCCGCCCGTCAGCGTGACCGCCGTCGGCACTGTGGTGTCGGCGCAGTGTGGCACGCCGCGGGCGCTGGCCGCGCATCTGAGCGTGTTCTCGCTGGTGCTGGTGCTGCGCCAGCACGCCCGGACCGCGACCTTTTCCAGCCCATCGTTCAGTTGGGAGGGCACCGGCTTCACGTGCGCGACGCTCAAAGGGAAGCGGGTTCGCCTCACCGCGGTCGGCGGCCAGATAGTGCAGCTCGAGTTCCTCCATTAACAATTGCCGGGCGCGGGCAGCATTGCCGGGCGCGGGCCCCTGCCCCTGCTCGCTGAGACGCTCGCAGCGCCGGGCCCGCACACGAAGGGCTGTGGAGCACCGGCCCGGGGCCCGGCGAGACCACGGGGGCGCGAGCGGCATTCTTCAATGGGGGGCCGCGCCGCTTCGTTTGCCGGGAGCCGTGAAGGCGCCACCGGCGCTTTCACCCCGTTGGAATTCCGCGGCCCTTCGCGCCGATCTTGCCCGCAGTGCGAACGGCGCGACTCCGCGGAAGGGCTGTGGAGCGCCGGCGCGCGGCTGGGCGAGCCCAGAGGGGCGCGAGCGGCATCTCGCTACGGCCGGCAGGATCACGGTTGCTGGGGGCGACCGAACGGGCGCGGGGCGCCGGCCGGCGGCCGGCGCGCGGGTCGGCGACCCGCCCCACACGAGGCTGCATCGCTTCGCTTGCCGGGCAATTCCGCGGCCCTTCGCGCCGATTTTTTCCGCAGTGCAAGCGGCGCGACTCCCGCGTGCGGCCGCGCCGGCGATTTACAATATACCCGGTGCTGCTGTCGGAGACGGAGCTGCGCGCGGCGCTCGAGCCGCTGCTGGATAGGTTGCTGAGCGAACGGCTGCGTCTGTTCGGGCTGCAGCAGGAACCGCGGCTGCAGGCCATCGTGCAGGCCGCGCTGCTGCCGGCGGCGCAGGCCGCCGGACCGGAGGCACTCAGGGGTTTGCTCGCGGCCCCGAGCCCGGGCGCGTGCTTCACCGAACTGTTCCAACTATCGGGCGAGTTGTTGGGCGAGGCGCGCGAACTCTGGGTGGAATATCACAGCACCCGGGCGCTGTGGCAACGCGCCGGTGGACCGCTGTCGGCGGCGGAGGCCATCGAGGTCATGGTGCGCGGCCGCGTCATCGGGCGGCTGCAATGGCCGGCAGGCGCGCTGCCGCCGGGGTTGCGGCCGCGCCTGGAGCTGCTCACGGCGGTGGCGGGGCTGGTGCTGCTGCGGCAGGGGCTGGAGGCGCGCACTGTCTCCACCGACGGCGTTGCCGCCGCCGTTGGAACCGAGGCGGTGAGGGCCCTGCCGCCACCCGCCCGCGCGGCGGCGGACCGAACCGAGGCGGCCAGCGCCGAAGAACGGTTTGCGCGGCTGCTGGTGGAGGATCTGCGCCTCTATCTGCAGCACGAACGCGCGGCCGAGCTCGCCGGTGCGCACGACGCGGGCGAGTTCCACCGGCGCTTTGCGGCGGAGTGGGAGCGGCTGCGACGGGCTTTTCTGGAACGCTATCCGCAGGCGGACGTCTCGATACTGGGGGAGGAACTCGCATTTCACGGCTGGCAATGACCGCGGTGCAGGCGGCGCTGGTGACGATGACGCTGGCGCTGGCGCCGGCAGCCATGGCCGCGCAGGGACGAGCGTTTCCGTCGGCGGCGGCGCAGTTGTATTTGCGCGCGGCCGACGCGGAGCCGGCCAGCCTGGGGCCAGTGCCGCGCCCCAGCGCGGCCGCGGTGGCGCGGGCCGAAGCGACATTGCGCCGCCTTGCCAATGGCACCGCTGAGGGCGAGAGGGCGCGGCGGCAGCGGGCGCTGGCGGCGATGGTGCTGGGCGAAGGAGAGAGCCGGCGCGGCGAGCTCGACCGCGCGCAGGCCGACCTCGCGCGGGCGGCCGAGTATTCCCCCATCCGCGATGCGGCAACGGCGGCGCTGGTGGCGACGATGAACCCGCAGTCCGACGCTGCCGGCGTGCTGGCGGCCGCCGATCGCTACCCGCTGGCGACGACGGACGCATTCTACCGGCCGGTGGCGCAGGCGGCGGCAGCCGCGGCGGTTGAGCGGCAACAATGGGCCGAGGCGCTGCGCTGGACGGCCGGGCTTGCCCATGGTTCCCAGACGTTGTGGTGGCAGGCCCAGGCGGAGGCGGGTTTGGGCCATGCCGAGCGCGCGGCGGAGCTCGAACGCGAGTTGGTCTACCACTTCCCTGCCTCGGCCGAAACGCAGCAGGCGGCGCCGCTGTGGCAACAGTCGGCAGCGCAGTTCGCCGGGTTGGCGCCTGACTGGAAGTTGGTGGCTGCTCAGGCGCGGGCCTGGTCGGCGGCGGGGCAGGCGCAGCGCGCCGCGCAAACCTGGCTGGTAGCGGCGGCGCAGGCGCCCGCCGGCGAGGGTCCCGGGCTCGATGCCGAGGCGGCGCGGGCGTGGGTGGCGGCCGGGCAGACGCCGCCAGCCCAGGCCTTGATCACCCAGCTTGCGACCGGCCCGGAACGGCCCGCCATGCTCGAGCTCACCGTCGAAATCGCGCGCCGCGCCGACGACCCGGAGCCGGCGATGGCGCCGCCGCTGGCGGCGCTGGCGGCGGAGTTCCCGCACAGCCCGTGGTTCGCGCGCGCCTTGCATGAAGCCGGCGACGAAGCCCTGGTCAACGGCAACGCCACCCGCGTCCAAGCCCTGTTTGACCGCCTGGCCCGCGGGTTTCCGGATTCCGCCTACGCCCCCGCCGCCGCCTGGCGCGCAACCTGGATCGCCTACCGGCTGCGGCAGCCGGACACGCGCCAGCGGCTGGAGCGCTTTTTGGCCCGGTTCCCCAACTCAGGCGATGCCGCCGATGCGCTCTACTGGCGCGGCGAGTGGGCCTCGGCGCATGGCGAGGAAGCGCTGGCGCAAGCCTGTTTCCGCACCGCGGCGCGCCGTTTCCCCGGCGCCTACTTCGGGCTCGAGGCGGCCGCGCGCCTCAAGTCCGGTTTCCGCCATCTGACCGCGATTCCCGCATGGCTGCAGCCCTACCAGCACCGCCCCTCCACGCCGGAAGTGCGCCCGGCGCCTGCGGTGCTGCAGCCGGAACTGGAGCGCGCGGGCTGGCTGGACCGTGCCGGGCTCGCCCAGCCTGCCGCGACGATCGTGCGGACCGCCATGCTGAGGGTGCCGCCGGGCGATGCCTCGCTGCAGATTGCGCGCGCGGCGGCCGCGCTCGAGCTCAAGGCTGACAACGCCCATGGCGCGCTGGTGGCACTGCAACGGGCGGTGCCGGATTATCTGGCACTGCAGCCCTGGCAGTTGACCCGGCAGGACTGGCAGGCGCTGTATCCGCGCCCCTACCGCGGCGACTTGGCGCTGGCGGCTCGCCATTTCGAGCTCAGCCAGGATTTGCTTTGGGGTGTGGCGCGGCAGGAATCGGCTTTCGATCCAGGTTCGGTGTCGAGCGCGCGGGCGCGCGGATTGATGCAACTCGAACTCGCCACCGCGCGCGCCGGGCTGCGGCGCCTGCCCGCCAGTTGGCAGCGCCTCGCCGGACCCGGCCCCCTCAGCGCCAACGACCTGCTCAACCCCAGCCTGAGCCTCGCGCTCGGCGCCAACGAGTTGCACGCGCTACTGAGCCGGTTCGGCACACCCGCGCCCGCACTGGCCGGCTACAATGCCGGCGCAACCCGCGTGGTCACCTGGCAGCAGCGCTTCGGCGAACAGGACGAGCCCGCCTTTATCGAGTCCATTCCATTCAGCCAAACCCGCCTCTACATTCAGGCAGTGCTGCGCAACGCCGCCGCCTACCGCCGGCTCTACGGCAAATGAGGGCCCGGAAGACTAGTTGTTAGTTGCTAGTTGCTAGTGAAGGCTCGGCGGCAGGGACATCGGCTGCGCCCTACGGCAGAAACGCGGTTGCTGTAGTCACTCGAACCGCCGCATGGCGCCGGCCGGCGACTGGCGCGCGGGTCGGCGACCCGTCCCACGGGAGGTGGCGCCGGTCGTCCGCAGTGCAGGCGGCGCGACTCCCGCGAGCGGCCCTCGCTGCAGCCTCCTGACGCTCGGCCGCAGCCGATGTCCCTGCCGCGCACTAGCAACTAGCAACTTGTCTTTCGGCCCGCTCTTGCATCGCCTCCCGAATCGTGGTGAACTGGGCTTACGCAGGAAAGGAGGTGGTCCAGTGGATAAATCTGGCAGATGTAGTTGCATAACTTGGACTTGCGAGGTGGCTGAGGCTTAAGCGCCTGCTTTGAGCTTCTGGCCTGGCCATGAGGCGCCGCAGGCGCTTCAGCCAATCTCTTCAGTCCACCGTCACGGGGGCCCCGGCATCGCCGGGGCTCTCGTTCTATACGAGGCAACTTGGACGCGCCCAGAGCAGAGCGCCGCTGAGCGCACAAAACTTTGGGGCCTGGAGATAACTGCCCTCCAGGCCCCTGGTGCGCTTACGGGTTGGTTAACGGATCAAACCCGGGTGTGCGCAAGAAGTTGCGGTGTGGCGGAGCCCCGGCAAAGCACCATTGCCGGGCGCGGGCCCGGGGCCCGGCGGGCCCAAGCGGGCGCGAGCGGTCTCTCGCTTATGCAGAATCACGATTGCTGTGGTCACCCGAACGGGCGCGTGGCGCCGGCCGGCGGCCGGCGCGCGGGTCGGCGACCCGCCCCACGAGAGGTGGTGCCGATCGGAAGGCTGCTGGTTTTGCCACACCTACTTTGATTCGGCGCTGGAAGCGCGAGTGGCGGATCCCAGCGATCGGCGGCGTATTGCTGGAGCGGGCGTGCCATGCTACATTGGGTGCTGCGTTGCGGGAGTAACTCAGTGGTAGAGTGCGACCTTGCCAAGGTCGAAGTCGCGGGTTCGAATCCCGTCTCCCGCTCCAGTTCGCTGCCGGGGGTAGAAGGTGCCAGCAACACGAAAAATCCTACTGGTGGACAGCTCGTCCATGCGCCAGGCCTTTTTGCGCGACACGCTGGGGCGTGCGGGCGCGGTGGTGCAACATGGAACGGTCAACGCCGCAGTTGAGGCCGTCCGAGGCGGGTTGGGCGTGGACGTGGCGGTGCTGCACTATCGCGTCGCGACCATTCCTCTCATCCGGGAATTGCGGCACCAACAGCCGCAGGCCAAGATTGTGGCCTATGGAGTCCCGCGGCGGGAGATGCCATTGGGCGTGGACACCTATCTGCCGCAGCCGCTGCTGAGCGCCGAGCTGCAACGGGCGGTCGAGATCAGCATTCCCAAGCGCCGGCGGCGGGCTCCGGCCGCCGCGCTATAGGTAGCAAGCCAAAAAATTCGACAGCAACTGCTTTCCATCCGAGGTGAGAATGCTTTCGGGATGGAACTGCACGCCTTCGATTGGGAACTGGCGGTGGCGGACGGCCATAATGACGCCGTCGGGGGTGCGGGCGGTGACCTCGAGCGCGTCGGGCACGGTCTCAGGGGCGATGACGAGGGAGTGGTAGCGGGTGGCGGCGAAGGGCTGTGGCAGGCCCTTGAAGATCGTCTTGCCGTCGTGGGAGATCGCGCTGGTCTTGCCGTGCATCAGCACCGGGGCGCGAACGATGCGGGCGCCGAAGGCTTGCCCGATGGCCTGATGGCCGAGGCAGACGCCAAGGATGGGCGCCTTGCCGGCAAAATGGCGCACGACGGGGAGGCTGAGGCCGGCCTGGTCGGGGGTGCAGGGGCCGGGGGAAAGCACGATGGCGGCGGGCGCGTGGGCAGCGAGGGTGGCCGCGATGGCTTCGAGGGTGGTTCTGTCGTTGCGGCAGACCTCGACTTGCTGGCCCAGCTCGCCCAGGTACTGGGCCAGGTTGTAGGTGAACGAGTCGTAGTTGTCGAGCAGAAAAATCATGGCGTGGAGGTTGCGGGCGCGGCGCGGCGGGCGCGGGCGGCCGCGGCGCCGGCGGCTGCGGGAGCGTCGGGCCCGGCAACGGCTTGCTGGAGGGCGCGCAGCATGGCGCCGGCCTTGTTGACGCACTCCTGGAATTCGCGTTCTGGAACCGAATCGGCGACGATGCCGGCGCCGGCCTGCACGTGGGCCATGCCGCGGCGGAAGACGATGGCGCGGATGAGGATGCAGGAGCTGAGGTTGCCGGCGTAGTCGAAGTTGACGACCGCGCCGCCGTAGGGGCCGCGGCGGACCGGCTCCAGCGTTTCGATGATTTCCATGGCGCGGACCTTGGGCGCGCCCGACAGGGTGCCGGCGGGAAAGCAGGCGGCGAGGGCGTCGAATTGGTCGCGCTCGGGGGCGAGTTGGGCGCGGACGTCGGACACCAGGTGCTGAACGTGCGAGTATTTTTCGACCGTCATCAGCGCGGGCACGCGCACCGAGCCGGTGGCGGCGACGCGCCCGATGTCATTGCGGCCGAGGTCAACGAGCATCACGTGCTCGGCGCGCTCCTTTTCGTCCTGCTGCAGCTCGCGCGTCAGCTCCTGATCCTGAGCCTCGGTGGCGCCGCGGGGGCGGGTGCCGGCAATGGGGCGGTAGAGCAGGTCGCGCTGCTTGACCTCGACCAGCAGCTCGGGGCTGGCGCCGGCGAGGGCGAGGGGGCCGAGCTGGAGAAAAAACATGTAGGGCGAGGGGTTGATGGCGCGCAGGGCGCGGTAGACCTGGAAGGGCGGAGCGGCGGTGGGTACATCAAAACGCTGGGAAAGTACGACTTGAAAAACGTCGCCGGCGGCGATGTATTCCTTCGCCTGGCGCACCGCGGCCTCGAAGGCGGGCCGCTCCCAGCGCGGCAGCACCTGAAGCGGCGCGGCGTCGGCGACCGCCGCCGGCAGCTTGGGGCGGCGGCGGAGGCGGGCGGCCATGGCGTCGAGGTCGGCGAGCGCCTGCTGGTGGCTGGCGGCGATGCCCTCGGGTGCGGTGGCGTCCACGCAGGCGACCAGCGTGAGGGAGCGCCGGACGTGGTCGAAAATCACCTGGCGCGAAAAGAACATCAGCAAGGCGTCGTCCAGCCGGAGGTCGTCCTGGGCGCGGCGGGGCAGGTGTTCGAGCGAGCGCACCAGGTCGTAACCGCAGTAGCCCACCGCGCCGGCCAAAAACGGCGGCGCCCCTTCCAGCGGAGCGATGCGGCGGCGGGCGCTTTCGGCGCGCGCCGCCGCCATCAGATCGCCCTCGATCGGCTCCCAGCGGCCCGGGCTCGCGCCCAGGCGGCGGCGCGCCAGCTTGCCGCCGCGCTGGCGCAGCAGAAAGTCCGGGTCCACGCCCAGAAACGAGTAGCGGCCGACGCGTTCGCCGCCTTCGACGCTCTCCAGCAGGTAGGAATAAGGCGTGCGGCGGCCGCGCAGCGCATTGAGGTAGGCCGCCACCGGGGTGTCGAGATCGGCGAGCAGCGTGCGGGTGAGCGGGATGAGGTTGTAGTCCGCCGCGAGGCGCTGAACGTCGGAAAGTGGCAGAGCCATGGGCTTGTTGGTGATTTTAGCCGCTTTTGCCCTCCCGCTCCCAACCTCCCTCTCCCCTACCCGCGCCCACCTCCCGCTTCCCACTCCCCACTTCCCATTTGTTGGCGCGAGCCCCAGCGGGCTTCGCCGTCCCCGCACTCGAGGGGCTGTGGAGCGCCGGCCCGGGGCCAGGCGAGCCCAAGCCGGCGCGAGCCGCATGGTTGAAAGAGGGCCGCGCCGCTTCGTTTGACTGGCGCGGGCCCCTCTATAACGACCCCCTGCTGAGTCAAGCAGATTTTTACAATACGCCGCCGTCGTCGTCGGGGGTGTGGGAAAGTGGAGCCGCGTTTTGGCTCCACTTTCCCATGCCCCGCCGCTGTAGGGCCGAATT
>JBOGKJ010000235.1:0-8738 GCA_050745565.1 Terriglobales bacterium | reverse complement strand
CTGGAGGAGCAGGAGCGGAGCAATCACGGTGCCCGCTCGTGGCGCCGCCAGTGGTTGCGGAGGCGCCGCCGCGAGTTCTTTGTCAATCGCTGCCGCAGTGGCCAGTTCCACCCGAAGCTGCAAATTCTGCGCCGCTGCGGCAGCGGCCAGCAGCGCGAGGGCCAAGGCAAACCAGAAACTCCGACCTCTCCCCTTCATCGTAGTGCGTCGCTGAACGCAAATTCCGTCAGCGCTGTCGGGGTGCGGCCGGAATTCGTTTGGCGGCAACGCGCGCCCGCTCTGCTCAGGGCGCGTCCAAGATGCCTCGTACAAGAGGAGGCGCAAACGGGCGGCTTGGCCTGTCACTTCCTGCATTTTCCTCGGCTTGCGCCAGCTCCGAGCTGGCCCTAAGATGCTCGGATGACGTTGCAACGAACAGCGATTCTCAGCCTTGCAGGCCTGTTGGCGCTGGCGCTCGGCGGCTGTCAGCAGCGGTCGGCACCCGACCAGGCGGCCTCGGCCGACACCGCGGCCGCGCGTGGCGCCCAGCTCGTGCTGCTCGGCGGCTGCGACGACTGCCACACGCCGATGCTGCCCTCGGGCGAGCCCGACATGAACCGCCGCTTCTCGGGCGTGCCCCAAGGCAGCGCGCTGCCCCCGTCCATTCCCGGCGTGGTGACCACTCTCAACCTCGCCTGGCGCGGCCCCTGGGGCTTGAGCGAGGGCCGCAACATCACCCCCGACCCCACCTACGGCATTGGCAACTGGACCCAGCAGCAGTTCCTCGACTCGCTTCGCAGCGGCAAGGACCCCGCCGGACACGCGCTGCTGCCGCCCATGCCCATCTCCAACTTCGCCCAACTGCCCGATGACGACCTCGTCGCCATCTACAACTTCCTCCGCACCGTCAAGCCCAGCCAGAACCCGGTGACGGGACCGTAGCGCAGCCCCAGACCCGAACACAGCGCGCGATCGGCCGCCTCCGTACCGGGACGCCAAAACGACGTCACAGTGCCCTATCAAGAAACTGTCAGCGTGGGCCGGACGGAGGGGCGTTGAATAGCTTCACCCAGCCCGTCTCGGCCATAGCGTCGAAGGCCTTGTCCAGTGTCCATAGCTCGGCGTCGAGTTCGGCCGCCAGCGCCGCGATGATCAGGTCCGGCAGGCTAAACCGCCTGCCCTTCGCCGCAGCCTCAACCCCCCACGCTTCGATGCGCGCCCAAGTGTTCTCCGAAGGCCGCTGAACGGCGAGCACATCGAGCGACTCCCGCAGCCATTGCCTTTCGCGGCGACTCACCCCGGCCAACAGCTCGAGCCGCACCACCACCGGCATCAGCACCAGGCCAGCGCGCAATTCGGACCGCAAGTGGTCGCTCGCAACCGCTCCGCGCCCGCTCCGCGCCGCAATCCATACTGATGTGTCAACGCAGATCACGCCGCCGGCGCAGCTCCGTGGGATCGCCCTCGAATTCCAACTGGCCGAACCGGCCGATAAGCTGCTCGACCCGCTGCCGGCGAATCGCCTCCTCCAGCGCCATCACCACCGTCTCCGTCTTCGTTCTCAGGCCCAAAGCATGCTGCGCCTGTTCCAGCAGTCCGTCCGGCAGGTCCAGAGTCGTCCGCATGCGCAACGCATAACATTTTTGAAATTCTTATGCCTTGTTGCCAGATTTGCATGCATAAATTGGGGCCCGGGCGGCGGGGCGCCTCAGTACAGGCCTGCTGAAGCCGCGCTACCAGTTGCCGCCAGACTGCCCGCCACCGCCGCCGCCGAGCACGCCGCCGAGGATCGCCCCCAGCGCGCCGGCGCCGGCAATCGTGCCCATGGTTCCGCCGCCCCCGCCGTGGGTCTGCGCGGCCGCCGCAATCCGGCTCGCCAGGCGGTCGAACGAGAGCGTCTGCAAGATCACCGTGCCCGGCCCGGTGAGCACGATGAAGAACATCCCCTCGCCGCCAAACAGCAGGTTCTTGAAGCCCTTGACAAACTCGATGGTGTAGCCGACGCCGGAGTCGAAGGCCACCACGCTGCCGGTGTCCACCCGAATCTGCTCGCCGGCGGCCAGGTCGAGCCGCATGAAGTGGCCGCCTGCGTGCACCAGCGCGTCGCCGTCGCCGGCCAGCGTCTGCAGAATAAATCCCTCGCCCGAGAACAGCCCGTAGCCCAGCTTCTGTGTCAGCGCCACCGAAATCGTCACGCCCGGACTGCAGCACAGAAACGAGTGTCGCTGGCAGAGCCACTGCTGCGAGCCGATTTTCAACGGGTGAATGGTGCCGGGATAGGGGGCCGAAAACGCCGCCTCGCCGCCACCTTGTTCGCTGGCAAACTGCGCCAGGAAAAACGAATCGCCCGCCAGCGCGCGCTTGAAGCCCGACATCAGCCCGCCCGACATGCCGGTGTTCATCGTCACCCCGCCGCGCATATAGAGCAGCGTCCCCGGCTCGGCCATCACCGCCTCGCCCGGCCCCAGCGTCACCGCCGCCGCCTGCATCTCGTAGCCCACAATGCGGTAGCTGGCCGTGCCCAGCTTCCCGGCGACTGGCGGCGCAACCGGGCCCGGAGCGGTGGTGGCGAGGGCCGCGGGCGTCGCCGCGGCGGCAGCGCCGCAACTGGGACAAAAGCGGCTGCCGGCCGGCAGCGGCGACTGACAACGGGTGCAAGTAGCCATTCCCGTAGTATCGCCCAACATTTGTTGGCGCGGGCCCCAGCGCGGCTGTGCTGCGGTTGACGTGCCAGTGGCACGGCGACCGCTTAGGCGCGGGCCGGCATGGGGCCCAGCGAGCCCCAGCCCAACCTGCGCGTCGCTGGGACTGCGCCAGCGTCACGTCCCGGGTAGGCGCCCGGCCGGGACGCTCGCACTCCTTCGAAAATCCAGCGCCCTTCGCGCCTACTTTGCCCGCAGTGCATGCGGGCGGGGCCGGCCGGCGGCCGGCCGGCGAGTCGGGCGACCCGCCCCACACTACTATGACGGGCGCGGGCACCTGCTTGGCTGAGACGCCCGCAGCGCCGCGCCCGCACTCGAACGGTTGTGGAGCGCCGGCGCGGGGCCCGGCGAGCCCAGGGGGGCGCGAGCGGCCTCTCGCTGCAGCAGAATCACGGTTGCTGTGGTCACCCGAACTGCCGCGTGGCGCCGGCCGGCGGCCGGCGCGCGGGTCGGCGACCCGCCCCACACGGGAGATGGCACCGGTCGAAGGGCTGCTCGTTTTGCCACACCTACGTTGATGCGGTGAAAGCACTTCCGCGACACGCCTCGCTTCCCACCCCTCACTTCCCACTCCCCACTTCCCCCCCACTCAGTGCCGTTTCTTGCCATACTTAGCCAACATGCGAATTTTGCCCCGCGAAGAAAAGTTCTTCACCATGTTCACCGACATGGGCCAGATGCTGATCGAGGGCGCTCAGGTGCTCAGCAGCCTGCTGGCCGACATCACGCAGGCCCCGGTTCGGGCGGAGGAGATCAAGGCGCTCGAGCACAAGGCCGACAACCTCACTCACCAGATCATGACCAAGCTCAACAAAACCTTCGTCACGCCCTTCGACCGCGAGGACATTCACGCCCTCTCCAGCCGGCTCGACGACGTCCTGGACCTGATTGACGCCACCGCCATGCGCATCGTCATCTACAAAATCACCAAGACCCCCCCGGGCGTCGAGGAGCTGGGCCGCATCCTCACCGCCCAGGTGCGCGAAATCGCCAGCGCCCTCGCCCTGCTGCATCGCCCCGAAGGCATCCTGCGCCACTGCATCGAAATCAACCGCCTCGAGGACGACGCCGATCGCATCTCGCGCGCCTCGATCGGCATGCTGTTCGACAAGGAATCCAACCCCATCGCCCTCATCAAGCAAAAGGAACTCTACGAGGTGCTGGAACTCGCCACCGACAAGTGTGAGGATGTCGCCAACGTAATCGAGACGATCGTGCTCAAGGCCGCCTAGTGTAGTGCCCCCGAGGAAATGGTGGATATACTTGCAAGGGGAATGCGACTTTTCTTAGGGAAAAATCGCATACGGGACGAGTGGGAACGTATCCGTATTTCGGGGGCACTACACTAGCCCGCCGACCGCCCGATGTCCACCTTCACCATCATTGTCATCATTGTGGTCGTCGGGTTTGCCTTCAATTTTTTGAACGGCTTCCACGACGCCGCCAACTCCATCGCCACCGTGGTCTCGACCCGCGTGCTCTCGCCCGGGCTGGCCGTCGTCTGGGCGGCGGTGTTCAATTTCATCGCCGCCCTAGTGTTTGGCACCCGCGTCGCCGCCACCATGGGCGCCGGCATGGTGCGGCTCGACCTGATCAATGAGCGCGTCATCGTCGCCGCACTCGTCGGCGCCATCATCTGGGACCTCGTGACCTGGTGGCTGGCGCTGCCCACGTCGAGCTCGCATGCGCTCATTGGCGGCTACGCCGGCGCCGCCATCGCCAACGCCGGCTGGCAGGCCATCATCTATTCCGGCTGGACCTGGACGCTGGCCTTCATCGTGATCTCGCCCGCCATCGGCCTGGTGCTCGCCTGGCTGCTGATGGTGGCGCTGTCGTGGGCGTTCCGGCGCGCGCACCCGCTGCGCGTGGACCGCCTCTTCCGCAAGCTGCAACTGGGCTCGGCCGCCCTCCTCAGCCTCGCCCATGGCACCAACGACGCCCAGAAATCCATGGGGATCATCGCCGGCGCGCTGCTCACCGCCCACTACATCCCGCATTTTTACGTGCCGCTGTGGGTGGTGGCCCTGTCGGCGGTCGCCATGGGGCTTGGCACCATGTTCGGCGGCTGGCGCATCGTCCATACCCTCGGCGGGCGCATCACCAAGCTGAAACCGGTGGGCGGCGCCTGCGCTGAAACCGCCAGCGCCATTGCGCTCGGCATCAGCAGTTGGTTCGGCATCCCCGTCTCCACCACCCACACCGTCACCGGCGCCATCGTGGGCGTGGGCTCGGTGCAGCGCCTCTCCGCCGTGCGCTGGGGCATCGCGCGCGACATCGTCTGGGCCTGGGTTCTCACCATCCCGGCCGCCGCCGTCGTCGCCGCCGGCTTCTGGTGGCTGCTGGGCAGCTTCTGGCACTAGCGTTACGCCGCCTGGACTTCGCCCGCCCGCTTCATCTCCTTGCCGCAGCAGCAGCGCGGCTCCTGTACATGGCTCTCGCCGGCGTGGCAGCCGCGCGTCACCTCGATTTCGCAACCGCAGTTGGGGTCAGAACACGTATAGGTCTCGCCTTCCCTCAACGCCATGGGTTCACCTCATGCGGCTTGATGCCGCGCGCAGGTCGCGGGTGGCCACACCCCCCCCGCTCAGCGGGCAAAGCAGGTGCGCGTAAGCGGGATGCGCGGCGGTGCGAGCGCCTCAGCGAGTCGCGCGTTGGGGCCCGCGACAACCGACGCGGGTGGCCACACGAGCGGCGCCCTACAATGAAACTATGCGGGCGGTGCTGATCTCGACCTATGAGATGGGGCGGCAGCCGTTCGGGCTGGCGTCGGCGCAAGCCTGGCTCCGGCGCGCCGGCTGGGAGGTGGAGGCGCGCGACCTCAGCCGCGACTCACTCTCCCCGGCCGAGGTGGCCGGCGCCGCCCTGCTCGGCTTCTATCTCCCCATGCATACCGCCACGCGGCTGGCGCTGCGGCTGCTGCCCGCCCTCCGCGCCGCCGCCCCCGGAGCGCACCTGTGCGCCTTCGGGCTGTACGCTGCCATCAACCGCGAGCTGCTCGAGTCGGCCGGCGTCGCCACCGTGCTCGGACCCGAATTCGAAGCCGGCTTGGCCGCGCTCGCCGACGCGCTCGCCCGGAAGCTTCCGGCCTCCGTCCACCATGGCCCGGAGCCGCTGCCGCGGCTGGCGTGGATGGTTCCTGACCGCACGGGCCTGGCGCCGCTCGACCGCTATGCCGCACTCGAGGGCGGCGGCGCCGGCCCCCGGATCACCGGCTACACCGAAGCCAGCCGCGGCTGCAAACACCACTGCCGCCATTGCCCGCTGGTGCCGGTCTACAACGGTCAGTTTCGCGTCGTTACCGCCGAGGTCGTGCTGACCGACATCCGCCAGCAGGTCGCCCGCGGGGCCGCGCACATCACCTTCGGCGACCCTGATTTTTTCAATGGCCCCACCCACGCGCGCCGCCTCATCGCCGCCTTGCACCGCGAGTTCCCGCAGTTGAGCTACGACGTCACCATCAAGGTCGAGCACCTGCTGCGGCACCACGAGCTGCTGCCCGAGTTGCGGGAGACCGGATGCGTGCTCGTCACCACCGCCGTCGAGTCGTTCGACGACAGCATCCTCGCGCGCCTCGAAAAGCACCACACTCGCGCCGATATCCTTACCGCCCTGCAACTCACCCGCGCTGCCGGCCTGGCGCTCAACCCCACCTTCGTTGCTTTCACGCCCTGGACCACCCCCGCGTCCTTTTTTGAGATGTGCGATGCCATTGACGAGCTCAATCTGGTGGAGCAGGTCGCGCCGGTGCAGTATGGCATCCGGTTGCTGATCCCACGCGGCTCGCGTCTGCTCGATCTCCCCGATGCCGCCGAGTGGCTGGGCCCCTGGGACGCCGAAGCGCTGAGTTACCGCTGGCACGCGCTCGACCCGGCCGCCGACCGGCTGGCCGAGCGCGCCCAGGCCCTGGTGGTCGAAGCCAGCCAGGCGCGACGCTCAAGGAGCGACACTTTCCAGCAAGTCTGGGAGTTGGCGGCCGCCGCCGCCGCCCCCGGCGCCGGCCTGCCCCGCCATCCTCCGGAGGCGCCAGCGCGCGCCACCGTCCCCTACCTCAACGAACCCTGGTTTTGTTGAGCCGAGCCCACCGGCGAGCAGTTCGCTCGCATGATCCTGTAGCCCGCCCGGCCCTGTAAACTCTCAGCATGGCCCCGGCGACCTCGAACACGCGACGGGCGCCGGGCGCGGCGCGTTCGGCGGCGCTGGTGAGCGCCGGGATTTTGTTCAGCCGTCTGACGGGATTGCTGCGGACGGCCATTTTCGCGCATTTTTTCGGCAGCACCGATGCCGCCGACGCCTTCACGGCGACGCTCCGGATCCCGAACATTCTGCAAAACCTGTTTGGCGAGGGGGCGCTGTCGGCCTCGTTCATTCCGGTGTATGCCTCCCTGCTGGCGCGGGGGGAGGAGGAGGAGTCCGAGCGCACGGCCGGGGCGGTGCTCGCGGTACTGGCGCTGGTGACGGCGATCCTGGTGCTGGTGGGGGTGGTGCTGGCGCCGCTGTGGGTGGAGCTCATCGCCCCCGGTTTTCACGGCCCCAAGCGGGCGCTGACGATCGAGCTGGCGCGCATCCTGTTTCCCGGCGCCGGGTTGCTGGTGATCTCGGCGTGGTGCCTGGGAATCCTCAACAGCCACCGCCGTTTTTTCCTTTCCTATAGCGCGCCGGTGGTCTGGAACACGGCCATGATCGCGACCCTGCTGGGATTCGGGCCGCGCCTGGCGCTGCCGCGGCTGGCGGTGGTGCTGGCCTGGGGCGCGGTGGCGGGCAGCGCGCTGCAGGTGGGGGTGCAATGGCCCGCGGTGCGGGGTTTCGTGCCGCGGCTGCGGCTGACGCTCCGTGGCTTCAGTGAGCACGTGCGCACGGTGCTGCACAACGTGGTGCCGGTGCTTTTCAGCCGCGGCGTGTTGCAGGTAAGCGCCTACGTGGACACGCTACTCGCCAGCCTGCTGCCGGCGGGGTCGGTGGCGACGTTTGCGTATGCGCAGACGCTGTATCTGCTGCCCATTAGCTTGTTCGGGGTCGCGGTGTCGCAGTCGGAGCTGCCGGCCATGTCGGGCGAGATGGGCGACGGCGCGGCGGTGGCGCAGGCGCTGCGGCGGCGGCTCGATGCCGGGCTGCGGCAGATCGCCTTTTTCGTCGTGCCCTCGGCCATCGCCTACTTTGCGATCGGCAATGTGATTGTGGCCGCGGTGTACCACACCGGGGCTTTCAAACACCACGACGTGGTCCTGGTTTGGGGAACGCTGGCGGGCGCGACGGTGGGGCTGCTGAGCGCCTCGCTGGCGCGGCTGTACTCGTCGGCCTTCTACGCGCTGCGGGACACGCGGCGGCCGCTCAACTACGCCGCCGTCCGCGTGACGCTCGCCACCGGTCTGGGCATCGTGGCGGCGTTCTGGCTGCCGGGATGGCTCGGCCTCGATAAAGCGTGGGGCGTGGCCGGGCTGACGGTGGCGGCGGGCATCGGCGCCTGGGTGGAGTTTCTGCTGCTGCGGCGCGGCGTCAACCGCCGCATTGGCCCGACCGGCGTGCCACGGCGGCTGCTGCTGAAGTTGGTTGGCGCGGCGGTGGTGGCGGCGGCCGCCGCCCGCGGACTGCTGTGGGCGATGGGCGGGCACGGCTGGTCGAGCCTCGGCCCCCATCATCCCTGGACCGTCGCGGTGCCCGTGGTCGGCCTGTACGGCGCGGTCTACTTCGCCGCCGCCTGGCTGCTCCGGGTCCCGGAACTCGCCGCCGCCGGCCGCCTGCTCCGCCGCTGACCGCGGCGCGGCCGCCCATCCCTGGCCCCTTCCGTTGGTCGGGCTGTGGCCGAAATTCGCTTGGCGGCAACGCGCGCCCGCTCTGCTTAGGGCGCGACCAAGTTGCCTCGTCATTGACGGGCGCGGGCCCCTGCCCGGCTACGCCGGACCCTCACTCGAAGGGCTGTGGAGCGCCGGCCCGGGGCCCGGCGAGCCCAAGCGGGCGCGAGCGGCGTGGTGGGGGGGGCCGCGCCGCTTCGTATGCCGGGAGCGGTGCAAGCGCCAGTGGCGCGTTCACCCCTCCGGACTTTCGCAGCCCTTCGCGCCG
>JBOGKJ010000234.1:0-8209 GCA_050745565.1 Terriglobales bacterium | reverse complement strand
GACCTATTCGCAGCGTGCAGCGGTTGTCCTTTCGGTTCTGCTTTCGGTCCGCGTCGGGTGGGCCCAGCGGGCGCATGCGATCACGCCGCCGGCGGCCACGCCCCCGGCCGCAACCTCCCCGACGGTGGCCTCGATCGTGCGCGATCCCAGCGATCTGCCCGAGCCGCTGGCGCAGGGGCGGCTGGCGAATTTGCCGCCGGCGGGCGTCGAGCGCGTCCTGCTGACGGCCGAGGAAGTGGTCGCGCCGCTCGATCCCGCCCACGGCGTGTCCTACCGCTACTGGACCTTCAACGGCAAGGTGCCCGGGCCGATGATCCGCGTGCGCCAGGGCGACACCGTGGTGGTGACCCTGCGCAACAACGGCGACGACCACATGGCGCACTCGATTGACCTGCACGCCGCGCTGGGCCCGGGCGGAGGCGCCGCGCTGATGCAGGTGCCGCCCGGGCAGGAGCGCACCTTCAGTTTTGTGGCCACCACGCCCGGCCTGTTTGTCTACCACTGCGGCACGCCGATGATCGCCGAGCACATTGCCAACGGCATGTATGGCCTGATCCTGGTCGAGCCGAAAGGCGGGTTGCGGCCCGTGGACCACGAATACTACGTGATGCAGGGCGAAATCTACACCGCCGGCGCCGGCCGCCGCGGCGAAGTTGAGCAACTCGACCCGGCCAAACTGCTGGCCGAGACGCCGCATTACTATGTGCTCAATGGCGCCGTCGGCGCGCTCACGGACCAATACCCCATGACTGCGGCGGTGGGCCAGTCGGTCCGCATTTTCTTTGGCAACGCCGGTCCCAACGCCACCGCCTCGCCGCACATGGTCGGCGAGATCTTCACCCGGTATTACGCCAACGGCTCACTGTCGTCGCCGCCGCTGGAAGGCGTCCAGACCGCAACCGTGCCTCCCGGCGACGCGGCGATTTTCGAGCTCAAGGCCGTCATGCCCGGCCGGTTTTCCTTCATGGATCACGCCATTTCGCGCATGGAACAAGGCGACCTCGCGTTCCTGAACGTCAGCGGCAAGGACGTGGCCAGGCTCATGTACGCGGGCCCGGATGAGTACCAGGGACCCATTCCCCCGCTGGCGATCACGCCGGAAGATTCCGCCGACGCCGATCTCGCCGACGTTTCCAACCTGCCCGCTCCCACCGCGCCCACTGCCTCCGCCAGCGCCGTCGCCGTGGCCACCACCCGGGTCACGATGACGGACTCACGATTTGTTCCCGCGGTAATCGAGATCAGCGCCGGCCAGGCCGTCACCTGGCAAAACACCTCGGCCACCCTGCATACCGTCGTGGACGATCCCGCCAAGGCGCTGGTGCGCACCGACGTCTCCTTCCCCTCGGCCGCATCCGCATTTGCCTCGCCGTTCCTGCAATCGGGGCAGAGTTTTACTTACGTCTTCAACGTGCCCGGGATCTATCACTACGTCTGCACGCAGCACGAACACAACGGCATGGTCGGCGTCGTCATTGTCAAGGGCTCAGGCCGCGCCATCGCGGCGAACCCCAAAGGGCCGCGGCTGTAGGAGAGCAGGCTGAGGCCGGCGGCGGCAGGCCCGGCGGGCAAGCCAACTTTGATCCCGGCGCCAGTCCCGCGCTGCGCCGCCGCTCCGGAATTACGTGCAGGACCGGGCTAACCTGGTTGCAAGCGCACGAGGCGGCGCTCCTACGGGCGGCCGGTCGACGGCAGGGTGACGCTGACGTCGGCGCCGCCGTAATAGGAGAAGACCAAGCCGAGCGGGTCGTGGTGTTGCGCCAGCATCGCCAGGCGGGCGTTAAGCAGTTCGCGGGAGAGCGGCTGGACAGGGCCGCGAAACTGGCTGATGAGGGCGGACCCGAACTCGGCGGTGAATTGCTTCCAGACCGGCGTTTCAGCGGCCACCACGGCGCGCGCCCCCAGATCGAGGAACTCCTCGGGGAAGCTGTTCTCGCCGGACACCAGTGCGCCGCCGGTGCCCGTCCAGCAGCCATTGAGCAAGACGACCGGCTGGCGCGGAAAGTACAGTTCATTCACTTGCACCTGATTGGCAAGGTTCTGCAGTTGTTCCACCGTGACCGTGTCGTTCGGGCCGAAGAACAGTTCCGGGCCGGTGTCGCCGCCCGCGAGGCTGCTGGCGGCGTGGGTAAACACGGCGGCAAGGTCGAGCTTGGCGCGCTCGCTGGCCAGGGCCTGCAGAAATGCCGCGCCGGAGCCGGTGATCGGCTGCATCTTAAAACCGTCGCGGGCGAAGGCGGCGAGATAGGTTTGATTGTCGGCAGCCAATTCGCTATCGCCGCCGGGCTGGAACGAGCCCTCGATAACCGGCGTGCCATTGTAGACGAGGGCGGCGGCCTGCGCGCCGGGGGTGGCGCGATCCAGGAGGCCGGAGATCACGTCGTAGCGAAAGCCCCAGAATTTATTAATATCCGCGTTGACGCCCGGGCCCGGGGGATACAGGAACTGCCACGGCGCGGTGAAACCCGCCGAGACCACGCCGACCACGACGCGGTGGCCGGCGGTGGGGGCCCAGGCCTCAAAGGCGGTGATCATCGCAGCCAGATCGCCGGTGGCGAACAGGTCCCGGTAGAGGGTTTGACCGGCCGCCCGCAGTTGCGCCAGCAAGGCATCTTCTTGCGCGCTGGTCAGATCGAGCTGCGATGTGCTGTGGTCCACCAGGGCGCCGATCTGCTGATAGTGCTGCGCGGTGTCCACGCGCATCGCATCCAGCCGCTTGCCGGTGTCGAACTCCCGCATCGTGCCACAGCCGGGGTGGGCGGCCGGGCAGTCCTGCTCGCGGCCCCGAAACAGCCGAGCGAGGGCCGGGTTGCCGGCGGCGAGGCCGACGGTGATCAAATCGTTGCGGGTTCCGACGTATACGGTGAGGTCCACGGGGCGGCGTCCGGCAGCGGCTTGGGTGACGCCGGCGGCGGCGCCGCTGCGAATGCCAAGCGTTATGCCTTCACCTTCGCCAGCGCGCTTGGCGAGCTGCACCACCTCCACCGGCACCACCACATTGTCATAGAGCACGCCGCCGCGGCCTTTGACATAGAACACCAGACTCCCGTTGCCTTCGACGTTGCGGGTGCGGTCGAGGCGCGGAGCGATCTGGAATGGGAGCGTGGGCGTCCGCGCTCCCGGCGTATAGGCGAGGCCGCGCTGCTGCACCTGATCCCCCGCGCAGAAATCGCAGGTGAGGGTGATGCTAAGGGTCTGGGCGCCGGCTTGGACGAGGCGCGGGTTGACCGCTGCCTTGGCGCCGGGAACCAAGTTGCCGGGCTCGGCGTGGGGAGCGATGAAGAACTCCACCGTCGTCTTGCGGCCGTCCACCAAGCCGGCGCGGCCGGCGGAACTGGTGAGTTCGGCCGGCAGCACGGGGTCGAGCTGGACGTTATAGAAGTCGGCGGCGTGGGTCGCGCCGGCGGCGACCCCCAGGGCGGCCGGAGGCGCCGAGACGGGCGCGCGATCGCCGTCCGGGAGTGGGTGCCTGATCTGCGGCGGCGCCAATGCGTATTCGAGCCCCCGCGGCCCCCCTGCCCCGCCCTCCGGTGGAGTTGGGGGCGTCCCCGATACGGCGGTGGGGAGGATCGTCGTCGTAAAAGCCTTCGGTTGGGCGCCGACTTGCAGCAGCATCCCGATGGGCAGTGCGGCCACGGCCGCCAGCGCGAGCGCGCAGGCGAGGCCGTCCATGGCGCTGAAGCGCGCGCGGCGGTGGGTTGCCAGGCGCCAGGCCGCGGTCATGAGCAGCAAAGTCAACGCGATGCCGGCGACGTGCCATGGCCATGGCTGCACGCTCCACCAAGCGGCGCACATCCAGGCCGAGGCCAGCGCGAGCAGCGCGGTCAGGGTGGCAAGGGCGAGACGCATGACCGCCTTCGCCTAGTGCGCGGGCTCAGGAGCGCAGCCGCCGCGCAGGAAAATCAACTGACGCCCGGGGGCGAGGTTGGGTCGCAGGAAATCGCGGCTGAGGTCATCGGGGCTGCGCTCGCCGCCGTAATCAAAGACGTTGCCGGAGCAGGTCAATGAACCCCGCAGGTCAAAGAGTTCGTAGGTCGCAACTGAACCGCCGCTGTACTCGACGCCGCTGCCGAACAATCCGCCATGAGTGATCTCGGAGCCGCCGGACTCGAGCGCTTGCAGGAGCAACAGATGCCACGCGGGCGGCTTGGGGTCTGAAGCACCGGCGCCGATGGCTTGCTCCAGTTCATCCCCGGCCATGGCCGCTTGCAGCGGTGACGGCTGCCCCACGGCCGCCGTGCTGAGACTCGTGAGGAAGCCCTGCACCGCGGCCAGGGTGGTCTTGGCATCGGCATTGCCGGCGGCGGACTTGGTCTGCAGGCATGATTGCGTGGCGCTCAGTTTGGCCATGGCCGAAAACAGCGGCGAGGGATGCCGCGCCGACGGATAGGCGAACAATAACGGCGCCATCGCGTCGGGCATGAAAATGGGGACGCCCAGCACGCGCAACTGGCGGCTGACGCCGTCCATCAACGCGCGGTCGCCAATGGTGCCGGTGAGCCCGGTCGCGGTCTCGGAGGGAGCGATGAGCTTTAACAACTGAATTGCCGTACCCACCTCGCCCAGGCCAGTCGTTACGCCGGTGCCGATGAGGCCCATGGTGCCGCCGGGCGCTTCTCCCGTCAGGGCCGGCGCCCCGGCGGGGGCGGCAGGGGCCGTACAGACGCTGTCGGCGGCCGTTTGCATCCAGTCCATCATCGCCATGTCGGTGCGCCAGAGCTGCAAACTTTGCAAGGTGCCGCCCGAGGCGTCCAACACCACCACGCCGGTGGGCGCTGCGGCCAGCGCGCTGGAACAGGCACTTGCCAGCGGACGGTAGCGCCCGCCGACGACAGCATTGGGGCCGTTCGGCTGCAGCGGGGCGGTGGGCGTTCGCATGAGGAAACTGGCGATGTCGCAGGCGATGGCTTCGCTGTTGGATTGCAGGGCCTTGTAGGCCTGCATCTCGGCCTCGATCGCAAAGCCGCTGCCACCGGAACCGGAAACCGATCCGGAATGTGCTGGGCCGGGAGCCGTTGCAGCCGGTGCCGCACCGAACTTGGCTTTTTGCCCGCCGGCGGAGCCGGACTGCTGAGCAGCAAGCGGCGCGAAAGCAAGGGCGAGGGCAACGGCAACGCTCGGCTTCAGAACCGCCCACCCCATGGCTCGCGAGTATGGGTCAGGCGGGGCGGTGGTGTCAAGCCGCTCCCCGCTGACGAGAAGAGCAGAGCGTTCGCTCCGCGGGGCTGGAGCGGCACGGCCGCCCTTCTCAGGACGCCCTCCCGATGGTCGGGCTGCGGCCGGAATTCGCTTGGCGGCAACGCGCGCCCGCTCTGCTCAGGGCGCGTCCAAGTTGCCTCGTTCGGTCCACAACGACCGGCAGTGATGCCGTCACCATGTGCTCCCCGGCGCCGCACTATATCCAGTACGCGATATTATTTTCGGCGCCTGTGACTTGGGTTACGGAACTGCCACGGCTTGCGGCGCTGGCCTGAACTGTAGTCAAGGAGAACGCAAGGTGACTAAGGCACGATTGCTTTTTCACAACAACTCCATTGCTTTGCGCGCGGGCTGGAGAACCGCATCAAGGAACAGCTGACGCTGTTCGCCGACCGCCTCAGCACCGAGACCATGCGCGCCAACCAGTTGCGGCTGTACCTGTCCGCCATGGCCTACACGCTGGTGGAGGCGCTGCGCCGGCTGGGACTGGGAGGCACCGAGCTGGCGCAAGCCGGAGCGGGCACCCTGCGCCTGCGGCTGCTGCGGGTCGCCGCCCAGGTGCGCGTCAGCGCCCGCCGGGTGTACCTGCGCTTCAGCCGGCATTATCCCTGGCGGCCGCTGTTCGCCCATGCCTGGCGTGCCCTGCGCTGCTGAATGCTGGACGGCTTCGCCGAAAAAACCAATCCCCGTCGCTCTACCGGGCCGAACTGCGCCCGAAATCAGCCCCCGAGCCGCCCGGCGCCAGCTCGCATGCGCCCAGACCGTCGCAAGACCGCCCCGCAGCCGCGCCCGCCCCACTAAAACACGCTGCCGCTCCCATCTCGGCGCCCGTCAAACCCGATTGACCGTCTCTGGTGAGAAATGCAGGTTAGCTCCGCCTTGAGCAGTTGCTGGTGCCGATTTTTCGGATCTTCTTCGCCCGTCCCCGGCTCGCGCGAAATTGCACGGCAAATTCCCGCGGACCGCCGCTCAAACGCGTCCGGGATCCTGCCCCGTAGATCGTTCGGATCAGCCTGCGCCACTCCTGCTTTGCGGAGGGCCGCCAGCTCCCACCTCGCCTCACTTCACCGGCCTGGGGCAGAGCAAATTTAACTCCGCCGTGGTTGCTGGACTGAGCGGGTCCGTTTTTGCCGGTAATCTCCGCTCAAGCCAGGCGGGGCCGCGCGTTGGCGAGGGTGCGGCTTTTAGAGCAGGCTTGGGCGGCGTGGTTTTGCAGTTCCTTGCCCCCGGGGCCCGGTCTATCCGGCTGACCCGGGAGCTCAGCCGCGGTTTCGCGCGGGCCCGAGTCAGCCCGGCTGGTGGCCCACGGGGCGGGGGGCGGCGGCTGCAGATTCAGCCTTAGCAGGCCTTTCTCGGTTGGCAGTGTTCTATTTCCAGAGCGGTCCAATCCAGCCGGAGTGCTTTGGCTATCGCCCGCTCCGGGGGACGGTTCGCGTCATCCAAGAATATGGACGCTCCGTTCTGGGGCCGTTCGAGGCACCAGATGAGCGGCACGGCCCGGGTTGCATTCCCGAATTCGGCCACGATGGTGCCATCCACGAGGGCGACCTCGAACTGTTCGTCCAGTCCACCCAGGTCATACGAACGGAAGGCCGGCAGTCCGTGCCAGGGCGGGTAATTGCGCATAGGCGGGATAACGGCGCGCGTGCGGTCCGCGAGCCCTTGCCGCTCCACGCGCCTTTGGACGGCGGCGGCAAAATCCGGGTTGTGTTCGACCGTGAGGGGCGAACCGCCGCCCATGCGGCAAAGGGGTGCCGCAATTGCAAGCGTTGACTCGCCCGCGCCGAACTCAATGACCCGGGGTCCGTTTCTCGCGGAGATGTCGCGCAGGATCTCCAGGAGAGCATCAGGCGATAGCGCCCAGTGCCGCAGCGGGCCCAGGTTCACCCCGGGGCCCGTGATCTCGCGGATCTCCAGCAGCGCTGCAAGCTGATCGTAAAGCGCATCCAGGTCGTGTTGGCGGGCGATCGACCGCAGATGGCCGCCGAGCCGACTGAGGAACGGTATCTTTCATACGAACAGGCCATAAGCCGGTGCTGATTGTAACCGATCTGCCCTGCCGCGGTGCTCAACCGCCAGCGCTTTGGGCGCGCGGCGGCGGTCGGGCCGGCGTCCAGCGCCAGGCCCAGGCTGGCCGGAATAGTGACGAAGGAGATGATTTCGGTCAGGCGGAGCAGGTAGCGCCGCAGCTCGACGGGTTCGTGCTGCACCGCGGAAAAATAAGCAGGCGTCACGCCCGTGACCAGGTTGGCGATTTTTTCGACCGGGGCGGAGGCGATCGTCCAGGCCATGGTGTAGGCGCCCAGCACCCCGCTGCCCAGCACGCGGCCGGCCACGAGGAAGTCGGAATTGTCATAGCAGTACCAAGCCAGGCTTGTGACCATGACGTTGCCGCCAAAGTGCAGTTCCCGGCGCAGTTCGCGGAAGTTGGGCCAGGCAAATCCATGTCCCCGCCAACGGCACAGCATCGTCGTGGTGACGGCGGTGCCGACGATGTAGCCGTAGACCAGGCTCCAGTAGCGGAAGCCGGCCCACGCCATTGCAACGCTGACGATGGCCTGGGTGACAAGGCGCAACGTATCGGCCGTCGCCAGGGCTTTGAATCTGAGTTCCTTCTGGAGCAGCCCGCGCGGGACCACCTGGAAGGCGGTAATCAGGTAACTGCCGCCCACCACCAGCACCACGTCGCGCAGCTGCGGCGTCGCAAAAAAAGCCGCCAGCGGGCCCGCCACCCCGAACGAGACTCCCACCAGCCCGGCGCCAATGAGCAGGGAAACGGTGTTGAGTTGCGCAATCCGGTGCCTAGATAGATCCTGCAGCGTTACGATGGCTTGGCCAATACCGGCCTGGCCGACCAGAGCGGCCAGCATGGTATAGAGCCCGGCCATGCCCATGATGCCAAAATCGTAGGGGGTCAACAGGCGGGCGATGATGACGACGGAAACCCAGCCCACCGCCTGGGACGCCCACTTCCCCGCGGCGTTCCAAGCGACCGCGCCAAGCATGGAGC
>JBOGKJ010000233.1:0-12219 GCA_050745565.1 Terriglobales bacterium | reverse complement strand
AGGTGGACAGTTGTGGGCACAATCCGCTGGGCGCCAGCGCTGGCAACGCCCCATGCGGCGGCGCCCACGGCAACCACCGTGGCCAAGCTCAATGACCAGCGTGACATGTGCCAAAACCTCCGTAACTGGGGGGAGCATAGCAGAGGCCCTGCGGATTGCACGCAAAATAATGTATAAAAAATGCTTGACTGGTGTGAGGGGACGGACTAGAGTCAGCCGAACTGGCATTCGTGGTGTGTGAGGAGGCTAGCGATGGTGCACAAGGCGACGATGCGTACTGTCTGTCTCATGACTGGATTGGCTTTGGGGCTAATGGTGCTGCCGCCGCGCGCGACGGCGCAGGTTTCGGGCACGGCCATCCACGGCGTGGTGCGGGATCCGTCGGGGGCCTCAATACCGGGGGCAACGCTGATGTTGAAGGACGCTGCGACCGCGCTGGTACGGCAAACGACGACGGGAGTCAACGGTGCCTTTGCGTTTTCCGCCCTCCAGGCCGGCACGTATACGCTGACGGCGACTGCCACCGGCTTTCAGCAGGCGAGTTTCGCGGCCGTGGTGGTGAACACGGGGCTGGTGACGGACGTTCCCGTTCAGCTCAAGGTTGGGGCCGCGAGCCAGACGGTGGAGGTAAAGGCGGCGCTGGCGCAACTGGAGACGAGCACCAACGAAGTTGCGACCACGATTGACAACAAAGACATTGACAACCTGCCATACGCGAGCCGCGACTCGTTGAGTTTCGCGCTGCTGATGGCGGGCTCGCAGTCGGGCTCGGGAGGGTCGGACTTCGACAACCTGCCAAACGCGTCGCTGAACATCACGCTGGACGGCATGAACAACAACTCGCAGCGCTTCAAGAGCGGCGGGACGAGCTTCTACGCCTTCGCACCCGAACGCATCAACTCGACCGAGGAGGTCACGGTTTCGACCGCCGGGCAGGGCGCGGACCTGAGCGGCGGGGCGATGAGCATCCGTTTCACCACCAAGCGCGGCACCGACCAGTACCACGTGCAGGCGGGCTGGCAGTTCGGCAACTGGGCGCTGAACGCCAACAGCTTCTTCAACAACCTGCGTGGGCAGCCGATTTCGCACAGCCGGCAGAACAACCCCTATATCGGGGTGGGAGGGCCGCTGCTTCCGTTTTCGGACAAGTGGCGGCACAAGCTGTTCTTCTACGGCTATTTCGAATCGCAGCCGCAGCCGAGTTCGGGCATTGAATCGACCACGGTGCTGTCCAAGGATGCGCAGGCGGGCAACTTCACGTACGTCGGCACCGACGGCACGACGCGCACGGTGAACCTGTTGACCGCGGCGGCGACGGGGGGCATCAGCAACACCACGCCCGACCCAACGATCGCGGGGATGCTGAACGACATCAACAAGTCCGAGTCCGGGGCGAGCGGCTTTCTGCCCATCACCGGGCAGCCCTATTGGCAGACCATGGAGTGGGTGCAGCCCAGCAGCACGAAGCAGTACTTCCCCACCGCACGCCTGGACTACCACATTACGCCCAACCTGTCGTTGCATTCCTCCTGGAACCTGCGCTACGAGAACATCGAGGGTAGCGCGCCGCCGTATCCGGGAGAGACGCAGTATGACTTCGGTAACGCCTACAAGATCACGACCTACGTATCCAGCACCGGGCTCGATTGGACGATTTCGCCCAACCTGGTCAACAGCGCGATGTTTGGCATCCAGAGCAATGGCGAATACTTTTATCACGGCGCGGACCCGCAGCAGTGGGCGCCGTGGGGCAACCGGTCGCTGTACACCCCACTAATCTCGACCACGATTCCGAACCCCTACACCGCGAACGTGCTGCCGTTCATCCGCAACAATCCGGTGCACCAGGTGCGCGACGACCTGACCTGGACGCGCGGCAGCCACACCATCCAGCTGGGTGGCAGCCTGATGCACACGAGCTTCTGGGAGACCTCGTTCGGGAGCGCGGGCGTTCCCGTCTACGACTTGTCGATGGCAAACGGAGACCCGGCGGCCACGGCGCTGGCGGCGGCGCTGCCGGACGTCAACACCAACAACGGCGACCTTAACAACGCCGAGAGCCTGTTTTCGTTGCTCACCGGGCGGGTGGCCGGCATTGGCGGCAATGTCAACGTGGACGAAAAAACACTCAATTACGCCGAGTTTCAGCCGCAGACCCAGCGCTGGGCTTTCACCACCTCGAGCCTGTACCTTCAGGACTCCTACCGCATGACGCCCAACTTCACCGTCAACTATGGCCTGAACTGGGAGTTTGACGCCCCGATCAAGAGCACCAACGGCATCAATGGCCAGCCCGGTCCGGGCTCGTTCTACGGGCCCTCGACCGGCTTATTCCAGCCCGGCACGCTGGGCGGCAACCTGGACCCCAGCTATGTGGCGGTGCGCTCACCGTACAAGGGCGACTACGTCAACCCGGCGCCCAACCTGGGTTTGGCCTGGAACCCGAGCGGCAAATCCGGGCTGTGGCACCGCTGGCTGGGCGATCACAAGACGGTGCTGCGGGCCGGCTATGCCATCAACTATTACAACGAGGGCATGAATACCATTTCCAACACCATCACCAACAACACCGGCTCGACGCAATCGCTGGCGTCCTACCCCGGCAACCCCGGCTTCACGCTGGGCGGACTCAATCTAACCTCGCCGGCGCCGCCACTATCCGCGTTCCCCACCAGTTTTGGCTTTCCGTTCCCGCAATCAGAGTTCGCGTTGAATGGCGGCCAGTCGCTGGGCTACGTCAACCCCGACCTGAAGACACCGTATACCCAGAGCTGGAATCTTGGCATCCAGCGCGAGTTGCCCGGCCGCCTGGTGCTGGAAGTGCGCTACATGGGCAACAAATCAACCCACATGTGGCATTACCAGAACATGGACGAGGTGAACATTTTCGAAAACGGGTTCCTCCCCCAGTTCCAGCAGGCGCAGGCAAACCTCAACGCCAACATCGCGGGCGGCAATGGTAACACCTTCGCCAACAAAGGCCTCCCGGGCCAGGGCGCCACCCCGATTTTCGATGCCGCTTTCGGGGCCAGCGGCTCGAATGCCGCGCTGTCCAACAGCTCCGGCTACGGCAACCGCACGTTCGTCACCGATTTGCAGCAGGGGCAGGCGGGGCGGCTGGCGTCGTCGCTGGCATCCACCTCGAGCGCGAGCCCGGGATACTTCTGCCGCATGGCAGGCAGCAACTTCGCTCCCTGCTCCGCTTACGGCTTCACCGATCCAGGCGCCTATCCCATGAATTTCTTCGTCCCCAATCCGTACGCCACCTCGCTTTACTATCAGGACGACAATGGCGACAACAACTACAACTCACTCCAGGTGGATGCGCGCAAAGTGCTGGGCCATGGTCTGGCCTACGACGCCAACTTCGTCTGGAGCCACTCGCTGGGCGACATTGGCAACTCCAATGATCAGACCGCGACATACCAGTGGTACACGAATCGCTCGACGCGGCTGAACTACGGTCCCTCGCCGTTCGACCATCGCTTTGCTTGGAACTCGTTCTGGACCTACGATTTGCCGATTGGCCGCAATAAGGCGCTGAACATCGCGAATCCGCTGCTCGACCGCGCGCTGGGGGGCTGGACGCTGGGCGGGACGGAGCAGATCGCGAGCGGCTCGCCGACGCTGCTGAACAGCGGCCGCGATACGTTCAACAACCTGGCGCAGAGCGGGGTGGTGCTGGGCAGCGGGTTGACGATCCAGCAATTGCAGTCCGATCTCAGCAGCATTCCGGATCAGAGCGTGGTGGTGTCGGGGCGTGCGCTGATGAGCAACGTCAGCAGCATTGCGCTCTCGAGCGGCGCCGCCAACCCAGTGGACTACGCGCCGGCCTCGACTCCGGGCGCATTCAGCCAGTTCGTATACCTGCGCAGCAACACCAGCTTCACACTGAACATGAGCCTGAACAAGGCGATTCAGATCCGCGACCGCCTGCACATCAACCTGCGCATGGACGCTCTCAACTTTCTCAACCATCCCTACTTCGCGCTGGGCAGCACCACAGTCACCGGCAACACCTTTGGCCAAGTCACCAGCGCTAGCGGCACT
The DNA here is from genome assembly GCA_050745565.1 of Terriglobales bacterium. Lineage (GTDB taxonomy): Bacteria > Acidobacteriota > Terriglobia > Terriglobales > SCQP01 > SCQP01. The sequence continues at coordinate 8,169 of JBOGKJ010000233.1, read as the reverse complement.
CGCACCATCCTGCTGCGGGCATCGCTGGACTGGTAGGGCACGATGCTCGAGCGCGGCAGGGCTGTGAACACGGCTGAGGCAAGGCTGGGGAAGCAAGCCGGGCTGGCCGCGGTGGCGGCCGTGCTGCTGAGCGCGGCCGTGGCGCTGGCGCAAGGTCGCGGGCCGCAGCCAGGCCACGCCATTGGCACGGTGACGGTGCAGGGCCACCTGATCGTGATGACGCTGAACCCGGGGGCGCTGGGGCGGGAAAACCTGTTTGACCTGAACCAGCGCACGCTGCGGTTCACCCCGGACGGGAGCGGCTACCGGATTGCCAACCTGCCGCTGCAATGGGATGCGGATTTTGGCCCCCCGGCGACGGGGGCGGAGGTGGCGCTGCGCAGTTTCGCGTTTCCATTTTCGGGCCAGCGGTGGCACAGCATGTCGGTGGGGATGACGGGCTCGATTGCGTTTCTGCCACCGCTGCCGGCGCAGCCCGACAGTGGCCGCGGCCGCTTCGGGGGGCGGGGCGGGGGCGTGCCGGTGGCGCAGCGCTTCGCGCAACTGCGGGTGCTGGGGCGGACGCTGGTGGGCTCGTCGGTGCCGGGAATTTGCGTGTTCCTGCGGCAGCGGATGCGCGGCCACGATTACGTGAAGCAGATGGCCGACCGCGTAGTCGTCACCTGGGATCTGAGCGAGTCCTACGGCGGGATTCAGGACTACAGCTGGACGCCACGGGTGAATCGCTTTCAGGCGGTGCTGCACCAGGACGGAACCATCGAGATGTCGTACCAGAACGTGACAACACGCGATGCGATCGTGGGCGTATATCCGCACCTCGATGCCGCCGGCCCGGCCGTTGCCATGGCGACGCTGCCGGCAGCGGCGGGAAGCCAGGGCCTGCGGGCGCTGACACTGGCCACTGTGGATGGAGTGTTGACCAAAGTGACGTTCGAGACCGCCGGGCCGGTGCCGGCGCCGGCTGACGCCGGCGCGGCGTCGTATGAAGTGGAGTTCCGCACACCCGCAATCGCCACCGGCGCTTCCGGCGTGGGCCGCGCGCAGTGGACGGTGCGGGCGGGCCGGTTGGGCAGCGGACGCGGCGCGGGCGGACGCGGCCGCGGCGGTCCAGCGCCGGCGCCGGCGTACCATGCCTCGGGCACGGGTGTGGAGGCGGCGGTGACGGTCGTCGGCAACAGCCTTTCGATCGTGGGCGTGCTGCCGGAGGAGTTCAAGAACGGCGACAGTGTCACCGTATCCGCCCGCGCCAGCGTCGGACGCACGCCAGCGGGAGAGGTGGCGGCGAGGACGGTCCGGCTGAGCGGGATGCGCGACCCGGAAGCGGACCTGTCGTCGCTCAAGCCGGCACAGGGGCCGTTCCCCGTCGCCTACGAGAGCTTCCATTATTACGACCTCCCCGATAACCGCGATCTGGCTTGCACTGTGATTCAGGGCCTGGGCGACCATTACGACTTCCTGACTTACTACTCCGACTTTCGCGTGGACAATGCCGAGGCGGGCACCTCCAGCGAGGGGCCGCGCGGCAGCGGACAGTACGCGGTGACTGGCATCGGGACCCAGGCGGACCCGGGCGGCCAGCCCCGCGTCGCCAACTACTGCAGCCCGGGGCGGTTCCAATGGGGCTTCATTCAGCCGGTATGGGCTGGCGCGGTCCAGATGCAGGAGTATCCGCCGCTGGGAACCCAGAGCAGCAACCGGGATGACATCGGCGACTACATCGCGCAACTGCGGGAGCGGACGCAGAACGGCAGGATTCCTCCCTACGACTACGCCATGTCACAGATTGGCCACGAGCTGGGCCACCGCTGGTCGGCCTTCGCCACCGCCAAGGTCAACGGAGCATCCATCGTGCTCGGCCCGGTGCACTGGGCCATGGGCCTGCAAGCGCGGGCACCATTTCCCTACCAACGGCCGACCGAGGCTTCCGCCATGGGCGGCGGCGTGTGGCAGGACAATCACGACGGCACCTACACGCAGCTCGATGACAACTACTATGTGCCGGCGACCGGCTACTCCTACCTCGATCTCTACTTTATGGGCCTGATCGCGCCCGCCGAGGTGCCCAACTTCTTCATCCTGCGGGACCTGCAGCCGGCCGGGACCGACGCTGCCGGCCACCGCATCTTCAAAGCGGACCGGACCGACATTACCATCCAGGACGTGATCGCCGCCGAAGGGCCGCGCCAACCCGACGTCGAACATTCGCAGAAGGCTTTCAACACCGGGATGGTGCTGATCGAGCAGCATGGCCACCAGCCCAGCCCCGAGCTCATCGAGCGCGTCAGCGGCATCCGCCTGCGCTGGATGGATTACTTCGCGACCGTCACCGGCCATCGCGCCGTCATGACCGCCAACCCGCGCTGACGGCACGACCCCGGCGGCGCTACGCGGGGGTCGCGCCTTTTGCACCGCGGGCAAAGCGGGCGCGAAGGGCCGCGCGCCGGGGTCCTCCGCACCCTTGCGCGCCGGGGTCCGCGCCAACCATCAGTTGGCCGCGGGGAGCGCGGCGTGGTCAATGATCAGCACCGTGATGGTGTCCACGCCGGGCTGAAGCGTGAGGCCGAGTTGCTGGCGCAACTCCTGGCTGAGCGATGGCGCCGGGTTCTGCGCCTGGCCCGGATGCCGGCGCTGGAGCTCGGCCAGTTCCCGCGGGTCCGTCATGGTGAAACTGACCCGGTAGTCGTACCGGCCCTGCAGGCTGGTGCGGTCGATCACCGGTCGGCCGGCTACCTGCGAGAGCGTATCGGCGAGCCGCTGCAGGCTCTGTCCGGTGGCGATCACGGTTTCGCACGGACGCCAGGCGGCCGGGCAGGGTGCCGGCTTGGGACCCGGATCGCGGGCGGGCAGCCAGGCTTGCAGCCTGGCCCCGCCCGAAGCGACCGTGAGCCAATAAACCTTGCCGCGCTTGGACTTCGTATGCACCTTCAAGCCGAAACGCTGGGCGAGCAACTGGCGCATCATGGCGCGCACCTCATCCGGCGCGGCGTCGGCACGGTAGGTCGCCTCGACCACAAAAAGCGCATCGCCGGGGCCATATCCTGCCCAGCGTGGGCCACCCTCCACGCGCTGGTATCCGCGCAGGCCGTAGGCATAACGAACGAGGCCCTCAAGCGGGACGCTGGCGTAGCGTAGCCGCCCGGTCGAGGTGTGCAGGCCCGGTTGCACCTGGCTCGACTCGCCCCGGCGAATTTGCCGCACCGAGGCCACATCGAACCGCGGTGCGGCCTGCGCCCAGGCGAGGGGCGTGCAGCAACACACCGCCAGCGCCACACAACACCGGCCGATCCCCATGGCCGCGAGTATAGCGTGACCGGCCCGGACTTCTCACACGAGGTGGCTGCTAATCGCAATCCACGCGGGCGAGGCCGGCACTCCGCCCGCCCAGTGTGGGGCCGGTCGCCTGACCGGCGCGCGGGCCGCCGACCCGCGCCTTGCCGCACCCAGAACCGCAGCATCGCGACGGACGAGGCAACTTGGACGGGTGAAGGTGCCGGTGGCGCGTTCACCGAGCAGAGCGGGCGCGCGTTGCCGCCGAGCGAATTCCGACCGCAGCTCGCCCCCCGGGGCCCCCAAGCGGCTTGCGCCTTGGGGTGGGACCATCGGGAGAGCGCCCAGAGAAAGGCGGCGCGCCGCCCGAGACCGGGTGCGGTAAGCTGGCGGAATGAGCGAGAGTGAATGGACGGGACCGTTTCGGCGCAGCCTGGGCGAGGCGGAACTCACCGTCATCACCGACCGCACGTACCATCTCGATGGCGGCGCCTGCTTTGGCGTCGTCCCCAAGCCCCTCTGGAGCCCCGTGGCCCCCGCCGACGCCGACAACCGCGTCCGTTGCGGCCTTAACTCGCTTCTGGTTCGCCTTGACGGCCGCCTGCTGCTGATCGAGACCGGCTGCGGCGACAAACTCAGCCCCAAGCAAAGGGCCAACGGTGGCGTGGATCCGCGCCGCGACTACCTGGACCGGATGCGAGCGGCCGGCTTCGAACCGGAGGCGGTCGGGATCGTCATCAACTCCCACCTGCACTACGACCACTGCGGGTGGAACACACGCCGAAGCCCCGATGGCGGCGTGGTGGCGACGTTTCCGAACGCCCGCTACTACGTTCAGCGCCAGGAGTGGGAGCACGCCCGCGAGCAGCACGAACGCGACCGGGTCAGCTACCTGACCGACAACTACGACCCGCTGGTCAGCTCCGGCCAAATGCAGCTGCTCGACGATGATTGCGAGTTGGCGAGCGGCATCAGCGTGCTCCGCCTCCCGGGTCACACCCGCGGCATGCAGGCGGTCCTGATCCGCTCCGGGGGTGAGACCGCCTGCTACATTTCCGACCTCATTCCCACCCACTGGCACGTCAAGCCCAGTTGGGTGATGGCGTTTGACCTCTCGCCCATCGAGACCATTGACAATAAGCACCGCATCCTTGACCAGGCGGTGCGCGAGCACTGGCTGATGGTGTTCACCCACGATGCGCAGCACGCCTGGGGGTACGTCGAAATGCACGAAGGCCAATTCCGCTTCCTCCCGGCCTGACCACCTCACAGATGCCTGCACCTTCCACCCCGCTTCGAAAGTAAACAATTCCCTCCCGTGGGCAACACACCCTCGCGCCCGCGATGGCATCGCAAGGTCAGGAAGGGGCATTTTGAAAGGAGGAATCAAAATGAGTACGGTTCGCAGTATTGAGCGCAGGCTATACGTGCGCCGCCAGATGGATCGCGACATGGCATCGCAGGCCGCTGTGGTGGGAAGCGAAAATCTGCGCCACATGGAGTGGAATGGCATATGGACCGGTTACATGACGTTCGCAGGCGTGGCCATTCTGCTGCTGTCTTTCGTGTTCGGCGTCGGCTTTTCGTCGCTGAACCCGCTGAGCCGGTCGTCGTGGGCGAGTGTGGGCGGCGGGACGCTGGCTTGGGCGGTGGTGGTGCTGTTGATCTCCACATTCCTGGGCGCATGGGTCGCCGGGCGCACGCCGCGGACCACGAAGCGTCACGGCATGATGCGCGGCATCACGCTTTGGGGCATGATCCTGCTGAGCGTGCTGCTGATCATCGGGTGGATCACCGGCACGGCGGTGAGCGCGGCCTCGGGCGCGGCTCCAGCGTTGGGAGCGGCGGCCGGCAACGGCGCGACGCGCATTGAGGGCGTGCTGCAGACCAACGGCATCACCGGCGTCAGCAACGCTCAGGCGACCACCATCAACACCCAGTTGATGGCCGGTGACCATGCGGCGGCGGCCACAACGCTGGCGGCCGCGGCGGGCATACCGGCGGCCCGCGCCAACACCATCCTCAACCAGGTGACGACGCCGGTCAGCGGCGCGGCAACCACGGCGGGCGAAGCGGTGAAGCACGGTGCCGGGAGTCTAAGTTGGGGCATGTTCTGGATTGCGCTGATCGGGCTGGGCTGCTGCCTGCTCGGGGGCGCGGTCGGCGGCGGGGGCTTCATGATCCGCCGTACCCGTTCTCCGGTGACCCAGGGGGCGTAAACCCTCGGCAAAACGCCGGTAAAGGCAGGAAGCCGCAGCGATCGGCAGCCAGCCGTGAAACGTGCGAGCGCGGGAACGGGGCGCAAGCGTCCCGCTGCCGCGCTCGCGTCGCGTGCGGCGGAGGGTTGTGTTGGTCGCGCCGCTTCGAGCTCCAGGGAGCCAAACGGCCTCGCGCCAAATAATGCTAGCCTGAGGGCATGACCTGTTGGCAGTGCGGACATACGATTGAATTGGTTACCGCCCAAAAGGTCCATTCCCGCGACACCTGCCCGCAGTGCAACTCCGATCTGCGCGTGTGCCGCAACTGCGAGCACTTCGACCCCACCTCCCACAACGAGTGCCGCGAGGTCATGGCCGAGTGGGTGCGCTACAAGGATCGCGCCAACTACTGCGATTACTTCACGCCCACCACCGTCGCGCCGGCGCGCAACCCGCGGGCCGGCGCGGCGCCGCCGCAGGATGCGCGCTCGAAATTCGACGCGCTCTTCAAAAAATGATCCCGCGCCCGGCGCGCGAGCGCCTGATCCTCGCCGTGGACGCCGCCGACGCGGCTGCGGCGCTGCCATGGGTCGAGCGGCTGGGGCGGCACGTCGGCCTGGTGAAGATCGGGCTCGAGCTGTTCACGGCCGCGGGCCCGGAGCTGGTGCGGCAGGTGCGGGCGCAGGGGGTGGAGGTTTTTCTGGACTTGAAGCTGCATGACATTCCCAACACCGTGGCGGGTGCGGTGCGGGCGGCGGCGCGGCTGGACGTCCGGATGCTTACCGTGCACATTGGCGGCGGGCCGAAGATGCTGGCGGCTGCGGCCGGGGCGGCCGCCGATACCGGAGCGGCGGCGCCGATGCTGCTGGGGGTGACGGTGCTGACCAGCCTCGATGGCGCCGAGCTCGAGGCGTTGCGCATGCCGGGCAGTCCGGCCGAACGGGTGCTGGCATGGGCGGAGCTGGCGCGGGGCGCCGGGCTCGGCGGCGTCGTCGCCTCGGCGCACGAGGCGGCGGCCCTGCGGCAGGCACTGGGCGCCGGGATGGCGCTGGTGATACCGGGCATTCGCCCTGCCGGCGCCGCAGCGGGCGATCAGGCGCGGGTGGCGACGCCGTCGGCGGCGATTGCCGCCGGAGCCGACTATCTGGTGCTGGGGCGGGCGGTGACGGCGGCTTCCGACCCCGAGGCGGCGCTGGGCCGCATCATTGCGGAAGTGGAGGGGGTCAGCGCATCCGCCGCAACCGGCGCCCAGCGGCTGCCATGATCATCGGCACGGCCGGCCACATTGACCACGGCAAAAGCGCGCTGGTGGAAGCTCTGACCGGAGTCCACCCCGACCGCCTGCCGGAGGAACAACGCCGCGGCATGACGCTCGATCTCGGGTTTGGGCATCTGCCGTTGGGGCCGGGGATGGTGGCGGGCATCGTGGACGTGCCCGGTCACGAGCGTTTCATCCACACCATGGTCGCCGGCGCCGGGGCGGTGGATGTGCTGCTGCTGGTGGTCGCGGCCGACCGCGGCGTGCAGCCGCAAACCGAGGAGCATTTTGAGCTTTGCCGGCTGCTGGGTCTGAGCCGGGGCGTCATTGCCCTGACCAAATGCGACCTGGCCGACGCCGCGCGGCAGGCGGAGGTGCGGGAGCAGATCGCGCGCCTGGCGCAGGGCTCGTTCCTGGAGCGGGCGCCGGTGGTCGCTGTGAGCGCGCGCACCGGAGCCGGGCTCGAGACGTTGCGGCAAGCGCTGGCTGCGGCGGCGGGCGCGGTGCAACGGCGGCGGATGGACCGGCCGTGTCGCCTGCCGGTGGATCGCGTGTTTCAGATGCGGGGCTTTGGCACGGTGGCGACCGGAACGCTGCTGGAGGGTACGGTGCGGCGCGGGGACGAGTTGCAGGCGCTGCCCGGCGGCGCACGCTTGCGGGCGCGGCGGGTGCAGGTGCATGGCGAGGAAGTGGAGGAGGCGCGGGCGGGCGAGCGTACGGCCGTGAACCTGGCCGGTGACGCCGCCGGCGCGCTGGAACGCGGCGGATGGCTGGCCGAACCCGGCGTGTTCGAGCCCACGCGGGCGTTCGATGCCGAGTTGCGCTGGGCGGCCGGAGTCGCTCCGCCCGCGCAGCGGGCGCAACTGCGGCTGCTGCTGCACACCGCCCAGGCGATGGCGACGGTGCACTGGCTCGAGGCGCCCTATGCCCAGTTGCGTTTGAGCGTGCCGCTGGTGGCCGTGCCTGGCGACCGCTTCATCCTGCGCCAGCTCTCGCCCGCGCGGACGCTGGGCGGCGGCGTGGTGATTGAAGCCCAAGCGGAGCGGCATCGGACCGCGGAGCGCGCCGCGGCGGCGGGTCTGCTGCGGGCGCTGGCCGCGGACGGCGGAGAGGCCGCGGGCGGCGCGCTTGAGCCGCGGCTGCAACGCGCGGGTGCGGCCGGCCTGCGGCTGGTGACGTTGGCGGCGGCGCTGGGCGCACGCGCGGCGGAGCTGCGGCGGCAGCTCGCCGCCGCGGGCGCGGCGCTGCTGGATCATCCGCCGGCGGCGATGGAGGCTGGGGCGATGGCCGCGCTGGAAGCGGAGATGCTCGCCGCCCTGGCCCGCTTCCACCGGGAGCAGCCGCTCGAGCCCGGCGCCAGTCTGGCGCAACTCCGCCTTCCCGCCGCCGGCCCCGACGCCGCGGCCTGGCAGGCGCTCGCCGCCGAGCGCCTGCGCGGCGCCGGAC
>JBOGKJ010000232.1:0-1580 GCA_050745565.1 Terriglobales bacterium | reverse complement strand
CCGCACCCTGGCTAACGCAACCGGGGATCAGCGGACACTCGGCAACCATCATGCCGTCTTCTCCTCGATACAGCAAAATCGGCAGTTTTACCATGCCAGCCATGCCCCAATAATACGCCCTGCATCGCGTCGGGGCCGCGCCCCGACCCCGACTACGTCAACCCCGTCCGCGCCCTCCTACCGGCCCCCCGCCAACACTTGCCGCATCACCTTCCAGGCCGCCGCCCGCGCCTCGGCGTTGGCCGGGGTGGCGTTGGGCTCCTCGCCCGCCCGCATGAAGCCGTGCCCGGCCCCGGCGTAAATCACCGCCTGGTAGCGCTTCCCCAACGCCCGCATCATCTCCTCGGTCGCCGGCACCGTCCCGCTCACCCGCCGGTCGTTGCCCGCGTAAAACCCGTACACCGGCGCGCTAATCCTGGCCGCCGCCTCCCGTGCCGGCGGCACGCCGTAAAACACGAACGCCGCCTTCAAGTCGTGCCGCTCGGTCGCGTAACGGAAACTCTGCCCCCCGCCCCAGCAAAACCCCACCACGTAGAGCTCGCCGTTCGACGCCGGCTGCTGCAGCGCCCAGTCCGCTGCCGCCTCCAGGTCGGCCTCAATCTGCGCCGGCGGCAGTTGGCTGATCGCCCGCCCAATCGCCGTCTGCCCGCTGAAACTCTCCGTCCCGCCCCCTGACGGCCCCGCCCCGCTCAACAGGTCGGGGGCGATCGCCACGTAGCCGGCCGCCGCAAACTCGTCAGTGACTTCCTGCGCCCAGTCGCTCAGCCCGAAAATCTCGTGAATCACCAGCACCACCGGTCGCCGCGCGCTCGACTCCGGATAGGCCACGAAGGCGCTCACTTTGCGCCCGTCGTGGGTCAGGTTCACGACCTCGCGGTGCCGCGGCGACTGCTCGAGCTTCGCCTTCGCCCATTGCTGCGCCGCCAGCGGCGTCGCCGCCAGCAGCAGGATGATCCCAACGAATTTGCGCATGCCCGCCATTGTATCAGCCCCGCGACCCATCCCGCGCTCTCCCCACCTTCCCGTTACTTGGAGTAAACCTTACAATTGGTGGCTTTCCACTACGGGCTTCAGCCCCGCGCCGGCTGCACTTTGGCCCCGCCGCCCTTGTAAATACACGCCTTGGCGCGTTTGGCCCGGTGGGTGCACTGACTCTGGCGAGTGTCAAACGCCACTCCATTCTGACTGCTAGGAGACTACAGTATGAAATCACTACTCACCCGCATCTGGCGCGATGACAGCGGCCAGGATATGGCCGAGTATGCCATCGTGCTCGGCGTCATCGCCGTCGCCGCCGTCGTGACCATCGCCGCCATCAGCGGCGACATCACCAAACTCTGGAACAACGCCAAGACGGCGCTCGACACCGCCAGCGGCAGCTAATCCCATGACCCTCGCTGCCCTCGCGCTCGCGCTCACCGTGGGCGCGGCGGCGGCGTGGTGGGACTGGCGCCGGCGTCGCATCCCCCACGCCCTCACCCTCGCCGCCGCCGCCGGCGGCCTCCTATTGCACGCAGCTGGCGGCGGCCTGGGCTCCGCTCTCGCCGCCACCGCCGCGGGCCTGACCCTCGGGCTCGTGC
>JBOGKJ010000231.1:0-2809 GCA_050745565.1 Terriglobales bacterium | reverse complement strand
GACGGCGGAGAGCGCGTGCGGGCGGGTGGGGTCCACCGTTCGGCCGGTGTTGCCGAGCAGGTCGTTCAAGGCGTTGACGGCGACCTGGCAGTCCACCGCCTGGCGGTTGTCGGTTTGGTAGCCGGGGCCGACGACGAGCGAGAGGTCGGCCGCCGCCAGGCGCTCGGCGGCGAGGGTGAGCACATTGGCGGCGACGCCGGAGGCGGCGGCCACTTGGGCGAGTGTGAGCGCGGGCAGGCGGTAGGCGGCGGGCAGGCGCGGGGCGCGGCCTCGGCGTTGGGCGACGAGCGCGACCAGCAGCCAGGCGATTTGGTTTTCGGTGCCCGGGCGCGCCGCCCACCACTCGTCGGCGTTGGCGGCGGTGAGGGAGAGGCGGGGGCCGACGGCCACAAAGCGCGCCGGCGCTTTGGTGTGTCCGTAGCTGTGGGTGGCGGCGAAATCGCCGGCGTACTCGACGTTCGAGACCCAGGTTTCGAGAAACTCGGCGCCGAAGCTCAACAAGTAGCGCGCGTCGTTGATGTGGTAGCTGGGAACGACCGCATGGCCGTAGCTGATGGCCATGGCCTCGCGCAGCGCGTCGTAGCTGAAGTACTCGTAGTACATGGGCGCCGGAGCGCCCTGGTGGGCGAGCCACGCCCGGATGGTTTGGTCGAGCGTTCCGGTCTCCAGCCGCCCCAGCCACTGGATGCGCCCTCCGGCGCCCTCGGCGCGGACCTGGGCGAGCTCTTCATCGAGCCGCGCCAAGGCCACCTCCCAGCTCACCTCGCGCCACTCGCCGTGAGGGCCGCGCAGCCGTGGCGCCTTGAAGCGATCGGGGTTATAGAGGCCCTGGACGGCGGTTTGGCCGCGCAGGCAGAGCTTGCCGCGGTTGACGGGGTGATCGGGGTTGCCTTCGCACTTGGTGGGGCGTCCGTCGTTGACGCGGACGACCAGGCCGCAGCCGGCGGGGCACTCGCGGCAGACGGAGGCGAAAAACTGGGGCCGTCCGGCCTCCTGGCGCGGGTCAGGAACGAGCAGGGGGAGGATGTTTTCCGGGTTGTGGCAGGCGGCGAGTGAGCCGGCGGCGGTGGCGAGCGCGGTGGCTTTGAGGAAGTCGCGCCGCCCGAGGCCGCCTGCGGCCCCGCGCACGTTCGCAATTTGGACCAAGGGTTCGTCCATGCGCGTCTCAGTGGTGGCAGGCGCCAAAGCAGTCGGTGCGGGCGTCCATTGAGCGATGGCAGGTGATGCAGGTGTTCATGCTGAAATTGGTGACCTCGCGTACGCGGTCCATGCTGCCGACCGAGCCGTGGCAGGTTTGGCACGGGATGCCGGCGGCGATATGGGGCTGGTGAGTGAAGCGGACGTAGTCGGGGACCCAGGTGACGCGCTTCCAGGGGATGGGGATTTGTTCGCGCCAGTAGGTGTGGAGTTTTTGGATTTCCGGGTACTGCGGAATGATGACGCGGTGGCAACCCATGCATTTGAGGACGCTGGGGATGCCGGCAAACGTCGAACGCGGTGCATCGATATGGCAAAAGGCGCACTGGATGCCGCGCTCATAGTGAATCTGGTGGCTGAAGTTGATGGGCTGTTGGGGGGCGGCGCGAAAGGGCAGGTCCTGCAGGAAGTACACCCACAGGAAGACGCCAAACACCACGGCGACGACCACGGCCAGTGCGCGCAGCCCGAACATCCAGAAGACATAGTTGCTAGTTGCTAGTGGCCAGTTGCTAGTTGCTGCTGAACATCGGTTGAACTGGCCGCGAGGGGCAGGGGCGGAGGGTTTCGAGTTTCGAGTTGGCGCGGGGCGGCTGGCAGAGGGTGCGACATTGGACGGCGCCGCGGCGGCCGAGCCTTCACTAGCAACTAGCAACTAGGAACTGGCAACTTTTTCGCTTGCGCAGCCCGAACATCCAGAAGACATAGTTGCTAGTGGCTAGTTGCTAGTTGCTGCTGAACATCGGTTGAACTGGCCGCGGGGGGCAGGCGCGGAGGGTTTCGAGTTTCGAGTTGGCGCGGGGCGCTGGGAGAGGGTGCGACATTGGACGGCGCCGCGGCGGCCGAGCCTTCACTAGCAACTAGGAACTAGGAACTAGCAACTTTTTCGCTTTTCAGTTGCTCGGCAGCCAGCGTTCGTGCCAGCGGTAGAGGGCGAGGGCGAGGAGCAGCCAGGCGGGGAGCAGGAACATGCCGTCCCAACTGAAGAACATCCAAATTGAGCGCCAGGTGAGGAGAGCGAAGCCGAACCACATGAACCAGCGGGCGATGGGGTGGACCTGGGGCCAGTGTGGGATTTCGCCTTCAGGCCAACGCGCGGCCTCTTGATGTTCCCAGGCGAGGCCGCAGACGACCAGGCCGCAGGCGACGGCGGGGGCGACGAGCAGCCAGTGGAGCGAGCCGTTGGGGGTCGCGGCCCAGTGGCGGATCATGGTGGCCGGCTGCCAGACGCAGTAGAGGAAGGCGGCAAGGGCGAGGATGAAGCGGGACTGGATGCTCACGTACGCCTCACTCGCGGTCTTCAGGGGTGGGTCGGGTCCAGTAATGGGCGATGAGGTTCATGAGCGCGATGCCGATGGCCGCCACCAAAAGGACATGCATGTAGCTGCCCGGCAGCTTCAGCCAGAAGAAGACCAGGGCCCAGATGCCGGCGAAGGCGGCGGAGGCGATCCACATGAGGCGGCGCGCGGTTGCGAGACTCACGTTGGCTGGGATGGCCCCTGGGCAGCGCCGGTTGCCAGCGAACGTCTCGCGGGAGTCGCGCCGCTTGCGCGGCGGGCAAAGTCGGCGCGAAGGGCTGCGAAAGTCCGGCGGGGTGACAGCGCCGCTGGCG
>JBOGKJ010000230.1:0-10541 GCA_050745565.1 Terriglobales bacterium | reverse complement strand
GCCTTGGACATCCCGCGTCGCCCCGGCGTTCCGGTCATTGCAACGGAAGGTTTGCTCATCCACATAGCGGAACAAGTGGAACGGCGATGACGTACGCTATTTTTCCCGCGTGCTTATCGCAATAATTAAGGGGTGCGGGCTCGTTGTCTCAGCTCGGCGGACGCGGCGGCATTGTTGGTACTGGACCAGCGCTGCTTCCCGCCCGGCATCGCCTACTTGCCGGGGAGAACCCAGGCGGCGCTGGAGCGCCCCGGCGGCTACGGCTGCGGTGTGGAGCAGGGTGGCGCGTTGGCGGCGTTCATGCTGATGCAGTGCGAGCGCGGCTGGGGCCTACGTCATCACCATTGACGTCACTCCCGAGTTCCGCCGCCGCGGCTTCGGTACTCAGAACGGCGGGCCCTTCGTCATGAACCAGCGGTGCCCCTCGTCCCGCGTGATGCCGAAATAGATCTTGAACGAAGTCTTCCTGCGGCTGTCATTGAACAACAGTCCCACGCCCCAGGTCGCCCGCAGGTTGGAGCGCGTCAACTCCGAGCGTGTGTCGTAGACCTGGCCCAGGTCGCCGAATAGGAAGGCGCCGAAATCGGTGGTGAAAAAGTGCCGGTACTCGAGGCTCGAGGCGACCGCATTCAGGCCGTAAAAGCGGTAGGGGCGATAGCCGCGCAGCAGGGAACTGTCGCCCAGGCGCGACATCTCGAAAAACGGCACCGTCTCGCCCGGCTTGGCGATGTTCCAAACGCTCAGGCCGCGCCAGGCGAGTACGTCGCTGAAACGGGTGAGCGGCACATAGCCGCGGAGGTCGCCCGCATAGTGCCAGAATCCGAAATTGCTGTGCCCAGTGCCGTTGTTGTCGGAAGCGGAAAGGCGCAGGTAGAGGCCGCGGTGCGGACTTTCCGGATAGTCGCGGGTGTCGTACTGAATGGACCCGAACGAACGGACCAGATTGGCGCCGCGCGCCAGGCCGGGCACCAGGGAGGCGGAGAACACCGCCTGCGCGTTGGCATAGACGCCCTCGCGGCCGCCAAAGACGCGGTTGCCGGCGTAGCCTTCGCCCACGGTGATATCGAGCCCGCGCGCCGGCCGTACGCCCAGCGTCAGCGCCAGGCCGCGTGTTTGCAGGTCGTAGATGGCGCGCTGCGCGGGGCTATCCGGTCCCACCCCAAAAAAGTCCACATCCGGGCTGACCTGGTAGCGCCCGGTGAGATCGAGGCTGAACGTCTGCATGTCGCCGCCGGTGGGATCCAGGCGGACGCCCAGTGTGCTTTTGAAGTAATCCCTGTAGGTGACCTGGACGCTGCCGTGCAACTGCGCCAGGTTGAGGGGGCCCGACGGCGTCGCAAACGCAACGCCGGGGCCGAAGCCGGAGCCATCACCGAGGCCGCCCCACAGCCCACGCGCCACCGACTGGTGGCCCCAGAGGACGATGCCAGGTTGCTGCAGGCTGTCGAGCACCGCTTGCGGATCGGCGTCCGCCATGACCACGGTGGCTTGGCCCCGCTCGATCAGGCACACGACCGTCGTGACCTGCGAACCGCCGGCGCGGACGTACACCCATGATTCCCGCTCCCCAAACTGCGACGTGCGGTGGGCGAGCAACTGCCAGGGTGGGCCAAGCGCGCCCTGGAGGGCGGAGCTGACCGCCGCCCGCTCGTCGGCCGAGGGCTCGCCGGCGAGGTCGAAAACCGCCAGGTGAACGTTGCGGGAGCCCACCGGGACGGCGCCCAGAATCACCAATTGGGAGGCGCCGAACCAGCGCCGATGCCGGGGCGGTGTGTGCAGCGCGCCGGAGACGCCCCGCACGGCTTGCGCGAACGTAAGCGGGGCGCGCGGCGAAGCCGCGCTGGGGCCCGCGCCCACTGCGCCCGGCCGCTGCGCGCCCGCCGTCTGCGGACCGAACGCGGCGAGCGCCAGCATCATGAGCACGCACTGTGTCAAAAAGGTTTTCATCGGTGTCTCCTGAGGGATGGCAGGGGCGGGATGCCAAAGTGGCCGCCCAGCCGGCCCAGCGCGGCCGGATCTATGGGCCCAACCAAATTGACGACGCGCAACTGTTTCGGATAGGCGGCGATAATCACCATGCCGGCGGTCCGTTGCGCGGCGGTCATCACGTAAACCTCGACCTCGCGGAAGTCGTCGCGCTGCCGCACGCGCAGGATTTGGGTCCATCCCGGCGCCTGCAACTGCCGCCGGATGCTGTCCAAATCGCTCTCGGAATAGCGGTCCTTGGTGTCGAAGCGGAAACTCTTGACGTAAACGCCCCGGAGCTGCGCCAGCACCTGGCGCGCCGCGGCATCGCTGTCCTGGGCGGAGAGCATCCGAATCCCGAGCTGCAGCATGGCGCCATCGAGGCTGATATCGCTCACTTCCGCCGCGCGGCTATTTAAGTCGCCGAAGTTGAGTTGAATACGGCCGGGTGGAGCGGCGAGTTGAGGCAACTTGGACGCGCCCTGAGCAGAGCGGGCGCGCGTTGCCGCCAAGCGAATTCCGGCCGCAGCCCGACCATCGGGAGGGCGTCCTGAGAAGGGCGGCCGCGCCGCCTGCGCCGCCGCCATCCCGGTCAGTACGGCCGCCACCAGGGCGGCGCGGAGCCTAGGCGCGATGTTCATGGTCGTTTCGGCTCCTTTCGGCCGTGGACCGGCGGCGCGCCTCGCGGCGGCGCCAAATCCCGCGTGATGGAGTTTTCCGCCCAGTCGAGTTCGCTGGTCGTAATCTGCAGCGCCATCCGCAGGCGGGCCTGCGCTTGCTGCGCCTGCTGGTTTTCGACCTGACGGCGGTGAACCAGTCCCACCACCAGACAAGCGCACAAGGCGAGCAGCACGGCGGCAAGACGGGCCGCCGGCGTGCGACGCCACGGCCGAAAGACCGGCGCGGGCCTGTGCGCGGCACGGGCGAGCAGGCGTTGGGCGAGGGCCGCGGGTGGATCCTCGCGGCGAAATAGATCGCGCAGGCAAAGCTCCAGTTCGGACTCCGGAGGCTCGGGGCTGGGATCGGGTGGGAAGGTGGGATTCATGGCTGCTCCAGATGCACCCGGGCCCCCTCGGCGGGTGCGGGGTGTTCGAGGCGTAGTTTCAGTTGGGCGAGGGCGTGCCGCAGTTTGTTTTTCACCGTCTTTTCCGGCAGGCCGAGCAGGCGGCCGATTTCCCCCGGATCAAGGTCCTCCTGGTAGCGCAGCACCAGCGCGACGCGCTCGGAGGCGGGCAGGGCACGCAGGAGGGGCGCGAGGCGCGCCGCCAGCATCGGGTCGCCGCGCGGCGCGGCAGCCGTGTCGGCCGTCGCCTCGTAGTCACTCAATGCCAGCCAGCGCCGCCAGTGCTGGCGGCGAAGCTGGTCAATGCACCGCCGCGAGGTGACGCGGCGCAGCCAGTGCAGCAGATGTTCGCGCGATGCCATTTCGCCTCCGTGCTCCAGGAGAGCCACAAAGACGTCCTGGGTGATCTCTTCGGCGAGGGCGCGGTCGCGCAGCGTATGCAGCGCAATGCTGAACACCATGCGCTGGTGCTCCGCCAGCGCGCGCTCGAATTGTCCCGTGTCCATGCGCATGCTTCGCGGACGCGGCCCTGCCGCCCCCTACTGAGCAATACGCGACAGCGCGGCAGGCGCGCGAATTTATTTTATGGGCCACCCGCTGCCCGCCGCGGCGGTCCACCGCGGCGGACCATAATGAAGGGGTGCGGGCTCGGCGGCTCAGCTCGGCGGACGCGGCGGCGTTGTTGGCCCTGGACCAGCGCTGCTTCCCGCCCGGCATCGCCTATGCGTCGGAGGAAATTCAGGCCGCGCTGGAGCATCCCGGCGGCTACCGCTGTGGCGTGGAGCAGGGTGGCGCGTTGGCGGCGTTCATTCTGACGCAGCCGGAGCGCGGCTGGGGCCACGTCATCACCATTGACGTCGCTCCGGAGTTCCGCCGCCACGGCCTGGGCCGCAAACTGATGCTGGCCGCCGAGCGCCACCACCGCGTGCATGGCGCCCACGGCATGAGCCTCGAAGTCGCCGCCAACAACACCGGCGCCCTCCGCTTCTATCTCGGACTCGACTATGAAATAGACCGCCGACTGCCCCGCTACTACGCCGGCAGCCTCGATGGCCTGCGCCTGCTCAAACGCTGGTAGCGCGTCCGGTCGCTCAAGCGACCGGCGCATGGCGTGGGAGCTGTGAGCTTCGGGGCGCTCCAGCGCCGCTGGAACGCGCGCGAGACGACGGCGGAACACACGGCGGCGTGGCAATCGCCGTCGCTGGCCGCAAGGCCGCGCCCCACGAGCAACCGAATCCCCAGCACCTGGAAATACTCGGGCGAGACGTCGTTCGCGTCCACCGCCCGCGGCTGCCCAGCCGCCCCGATGAGCTCCGCCTCCAGGTGCTGCACGGGAGCAGTTGCTGCGAAGGCGACGCCGGTGACGTGCGGTAGCCCAGGCAACTGCCTCGCCAACGCTTGCTCACGCGCCAGCGCCGGCGTAGCCAAGTGAGCTTATGATGTCCACATGAAGGTAGCCACCATATCCCAGGCAAAGAACAATCTCAGCAAGCTGATTGATGGGCTGGGCTCGGGACCGGTGCTCATCTTCGATCGCGAGCGTCCGGTGGCGCGACTAGAGCCTCTGCGGCCAGACGACCCGCTCTGCACCGATCAACGCCTTGCGGGCTTGGTGCGGCGCGGCATCGTGGAGCCGGGGAGCAAGCCGCTGCCGAAGGGGTTCTTCGAGGCTCCGTTGCCGCCGCTGCCCAGAGGCGCCTCGCTCGTGCAAGCGGTGCTGGCGGAGCGTGAGGAGGGCTGGTGATCAGCTTTCCTCTTGAGGTGTGTACCGTGACGACGTCGCCCGCTCATGCCGTTTCATATGACTGGATTGCACCCGGCTTTCGAGCCGGGGAATTGTGAGGAAGTGTGGAATTTGCCCCAAAATTCAGAAACCCAGCTGCGACCAATGGCCCCGAGTCGCCTCGGTGTAAAGTGGCTGGCGGGAGTACTTCAATGGACCTGAAAACCGTG
Organism: Terriglobales bacterium; assembly: GCA_050745565.1. GTDB lineage: Bacteria > Acidobacteriota > Terriglobia > Terriglobales > SCQP01 > SCQP01. The sequence goes on along the minus strand of JBOGKJ010000230.1, from coordinate 5,560 downwards.
TACAGCGTCGTCCGGTACCCACCATACCCAGCGACGGTCGGAACACTGAAGATTGATAGCACCCTCGACCTAGAACTAGAGGCGATAACGCGCTGTGAGGAGCTGAATGGCGACCTGGATGCCAATGGTTCTCGCTGGGTGGTGGACAAGCGGCTGGGGTAACGGGGCGGCAACCAAAATTAAGGCCGGGGCGCTTGGGCGCAAGAACTACCTGTTTGCCGGCTCGGACGCCGGCGGCGAGCGCGCCGCCGCTCTCTACGGCCTGACCGGCACCGCCGAACTCAGCGGGCTGAACCCGGAAACGTACCTGCGTCAAGTGAGCCTGTCGGCGAGCACCCGGTCAACCGCGTCGACGAACCGCTGCCCTGGAACCTCGCCCGGCCTGAGTCGGCTCGCCTCTCACCTGCCGAAGTGTCCACGTACCGCTTACGTGGACACTTGTCCAGACGGTTCACACCACACGCTTACCACCTTCTGAAATCCGGCACTTCTTACCGTCGCGATGACGACATATTCGCCTCGAAGGAACTGCGCAATCTACGGCGGCGAACAAGAGGAGGGCAGCCGCATAGCCCGGTCTCCTACCCGCAGGCAAAGGCAGGCAGCCCCGTGCCGCTGTGAGGTACTGGCCGGTCACCGTCCCGGCCATTTCCCAGTAATTCTCGCTCCGCGCAATTTGGGAGTTTATAGTCAGGTCTGACTCAACAGTGTGTGGCAAATCTCAGCCTACCAGAACGGATATAATTCGTTGAGAATGGCGCGAAGACGAGAACCACCGGTAGAGCCGGAAATTGACTCGGAGATTGAAAGCGTAATTCGGGAAGACCGTTCGCGTGGGCTCAAGAAGCCGTTTAACAGCGCTGCGCGGGATGCAGCAAAGGCGAGAAGACGGCAGGAACGCGAATTCCTCGATCAGCTTCTCTCCGGCCCTGACGATATGCTCGGAAGCGCGCTTAAAGCCCGTGGCCTGAAGCCCGGGTCGCCTGCTTATGAAGAAGCTTTGAGGAACTTGCACGAGGCGCGACGGCTGCGCGGGCTGCGCTGACAAAACGCTCGTGGCGATGCAACTTTTCCCTCTCTGTACAGTCCTTATCGGCCTCTTCGAAAATGTCGAGAACCCGTTCGAGCAAGCGGTCAATTTTCGAAGCATGATTTCCGGGCATTACCGTCTTCCTCTTCGCGGTAGTGATGGTACCAGTTCCAATTTATACGGCCCTAGGCATCGCAGTCAAGTCGCTGCCGGCCTAATCAGCCTCACAAGCGTGCGCTAACGTCTAAAATACGCTGCTGCTCGGAAAGCTCAGACCCACGATTGCTCGTAGCGCCATCCTTTCGCGGGAGTCGCGCCGTTTGCACTGCGGGCAAAATCGGCGCGAAGGGCCGCGGAATTCCAACGGGGTGAAAGCGCCAGCGGCGCTTTCACCGCTTCCGGCAAGTGAAGCGGTGCGGCCCCGCCAGGCTCACGCCGGCTTGGGCACACCGGGCCCCGGGCCGGCGCTCAACAGCCCTTCGAGTGCGGGCGCAGCGCTGCGAGCGTCTCAGCGAGCAGGGGCAGGGGCCCGCGCCCGGCAATTGATGCACCACGGGTTTTGAGGAAAGTCGCTGATTAATGGGCCAGGCGGGGGTTTTGAGGCAGACCCGATTGCACCCCAACCGCCGCGGCGCGCGGGCGACAACGCCGACCGTCGATAGCGGATAGCGGATGCTAACAGCCGATAGACAACGGCTTGACAACTCTGCCGCGGGCTGTGGTACGATCTAAAGGTTTTCCGAGGAGTTTCGTGATGGGTGCGGCCCGGAGGTTTGGGGCCGGCCTTCCCCTCGCTGAGTCCCCACGACCACCCCGTGCTCACGGGGCTATGTGGCGGGCAGCCGTGGCGAAACGGAGCGGGCCCAGCTTAGGCTGGCGCCCGCGCGACGTCGCCCGGGATCTGGTGGGTACGAAACGGACGCGCATGGCGCCTGCGGGCGCGGTGCCGCCCCCGGCATCGGAGCCGGAGGGGGTGCCGTCGCCGGGCGCGTGCCGGCGCGTGCCGAGCAGGTGCAGGGCGGAGAGACAGGATTTTATGCCAACGTTTCATCAACTGGTCCGCGCCGGCCGCGAGAAGACGCGGTACAAGACGGCTTCGCCGGCGCTGCAGCAGTGCCCGCAGAAGCGCGGCGTGTGCACCCGCGTCTACACCCAGACGCCCAAGAAGCCGAACTCGGCGCTGCGCAAAGTGGCCCGCGTGCGGCTCACCAACGGCATCGAGGTGACCACCTACATTCCCGGCATCGGCCACAACCTGCAGGAGCACTCGATCGTGCTCATCCGCGGCGGCCGCGTGAAGGACCTGCCCGGCGTCCGCTACCACGTGGTGCGCGGCACCATGGACGCGGTCGGGGTGCAGAACCGCAAACAGGCGCGCTCGAAATACGGCGCCAAGCGCCCCAAGGCTTAACCCATGCCACGCAAAGGCTACGTTGAAAAACGCGAGATCGCGCCGGACGCGATCCACGACTCCCGACTGGTGGAAAAGTTCATCAATTCGATGATGTGGGGCGGGAAGAAATCCACCGCCCAGGCCATCTTCTACGGCGCGCTGGACCGGGTCAGCAGCCGGGCGCCCAAGCCGGCGCCCACGGCCGCGGCCGCGGCCGAAGGCGCCACGGCCGAGCCCGAGGACGCGGTCAAAATCTTCAAGCGCGCGGTGGAGAACGTGAAGCCCGTGGTCGAGGTCAAAACCCGCCGCGTCGGGGGCGCCAACTACCAGGTGCCGATCGAGGTCAACCCCACCCGCCGGGTCTCGCTCGCCGTCCGCTGGCTGATCACCTACGCCCGCGCCCGCGGCGAAAAGGGCATGGTCGAAAAGCTGGCCAATGAAATTCTCGACGCCGCCCAGAACCGCGGCGGCGCTGTCAAAAAACGCGAGGACGTGCACCGCATGGCCGAAGCCAACAAGGCCTTCGCCCATTACCGCTGGTAGGGAATTCCACCACCACCCGCCAGCCCTAGAACACGGATAGACATGCCCCGCCGCGTCCCACTCGCCCGCACCCGCAACATCGGCATCATGGCCCACATTGATGCCGGCAAGACGACCACGACCGAACGGGTCCTGTTCTACACCGGCATCACGCACCGCATCGGCGAAGTCCACGAAGGCACCGCCACCATGGACTGGATGGAACAGGAGCAGGAGCGCGGCATCACCATCACCAGCGCCGCCACCACCTGCATGTGGAAGGACATCCGCGTCAATATCATCGACACCCCCGGGCACGTCGACTTCACCGCCGAGGTGGAGCGCTCGCTGCGGGTGCTGGACGGAGCGGTGGCGCTGTTTGACGGCGTGCATGGGGTCGAGCCGCAGTCGGAAACCGTGTGGCGCCAGGCGGACAAGTATGGCGTGCCCCGCATTTGCTTCATTAACAAGATGGACCGCGCCGGGGCCGAGTTTCCGCACGCGCTGGGCACCATTCGCGCCCGCCTGCACGCCCCGGCGGTCGCAATCCAGATTCCGATCGGGCACGAGGAGCATTTCCGCGGCGTGGTGGACCTGATCGGGATGCAGGCCATCACCTACCGCGACGAGACGCTGGGGGCGGCCTACGACACCGGCCCCATCCCGGCCGAGCTGGCCGAGCTGGCGCACGACTACCGCGAGCAGATGGTGGAGAAAATCGTCGAGTGCGACGATACGCTGCTGGAAAAGTACATGAATGGCGAGGCGTTCACCGCCGAGGAACTCAAGAACTCGCTGCGGCGTTCGACGATCGCCATGAAGTTGTTCCCGGTGTTGTGCGGGTCGAGTTTCAAGAACAAGGGGGTGCAGCCGCTGCTCGACGCCGTGGTGGACTACCTACCCTCGCCGCTCGACGTGCCCGCCATGCGCGGCATCGGCCCCAAGGATCGGGAGGAGACCCGCCCCGCCAGCGACGAGGCCCCCTTCGCCGCCCTGGTGTTCAAGATCATGACCGACCCGTTCGTCGGGCAACTGGCGTTTGTGCGCGTTTACAGCGGTCATTTGGACACCGGCAGTTCGGTGTGGAACTCGACCCGCCAGCGCCGCGAGCGCATCGGCCGGCTGCTGAAGATGCACGCCAACAAGCGCGAGGAGATCAGCGAAGTGTGGGCGGGCGACATTGCCGCCTGCGTGGGGCTTAAGACGGTCGCGACCGGCGACACCATCTGCGACGAGGACCAGCCCATCCTGCTCGAATCCATCGAGTTCCCCAACCCGGTCATTGACGTCGCGGTCGAGCCCAAGACCAAAACCGACCAGGAAAAGATGGGCCAGGCGCTGGCGAAACTGGCGCAGGAGGACCCGACCTTCCGGGTGCACACCGACACCGAGACGGGCCAGACCATCATCAGCGGCATGGGCGAGCTGCACCTGGAGATTCTGGTGGACCGGATGATGCGCGAGTTCGGGGTGGACGCCAACGTCGGCAAGCCCCAGGTGGCGTACCGGGAAACCATCCGCCAGCGCGCCGAGGCCGAGGGCAAGTACATCCGCCAGACCGGCGGCCGCGGCCAGTATGGCCACGTCAAAATCGTGATCGAGCCGGCCGAGCCCGGCGCCGGCTACATCTTCGAGAACGACATTGTCGGGGGCTCCATTCCCAAGGAGTTCATCAAGCCGGTGGAGAAGGGCATAGAGGAGGCGATGGAGGGGGGCATACTCGCCGGCTATCCCATGAAGGACATCAAGGTTTCTCTCTACGACGGCAGCTTCCACGAGGTGGACTCGAGCGAGATGGCGTTCAAGATCGCCGGCTCGATGGCGTTCAAGGAGGCGGCCAAGCGCGCCAAGCCGGCGCTGCTGGAGCCGGTGATGAAGGTCGAGGTGGTGGTGCCCGACGAGCAGAACTACATCGGCTCCATCACGGGCGATCTGTACAAGCGCCGAGGCCGCATTGAGAGCACCGAGCCGCGCGCGGGCAGCCAGGTGATCCGCGCCATGGTGCCGCTCAGCGACATGTTCGGGTATGCCACCGAGATGCGCTCGGCCACCCAGGGGCGCGCCAGCTACACCATGCATTTTGCGCATTACGAAGAGGTTCCGCGGGCGCTGGCGGAGGAGATCATGGCCCGGGTCCAGGGGCGGGAGGTCAAGAGGTAATGGCACGCGGCCAGAACGGCACGTTTAAGGTCTATCTTCAGGGCTTCATTGTGCACACGCCCGAAGAATGGCAGGAAGCGCTGTCGCGAACGGAGGATCAGTTGCCGCCGGCTCCGGAAGTGGATGCGCGACGCCCGAAGCACTGGCAGCTTCTCGACCGGCGGGCGATTTTGCTGCGTCAACTCGGCGAGGAGCGGATGCTCAGCTCGGGGGAGAAGTTGGCGCGCGCCGCCGCTGAGTTGCTGCCGCCAGACAGTCACCTTCTGGCGGTCATATGGAGCGGGCCCGGTGCTGAGCTGCGCGAGCAGCATTGGACGCTTAGAATCAAGACGCCAGCGGGCTTGCGCGACATCGCTGTTGATTCCGCCCTTGCCGAATCGCTGGTGCGTCAGCGAGATATGGTAGTTGAGGCTCTGAGGCGCAGGCTTCGAGATCAATTGGGACCGCGGTCCCGG
>JBOGKJ010000229.1:0-2956 GCA_050745565.1 Terriglobales bacterium | reverse complement strand
ACTCGTGCGACGGGTAACCGTGGGGGTTGAGGAAGGCGTCCGGCAGCCATTGCTCGAGCAACTGCCGCCGGGTGCGGCTTTCCGGATACTCCGGATCAATCTGCCCCTGGCCGCTGGAGACGTCCGCCGCCAGTGCGCCGTGATAACCGAGGTGCAACAGGTTGTCGGGCATGATCTTGGCCTCGATGACGGAGAGCTTGGCGCCATCGGGGTTGTCAATCGGGTGCAGCACGACGTTGACCTGCTTCAGGTATTTCCGCACGGCCGGGTCGCTCACCAGCAACTCCGCGAGTTTGTCCACGTGGCTGGTGCTCGAGACCTCGTTGGCGTGTTGGCGGGCGGAGTAGACGATCGAAGCCTTGAGCGTGGTCTCCTTGGCCCAGGAGTGAAGGGCTGAAGGCGTGGGCAGCATAATGTCCGCCGCCCAGATCACTTGGCCGAGGTAGCTGCGGCCCATGGAGTAGACGTTGACGCCGGGATAGGTCGCGAGCCTCGCCAGGATGGCGGCGCTCTCGGCCGGCCCAATTGGCTCGTTCCATTGCACGAAATTATTGGGCTCGCCCGCCGGCGTGGCGATGGGTTGGACGCTCGCAATCATCGGGTGCGGATGCAGCGGCGGGGCGACGTTCCAGCCCACGAGGATGCGTTGCTCCGGCGTGGTGAAGGCCGCCCCGAGCGGGCGCGGCAGTTGCAACTCAATCGCCATGTGGCGCAGGTCGCGGTAGGCGAGCTCATCCGGGTAGAGACCGGCGGCGTGCATGGCATCGAGCCAGTGGAGTTGGCCTTGGGCTTCCTGGACGCTGAACATGCTGCGCTCGAGCTGCTCGCGTCCTTCGAGTTTTTCCCAGGCCGCCATGTCGTAGGCGTTCTCATCGGCCGGCATGAGCCAGGTGAGGTTCTGAATGCCGCGCTCGCCCACCTTCACGCGGGCCCCGATCAGCCGCGGCTGCATGGGCTCGTTGATCACCGGAAGGTTGCGCAGCTGGTCGTGATGCTGGCCCTGGGCGTCGGTCCAGCTCAACTCGACCAGCGGATTGGGCGCGGCCTTGCCGTAAAACGCAACGTGGACTTCGCCGTCCTGGCCGTCGCGGCTGGGGTGGACGACGGGGATGACGCGGCCGACGTAGCTTTCCGGGCGGCCGTTTTTGAGGTCGCCAAGGGTGTCAATGAAGGTCTCGGTGGAATAGAAGATGTCTTCCTGCAGCGACTCGATGGAGGAGATGCGCTCCTTGTCGATGCCAATGTTGTAGTTGGGTTCGGAAAGCTGGAAGTCCATCTTCAGCGTGTCAAACGGCGGCACGTACTCGGTCCGCAGGTTGCCGTGGGCCTGCGCCATGACAAAGCGGTAGACGCGCGGCAGGGTCACCGACTGGTAGTGGTCCCAGAATTTTTCGATGTCGGTCTCGACGCGTTGATCGAGCAGCGTCTGGCCGCCGCTCGACAGGTGCACCCAGCCGGTGTCCACCTGCACGTCTTCGTAGGCGGGGATGACGCCGCTATAGGGGCGCATGACGGCGGCGACGGTGAAGTCGCGGCGGAGCAGCACGTTGCCCTGGGCGTCGTAGGCGGTGGCGCGGTAGGTGGGGGTGGGGACGGGGTTGGGCGGATCGGCGAGGGCGATTTCGGTGGGGGTCTCGACCGGCCGCGCGGTGTTGATTTCGTGCAAGGTGATGGCGGTGAGCGGAAGGTGCAACTGTTTGGCGAGCACTTCATCCACTGGATAGAGCTCCTGCACCCAGCGCGCCGGGGTGTACATGTCGCGGATGCCGGTCTCGTCAACGTCCTTGGCAACGGCGATATCGAGCTTGGCGACGGGCTTGCCCTTGAGCGCGGGGGCGACTTCGTCGGTGAGCCAGCTATAGCCCTGCTTGTAGGCGTCGAGTACCTCGACCGAGGAGCGGGCGGGATCGGCGCCCGCCTTCACCAGGATGTCGTGCAACTGGGCCTCGAGCTGGCGGCGTTCGGCGGGGCCTTCGCTGACGCGCGCCCGCAGCTCGACCGTCGCGCCGGGGGTGAGTTTGGCGGCGGCGCCGCGCACGTCGTCGAGCAGCGTGGTGCCTTCCCACGGGATATGGATATCCTCGCTGAACACGGGCGTGCCTTGATGAAAGGGGAACTCGGGGTTGTCGTAATGCAGATCGGGGTTTTCGGCGCAGCACTGGGTGCCGGCGCGCAGGCTGGCCGCCGCGACCGTGGGCTGCACATGCAGCTTGGCGGCAATTCGATCGCGGACAAAATCAGCGAGCTTGGGGTCGGCGAGCTCGGTGTAGAGGGCGGCGTGGACGTCGCTGACAGGCTGGGTGCCGATAGAATCGAGCCAGCGGTTGAGGAAGAACAGGCCGGCAGTGGCCTGGCCGACGCCGGAGTGGAGGGAGAAGAAGCGGTGCAGGTCGTAGCGGACGTCCTCAAGCGATACGTACTGCTTGCCGGGGCGCCAGAGGTTGGGCAAATGGCCATCGGCGAGCGCCAGGGCGGCGGTGGCGCCGGAGTCATCGCCGCGGACGAGGAGGGCGGCATGGGTGCCGAAGGCGTCATCCACCACGCGGAGGGCGCCCTCGCCGGGCGCCAGGGTGGGGGCGGCGGTGGAGGCGGCGGTGTCTTCGGCGGCCAATTTTTTGGCAACACCCTGGGCCAGTGGTCCGTCGCCGGCGAGGACGGCCTGCTCGGTGACGCGCGCGGGGCGGGCGCCGGCGGGATAGGCGGGCGAGGCGATGGGGAGGGTGATGGCGGTGGATTCAAGGCCCATGCGGGCGGCGAGGTTCGCCATGGCGGTGCCGGCGGCGCCGGCGGGCACATAAAGATGTGCGATGGGCGCGGCGGGCACGGGAATTTTGCCGCTGGAGCCGAACAAGCCGTGGTTGGTGTAGAGCAGCGCCAGATCGAGACCGCTGCCCGAAGCGCCGCTGGCCGCGCCGCCGGCCCCACCGCGGCCGCCTCCGGGCGCACCGCCACGGCC
>JBOGKJ010000228.1:0-2516 GCA_050745565.1 Terriglobales bacterium | reverse complement strand
GACGCGGGCACTGCCTGGGACCTGCGCTGCATTATTCGCGAGGGGCTGATCGGCTATCTGCAGCAACACTATCCTGGCAGCCTGCCGCGCACGCGCGCCGAATTGAACGCGCATGGAGGGGAGATGGTGGTACCGGTCAGCCGCTGACGGGTCCGGCGCGGCCGCCCTTCTCAGGACGCCCTCCCGATGCTCCCACCCCAAGGCGCCAGCGCCTCGGGGGCCCCGATCCCCTCCGGACTTTCGCGGCCCTTCGCGCCGACTTTGCCCGAAGTGCAAACGGCGCGGCTCCCGCGAACTGGCACTGGCGGTGGCCGCCGGCGCCGCGACCATGGCGGTGTACGATCGCCGGCTCTCAACGGCCGCAGTGGATGCGGGGCTGGCGGTCTACCCCGAGCCCGCGGCTTGACCAACAACCAATAACCTGGGGCAATTGTTGGCGCGGGCCCCAGCGCGGCTTCGCCGTCCCCGCACCCGTTTTCTGGGCAGCACCGCCGCCCTTCTCAGGACGCCCTCCCGGGGCTCGCACCCCACGGCGCAAGCGCCTCGGGGGGCCCGCGGCTGCGGCCGGAATTCGCCTGGCGGCAACGCGCGCCCGCTCGGCTCGGTGAAGGCGCCGCCGGCGCCTTCACCCGTCCAAGTTGCCTCGTTAGGCCCGGCCGGCCGGGGACCCGATGGGCGCCAGCGCAGGCCGCGGTGGACTTGGCGCTGCCACATCCAGCGCGGGCCGTGCTAGTGCAGAATCACGGTTGCTGTAGTCTCCCGAACTGCCGCATGGCGCCGGCCGGCGGCCGGCGCGCGGGTCGGCGACCCGCCCCACGTCGTTGACACCTACTTTGATTCGGCGCTCGCTGCGTTTACCGGGGAGGGTGAAAGCCCCAGTGGCGCTTTCACCCCCTGCTTTGCCCGCGGTGCCAAAGGCGCGACCGCCGTCGAGGTGTCCGTTGTCAGTCGGCGGCGGAGGTGGCGAACGGCAGCAGGCGGTAGGTGAAGGCGGTGCGGGGGCTGAGGCCGGAGGGCGGGCCTTCGATTTGCAGCAGCTCGAGTTTTTCGCTGCGCAGGAACATTTGCGAGCGCAGCGCGGCGCAGACCAGCGGGATGCGCTGCTGCAGGCCGAGGGCGCGGTGGATGTCGCCGGCGGAGATGCGGACGTCGCCGGCGCCGGCCTTGCGAGCCGGCAGCAGATACGCCAAGGCGGCCAAGGCGCGGACGCGGTCGGAGAGCGAGAGGCCGTCGGGCATTGGGGGCAGCGAAGGCAGGTTCATAGCCAACTCCTGAGCGTGTTAAACCCAGGGTGCGGAAAGAAGTTGCGGCCTGGCAGAGCGCATTATGATACTTTAGTCACCCACAATTCTACATTTTTTGTCATGTTCCCTCTTGACATGTTAGTGACCGCGCGCCCAAGATAGTGGCGTCCGGCAGGTGTGTTCAATCCTAGGGGAGGATTTGCTCATGTTGTCGAGTCGTAACTTCAAGCGTGTGGGAACCTTTTTTGTAGCCGCTCTCTGTACCGTGGTCATGGCCTGGCTTGCGCCTGCGGCGCGAGCGCAGAGCGCCAGTTCGGCCACGGTGCTGGGGCAGGTCACCGACCAGCAGCACGCCGCCGTCATCGGCGCCGTGATCACACTCACCAATACCTCGACGGGCTCGACCCAGGCGACCATCGCCAACGCGCAGGGCCGGTACTCGTTCATCAACATCGCGCCAGGCACCTACAACCTGGATTTCAAGAAGCAGGGCTTCAAGGAATCCATGGTGAAGAACCAACTGGCCGTAGTGGGCCGCACCTTAAACATTAACGTGCCGCTGCAGGTGGGCGAGACCACGCAGACGGTGGAGGTGACGGCCACCGGGGCCGAGTTGCAGACGATGAACTCGACGGTGGGCGACACCATCAGCGGGGCGGCGATTTTGCTGGCGCCGAACATGAGCCGGGACGCGAACTCGCTGACCAGCTTGCAGCCGAACACCTCGACCTATGACGGCGGCGTGGCCGGCGCCGACGCTGACCAGAACAGCTACACGCTGGACGGCGGCAACAACTCCGACGACATGGACGGCAACCACGCCGACTACAACGGCACGCAGGGCGGGCTGACGTCGGGCACCATTCCGGTGCCGGCGGACTCGATCGAGCAGTTCACGATCGGGGTGAACAACCAGACGGCGGACGTGAACTCGGCGGCGGGCTCGACGGTGAGCATGGTGACCAAGGCGGGAACGCCGGTGGTGCACGGCTCGGCATACGACTACTACCTTGGGAGCTACCTGGCGGCGAACGACTGGAGCAACAACCAGGCCAACGTGCCGCGGGCGAAGAACCACCAGAACCGGTTTGGCGCCTCGCTGGGCGGGCCGCTGGGCAACTGGCTGGGGGGCAACACCTACATTTTCGGCCTGTTCGAGGGGCGTCGCTACCCGGGCTCGATCGTGAACAACCATGCCACGCCGAGCGATCTGATGCGCGCGGGCGTGATTCAGGTGAGCAACGGCGCGGCCGGCTACGAAGCCTATAACCT
>JBOGKJ010000227.1:0-5047 GCA_050745565.1 Terriglobales bacterium | reverse complement strand
CCGCCGGCCCGCGCCTTGCCGCACCCACAACCGCAGCTTCGCATGAGATTCCGTGTGAGAAGTCCGGGCTGGTTCGACATGGCTATAGCAGAATCACGGCTGCTGTGGTCACCCGAACTGGCGCGTGGCGTCGGCCGGCGTCCGGCGCGCGGGTCGGCGACCCGCCCCACCGGAGGTGGCTCCATCAGTCACGCATCGAGCCATGCTGCACTCGCCACGGCATGCTGAAACAAGTGCACGCGCACACACGGTCGGAAGGCCGCTAATTTTGCCCCGCCAAAGCTGGTTCGGCGGCGACGCCGGCGGCGCGCAGCAGGGCGTGGACACGGGCGGCGTCGAGGCGGGTGGCATCGTACTCGACCGCGATGCGTCGGCCGGGCTCGTCCACGCGCAGGGCGCGGATGCCGTAGACGTCCGGAAGGCGGCCCAACGCCCGCAACTGGGCTTCGTCCAGCGCGCCGGCGAACCGAAACTCAAGGTCCATGGTGGTCATTGCAATCCCATTTTAAGCTAGCCGGCCGCCGGCGCCTCGGCGGCAGCCGCCCATTGCTCAAAATCGGCGACGCGAGACATGCGAGCCGCGGCCCAGGCCAGCAACGAGAGGCGGTTGGCGCGCAGCGCGGGGTCGGGATCGTTGACCCGGACCTGGTTGAAGAAGGTTTCCATGGGTTCGGCCAGCGCGCTCACGGCCCGCAACTGCGCGGCATACGCACCGCCCTCGGGCAGGGCGGCCACGGCCTGATAAAGCGCCTGCTCGGCGGGGGCCGCGAGCCGGGCCGGATCGGGCATGGACTCCGGCCAGCGCTCCTTGCGTACGATGTTGCGCGCCCGCTTCACCAGCGCCGCCACCGCTGCGGCTTCCGGGGTCGAGGCCAGCGCGCGGCAGCGATCGAGGGCGTCGAGCGGGTCGTCGCTGCCGGCGGCCAGCACGGCCGCCACCACCGGCGCCGTCATTCCGGCCGCCTCGGTGAGGTAGAACGCCAGCCGCTCACGGAAAAACGGCCCCAGTTCGGGCGGCACTTCCGGTTTGTCATAGCCGCTGAGCGCCTGGGCGATGGCGGCGGACAGCGACAACGTCAGGCCACGCTCAATCACCGTCCGGACGACGCCGTTGCCTTGCCGCCGCAGCGCAAACGGGTCGGCCGAGCCCGAGGGGATTTCGCCGATGGCGAACAGCCCGGCGATGGTGTCCAGCTTGTCCGCCAGCGACACCGCCGCGCCTGCGAGGCTGCGCGGCGCCGTCTCCCACAGGTATTGATCGGCAATGGCTTCGGCGACCTTGGCCGGCTGGCCCGCCGCGCGGGCGTAGCGCCCGCCCATGATGCCCTGCAGTTCGGGGAATTCCTTCACCATTTCCGTCGTGAGGTCGCACTTCGCCAGCTCGGCGGCCGTCGCAGCCACAGCGGCGTCGCAGCCGGGCCACTGCCCCGCCAGCCAACTGGCCAACAGAGCCATCCGGCGGCTCTTGTCGCGGTAGCTGCCCAACTGCGCATGAAAGGTCACCTGTTCCAGTTGCGGCAACCGCGCCGCCAGGCTCAGCTTGAGGTCAGCTTCGTAGAAGAAGCGGGCGTCGCTGAAGCGGGCGCGCAGCACGCGTTCATTGCCATGGCGGATCAGACCCTCGGGATCGCCGCGCTGGTTGATGATGGCGATGAAATGGGGCGCCAGCGCGCCGGCGCTGTCTTCGACGGCATAATATTTCTGGTGGTCGCGCATCACCGTCACCAACACCTCGGGCGGCAGCGTTTCAAGGTACGCGGGATCGAAATCGCCCCGGACGGCATCGGGGAACTCGGTGAGGTTGATCAGGGTGGTTTCCAGGGCGGCGTCGCCGCGCAACCGCATCCCGGCAGGCAGAACGGCGGAGACCGCCTGCGCCATCGCCCGCTGCCGTTGCAGGGCATCCGGCACAACGCCGTTGTTCTGCCAGAGGGCCGGAAAGTCCGCGGCCGAGCTGACCGGGAAGCTCGCCGCACCCAGGGTGCGGTGCCCGCGCGAGACCGGCGCCGAAGCCAACCCGCCGAGCGTGCAGGCGATGGCCTCGCCGCCAAGCAGGGCTACCAGCCAGCGCACCGGACGCAGAAAGCGAAACCCACCGCCATCCCAGGCCATGGATTTGGGCAGGACAATCTCATGGATTGCTTGAACAATTGCCGGCCCCAATAAGGCCGTGGATTGCTCGCCGCCCACCTTCCGCCGCAGCGCGGCATATTCGCCCTTGGGCGTGGTCAGGCGGAACAGAGCCTCGGCCGACGCCTGGTTCTTGGCGGCAAAGCCGTTCGCCTGCGGCGTCGGAGAGCCGTCGGCGGCAAAGGCGATCCGCGCCGGCGGGCCAATGACTTCCTCCTCCCGCACCGGCTCATGCGCCGCCACCGCCGGGTGGCAATAGATGAGCCGCCTCGGCGTCCAGTACGCCTGCCCCGCGCCCTCGGCCAACCCGCTGCCGTGCAATCGCCGGTCGAGGTTGGCCGCCATCTGGCGCGCCAGGCTCTCGACCGCCCTGGCGGGCAGTTCCTCGCACCCCAACTCGATCAATAGACGCTCAGGCACGGGCGACCTCGGGTACGGCCGGCTCGCCCGCCGCGGGGTATTGCTGTTCCATCCACGACTTGGCGATGCCCACGGCGAGCGACCGCACCCGCTGAATCAAACCGACGCGTTGGGTGACGGAAATGGCACCGCGGGCGTCCAGCAGGTTAAAGATGTGGGAGCAGCGCAGGCAGAGTTCATAGGCCGCCAGCAGCGGAAAGCGCTCGCGGGCGCTGGCCGGCAGTTTGCTGAACTGTTGCAGCAGGTCGCGGCATTCGGCCTCGTGGCCGTTGAAGGATTCCCAGAGCCGTTTCACGTCCGCCTTCTCAAAGTTGTAGATCGAGGAATGCAGCTCATCGAGGTAGCGCACGTCCCGATAGCTGTAGTCCGCATTCCAACGCAGGTCGTAGATCGAATCCACATCCTGCAGGAAAGCGCCAATGCGCTCCAGGCCATAGGTCAACTCGACCGAAATGGGATTGAGGTCCAGGCCGCCACACTGTTGAAAATAGGTGAATTGTGTGATTTCCAGCCCGTCGAGCATCACCTGCCACCCTAGGCCCCAGGCGCCCAGCGTGGGTGCCTCCCAGTTGTCCTCCTCGAACTTGATGTCGTGCGCCTGCAGGTTAACCCCAATTGCGGCAAGGCTTTGCAGATAAAGCTCCTGGGCATTGCCGGGCGCGGGCTTGAGGATCACTTGAAGTTGCAGGTGCTTGTAAAGCCGGTTCGGGTTTTCCCCATACCGTCCGTCGGCGGGGCGGCGGCTGGGCTGGGCATAGGCCACTCGGTAAGGTGTCCGGCCCAGCACCCGCAGGAAGGTTTCCGGAGCCATGGTGCCGGCGCCGACCTCCAGATCGAACGGCACCTGGAGCACGCAGCCCTGGGCGGCCCAGTATTCCTGCAATCGGAGCAATAAATCCTGAAAGTAAAGCATTAAGTTTCGAGTTTCTGGTTTCGAGTTTCGGCTGGAGCCGGTTCCAATTCTGCCAACATCGGCCAGGAGCGCAGCCGCGACTCGAGGTGGTCTTCCAGCGCCGCGATGAGCAACAGCCGCAACCGGCGGCCCGAAACGCCTTCCGCCGCAGGAACGTGCGGGGCGAGCCCGTTAAGCGGGTTGGAGCCTATGGCCTGTGCCAACTGCTGCGCGTTGGGCGACAGGTCGGCCTCGGCAATGTTCGGCAGAAAACCCCCCAATCGGACCATCCAATAAAGGTAATACGTTACCGGAAGCCAAGCTGCCTCGCCGGGCGACGCGCGCAGACCGGCCAGCACCGCTCCCAGCAGACGGTAGACGGGATCGCTGACTTCGTGTTCCGGCAGCATGCGGTCGGCCACCTCGACCATCAACGACACCGCCATCGAATGTAGCAGATCGGAGCCCGAAGCGGCCACCATGGACTGCTGCAGGTCGCAGCGGTCGATGTTGCAGAGGTCCTTCCCCTCGCGCTCGAAGTACTGCACCCTTACTTCTGACAGGGGTTCCAGCGTCGAGCCGAACTTCGATTTGGGCCGGCGGGCGCCGCGCGCCACCCCGCGGCGCTTGCCGTACTCGCGGGTGAAGAAGCTGACGATCTTGTCCGACTCCTTCAGCGGATACGTGCGGAGCACGAAGGCAAGCGCCTGGCGCAGGGGCATGGGCTAGGTCTGATAACGCCGGAATTGCACAGCCGGGACGGCCGACGGCGGAAAAGCTGTTGACATAATATTGCCAGCTACGGCGCCTGCGCGTCCAGCAATTGAACCGCCTTCAGGGTTGTCTGCCCCACCACCAGCAGGCTGTGCTCGGAGACCTTGTCCATGGTGTCCTGGTCGGTGTGGTGATAGGCGCCCATGCCATCGCCTGGCATTTTGCCGAACTCGGCGTCCACGACGTCCACGACTGGAATGCCCACTTGGGCAAACGACACCTGGTCGTCGGTGATGGCGGTGGAGTACTGGAAGAAGTACTGGGAGTAGCCCAGCGTCTTGGCCGCGGAAGCGATAAAGTCCTGCAGCCAGGAGGTCGAGCTGGCCTCCTTGTCCACGTTCAGGTCCTTGTCGCCGATCATGTCCATCAAAAAGAAGCCCTTGATGCGCGGGACCAAACCCTCCCGGCTAAGTTTCTGCGCCAAGTGCTTGCTGCCATAGAGCCCGTCGGTGTCGGTGAAGGATTGCACCGCTTCCTCGAGGTCGGTCCAGACCAGCCAAATCTGCATGTGGGTTTTGTGGCCGTGCAGGGCGTCGGCGTACGAAAGCAGGATGGCGGTGGAGGAGCCGCCGTCATTGGCGCCGACGAAGCCCTTCTTGAACAGCGTGTCGTAGTGGCCGGCCAGGATGAAGATGGGCTGGTTCGGATCCTTGGAAACGTTGAACTTGCCGATGAGGTTGTGAACCGCGACCGGGCCGCGTGGAGTCGAGGCGGTGAAGTCGTCTTCGGAGAACTGGCCGCCGTCGCGGACGACCACGGACTTGACCAGCGCCTCGGTCTTGGCATGGCCGGGCGAGCCCGGCCAGCGCTCGCCGAAGCCGACGATCTGCT
>JBOGKJ010000226.1:0-11606 GCA_050745565.1 Terriglobales bacterium | reverse complement strand
GACGCGGGCACTGCCTGGGACCTGCGCTGCATTATTCGCGAGGGGCTGATCGGCTATCTGCAGCAACACTATCCTGGCAGCCTGCCGCGCACGCGCGCCGAATTGAACGCGCATGGAGGGGAGATGGCGGTACCGGTCAGCCGCTGACGGGTCCGGTGGGGTGGGCGGCGCGAGCCCAAGCGGGATGCCCGGCGTAGCCGGGCAGGGGCCCGCGCCCGTCAAGGCTGCCGAGCCAGCGCATCGCCCGGCTTATCCTGTGCTTTCACGACGGGATGCTCGTGGTGCTGCACGGATTTATCAAGAAGACGCAGAAAACGCCGGCGGATGATCTGGCACTGGCGAGACGGAGAATGAAGGAGGTTACGAAGTGAAAATGCGCAACAAGCATATCGGCTCGTCACTGGAGGAGTTCCTGAAAGAGGAAGGCATCTTCGAAGAGGCTCGCGCGGTCGCGCTGAAGGAGACACTGGCCTGGCGGGCCCAGCAAGCAATGGAGAAGTACAACATCAGCAAGGTGGAGATGGCGGGGCGCATGCACACAAGCCGCGCGGCACTGGATCGCCTCCACGATCCTGGCAATGCCTCCGTCACGCTGCAAACGCTAACGCGCGCGGCACACGCTATCGGTCGTGGTTTGCGCATTGAGCTGGGGTAGGGCCGGCCTTTCGTTTTCGCGCCGGCGCCGCCTTCCCGGTCAGCACAGCGAATTTGCCCGGAGTGATGCAGATCGACGAGGAGCCGACACAGAGACGTACGCAACATCTGCGCCTGGCGGTTTGGGTGCCCGCCGTGGCCTTGCGCTGTGCACGGTGATGCAGTCTCGGATTAGAGGCCGCCGCCGAGGCCGTAGGCTTTGGTTTTGGCGTAAGGCTTGCCGTACTTGTTGGTGTGGGTGGCGGGGGCGGCAACTTCGGCAATGGTGAAGGGCGGGAGGGTAAGCGCGCCGGAGGAGGGCACGGTGAGTGTTCGAGTCAACTGGGCCAGGGCGGCTGGGGCCGCGCGTTCATACCACACGTGCAACTGGTAGGCGCCGGGCGGCGCCGGGGGCAGAGCATAGTCGCCGGCGGCATTGCTGACGGCGTACCAATAGGAGGGCACGGTGACAATGACGGCGGTCATCTGGGAGTGGATGTTGCAGAACACGTAGTTGACGCCGGGTTGGATGAAGCGATGCGCGCGGGAAGCGCCGGCCTGGTAGAGGCCGAGATCGAAGGGGTGGCCCTGGCCCAGAGAGAACACGTTGTGAAAATAGGGATCGAAATTGGGGAAGTCCACGGTAGCGCCGGCGGGAATGACAAGCAGGCTGGGGGCGAAGTGCCGGTTGCGCTGCGCCATGCGGAAGTGCTGCAGGGGGGCCGGGGTGGCGGTGGCGGCCGCAACGTCGGCGGAGCGCGGGGTCAGCCAGACCACGACGCCGGCGCTATCGGCCTTGCGGCCGGCAAGGTGTTCGACGGTGACGGCGCCGCGCACGCCGGTTTGGGCGCAGGCGAAGGCGGCGAGGGCGGCGAGGGTGAGAAAGAGGCGACGGCGCATTAGAAGATTATCGCAATCGCGGCATTGGTTTGGGCGGCGGTATTGGCGCCGGTGAGCAGGTGCTGAGTGGCGAGGTGGCGGTATTCGAGGGCGAGGACCAGGTCAGAGCGGGGGCGGTCCACGAGGTTGACGAGGGCGGTGCGGTTGCCGGCGAATGGCAGGCTGGAATTCAGGGAGGCAAAGCGGCCGAGGTCGCCACGGAAAGGATGGTCGAGGCCATAGGCGGCATTGAAATCGAGTGTGGGGGTGGCGTGAACGGTCAGCTGGCCCCAGCCGCCGGCGTCGTTGAGTCCTGCAATTTGCGTGGCCGGATTGGTGAGGTCGCTGGCGCTGGAGACGATGCTGGCGCCGACCGCGCCCCAGAGTCCGCCGAGGGCGCGGCCGCGGTAGGCTTCGCCGCTGAGGTCGAGCCGGGAGGTGAGCGGCAGCCGGGCATCGGCGGTCAGCGCCCAAGCATGGACGCCGCGACCGAAGCCGTAGTCCTGGCGGCTGGAGTAGGCGCCCACGCCGAGGGCCAGCGTCTGCGTGCCGAGCGGGCGCGCCAGCCCGGCATGCATCTCCAAGGCGGGCTGGCGGGATAGCTCCCCCGCCTCCGGTTTGCGCGAACGCGTGCTGGCGGGAAACTCGCCGTCGAGCGGATCCATGACGCCGACCTGTAGCGTTGCCTGCCAGCCGGTGTCTGGTCCCCAGCGCTGCTCAACGGCGAGCTGCGGCGCCCAAGTCCAGAGATTGCCGGAGTAGCCCAGCGCGGGAATCGCCACCGAGGCGTAGGAGGTGGGCGAGAGCGGCGAGATCAGGGGCGTATCCTCGCCGAAGATGAGCGAGGTATGGGCCCAGTCCAGGCGGCCGCGGGCGATCTTGATGCGCGCCAGGCCGCTGGCATCGGCATCGAGATAGCTGGGCAGGCCGCCAAAAAAATCGGCGATCAGCTCGCCCGACGTCTGCGCCCCCCACAGTTCCGGGCCGTTCACGCGCAGCGAGATCTCGCTCTGGCGCACGCTGGCGCCGACTGAGCCGCCGCCGCCGCCGAAGGCCAGGTTGGGCACGTCGGCGTTTTCCACAGTTCCCTGGTCGCTGTAGGCGTTCATTAGCAGCATGCCGGAGAGCGACACTTGAAAGCGGGAGCCGCTCTGCACCTTGTCCTGTTCCTGAGTGGCGACCTGGCCGGCCACGACGGTCTGCTGGTCGCTGGCGCTGGCGAGCTGATCCGAGAGCGACCGCACCTGGGCCTGGAGTTGGTCCATGAATTTCTGTTGCTGCTGCAACTGCTGCTGCAGGGCGGCCAGCGCGGCCTGCATTTGTTGAAGGGTGGCGGGGGCGGGGGCAGGTTTGGCCGGGGTTTGGCCGGCGACGGCCAGGCCGAGGGTCAGGCAGGCGGCGAGGGCGGGCAGGGAGATTGCATAAGATTTGTATCGTCGCTGAAGCCGGGACATCGGATGCCCGACAGTACCAGGAGGGTTGTGGCGCACGTCCGATATCGCTGGCGGGACTTGAGACTGCAGCACAAGCTGGTGTTGTCGCTGGCGCTGATCACCGCCCTGGTGACCGGCGGCGCGCTGGCCACGGTGAGGAGCCGGGTACATGATCAGATAGATCGGCAAATTGACGATCAGGTACAAATCTCGTTGGCGGCCTTCCGGAATTTCCAGGCGCGGAGCGAGGCGCTGGCGTCAAGCACGGCCGCCCTGGTGGCCGCGGTGCCGTCGCTCGAAGCGGCGCTGAGCACCGGGGACGCGCGCACGGTCCAGGGTCCGGTGGCGGACATTCAGGCGATGCTGGCGCCGAATACGCTGCTGGCGGTGGCCGACCGGGCGCCGCAGGTAATGGCGGTGTGGCCGGCGCCGGCGGCGGCTGGGTCCGGGGCGGACAACGCCGGGCTGGGGCGGGCGCAAGTGGCGGAGCTGCTGCGGGCGAGCGTGGGGAGTGGGCGGCGCCAGGACTGGTGGTCCGGGGACGGGCGGCTATACGAGGTGTTTCTGCACCCGATCTACCGGGGCAGTCCGCAGCCGGAAAACATCGAGGGGTGGGTGGCGCTGGGCGGGGCCGTGGACCGGACCATGGCCGAGGAGATCCGGAAATTGGCGGCGGGCCAGGTGGTGATCTCCTACGGCGGGGAGCCGGTGGTGAGCTCGCTGGGCGCGGCCGACGAGCAGGCATTTGCGCGCCAGGGGATGGCACGGCAGATGGGATTGCGTCACCAGGTGCGGCTGGGGCAGGACACCTATGCAGTGGATACGGCGAGCTTGGGCGGGGCCGGCGCACCGACGCTGACTGTGTTGCGCAGCAACCGTCCGGCTGAGGCGTTTTTAAGCGAGCTCAACCGCTGGCTGCTGCTGGTGGGGTTGGCGGCGTTGCTGATTGGGGCTGGGCTGGCGTATCTGATCGCGGGAACGTTTACGCGGCCGCTGTCGGCGCTGGTGGCGGGGGCGCGGGCGCTGGCGGCGGGCGACTACCGCTATCCGCTGCGGAGCGCCGGGGCCGGTGAAGCCGGCGAGCTGACCGCCGCGTTTGCGCGCATGCGGGATTCACTGGAGCAGTCGCAGGAGCGGCTGCTGCGGGCGGCGCGCATGGAGGCGGTGGGGCAGTTGGCGGGCGGCGTGGCCCACGACTTCAACAACCTGATCACGGTCATCAACGGCTTCAGCGATCTGATGCTGCAGAAAACACCGGCCGAGGATCCGCACCACCGCTACCTGCAGCAGATCCGGGGCGCGGGCGAGCGTGCCGCGGCCGTGACCCGGCAACTGTTGGTGTTCAGCCGCAAGGACGACGCCAAGGTGGAGTTGGTGGACCTGAACGCGGTGCTGGCGGGGCTGCACAAGATGCTGGCCATGCTGGTGGGCGAGGCGATCGAGCTGGTGCTGCACGCGGGCTCGGGGCTGGCGCGGATCGAGTGCGACCCCACCCATATCGAGCAGGTGGTGATGAACCTGGCGGCCAACGCCCGCGATGCCATGCCGCGCGGGGGCACGCTCACCATCAGCACCGAGAGCGTGACGCTGGCGGGGGCCGGGGCGCCGGACTTTCCGCAGGCGGCCGCAGGGCGCTATGTGCTGCTCTCGGCCGGCGACACCGGGGTGGGCATGGATGCGGAAACTCAGCGCCGGATCTTCGAGCCGTTTTTCACCACCAAGGAAGTGGGCCGCGGCACCGGGCTCGGCCTCGCGACCGTCTACGGCATCGTGCAGCGCTGGGGGGGGCAGATTCAGGTGGCAAGCGCCCTGGGCGCGGGCACCTGCTTCCGCGTGTTGTGGCCCGCGGGCGCGCGCGCCGAGGCCGATGAGGGCGCCGCCGCCGCCGCTAGCGCCGTCGCCGATGGTGGCGGCGCCAGCGTGCTGCTGGTGGAAGACGAAGCCGGGCTGCGGGCAATGGCGCGAGCGGCGCTCGAGGAGGCCGGCTACCGCGTACTCGAGGCTGGAAATGGGCTTGAGGCGCTGACGCTGGCGCGGGGCCTGGGCTCGCAGCCCGACCTGGTGCTGAGCGACGTGGTGATGCCGAAAATGGGCGGGGTCGAGATGGCCGCCGAACTGCGACGGCAGTTCCCGAAGGTGCGCGTGGTGTTCATGTCCGGGCACACCGAGGCGACCCTGGTGGCAACCGACGCCTCCGCCGTCGGAGCCGAGTTCCTGCTGAAGCCGTTTGCCCCGCAGGCGATGTTGGCGAAAATTGCCGCGGTGCTGGCGGCGGCGGGCTAGCGCGGAGCTTGCGCGGCAGGCGCCGCGCAGGCTCCAGCCGTTAGCCGTTAGCCATTGGCCGTCAGGCACTAGCCGTTAGGCACTAGCCATTAGCCACTAGCCATTAGCCGTTACGGCGGAATCAGAGTTGCTGTAGTCACCCGAACTGCCGCGTGGCGCCGGCCGGCGCGCGGGTCGGCGACCCGCGCCACGGGAGGTGGCGGCGGTCGGAAGGCGGCTTGCCCTCGCCTCTAGGCATTAGCCGTTAGGGACGCCCGGCGCCCCCATGTGGTCAGGCGCCGGAGCGGAGGACGGTGACGGGGTCGGCGCAGGCGGCGCGCCAGGCGGGGGGGAGCGAGGCCAGCAGCGGCGCCAGCGCTAGCAGGATGGCGGCGGCGGCGAGCGTTACCGGGTCGCGGGCGCTGACGCCCTGGAGCAGTGGCTGCAGCCAGTGAGCCGCCCATAATGCGAGCGGCAGGCCGAGGGCGAGGCCGAGGAGCTCGAGCGCGGCGGCCTGGCGCAGCACCAGACCGGCGACATCGGCGCGGCGGGCGCCGAGCGCCATGCGGACGCCGAACTCGGCGCGGCGGGCGCCGGCGGCGAAGGCCATAACGCCATAGAGTCCGAGGCAGGCGAGCGCCAGCGCCAGCAGGCCGAAGCCGCCGCTGAGCTCGGCCACCAGGCGGTCGCGGCTGAGCAGACCGTCGAGGGTGGTGGCGATGGGATGGGCGGAGTAGAGGGCGAGGCGGGCGTCGCTTTCGGGGATGGCGCGGCGGACGGCGGCGACGAGGGCGGCGGGGTCGCCAGCGGTGCGGATTTCGAGGGCGCGAGTGGTTTTTCCTGGCGCCTGATCGGCGAGGTGATAGAAGAGGGGAACGGCGGGCTGGTGGGGGTCGTCCACGCGGGCGTCGGCGACGATGCCGACGATTTCCCACTGGCCGGTCTCGTCGGCGCTATAGCCGAAGGTTTTGCCGATGGGATTTTGGCCGGGGTAGAAGCGGCGGGCGAAGGCCTGGTTGACGACGACCACGAAGCGCGAGGTGGCGGTATCGGTGGGGGCGAAGCCGCGGCCGCGGAGCAGGCGCATGCCGACGGTGGAGAAATAATTGGCGGTGACGGCGGCTTCGTGGGACTCCAGGCCGCCGGGCGGCGAGACGCGGCCGGCGAGGGCGATGCCGCTGGTATTGGCGGAGCCGGCATCGAGGCCCATCTGGGCCACGGCAACCGATGAGACGCCGGGGAGGGAGCCGACGCGCTCGATGAGGCGCTGGCGGATGACGGGCCACTGGGCGGCGGGGATGGGATCGAGCGGCAGGCGGAGGCGGACGGTCAGCAGGTTGGTCCGGTTGAACCCGAGCGGCTGGGTGAACATGGCGGCAAGACTGCGGGCGCAGAGCGCGGCGGAGGCGACGAGCAGGAGCGAAAGTGCGATCTGGACTACGACCAGGGTGCCGAGGGCGCGGCCGCGGACGGAACCGGCCGCTCCGGCACTGCTGGATTGCGGACCGGGGCTGCGGCGCAGTGCCTGCCAAGCCGGCAACAGACCAAGCACGAGGCCGGCGGCGAGCGCGATCAGCGCCAAAAACGCCCACACGCGCCAATCCAACTGGTTGGTGATGATGGCATGCGCGAGATCGTCCAGCAGGCGCGTCAGCGCCACGGCCACGCCCACGGCGGCCGCCCCGGCCAGAGCCGCGAGCAGCAGCGACTCGGTGAGCAACTGGCGTGCGAGGCGGATGCGGCTGACGCCGAGCGCGACGCGGATGGCGAGTTCCTGGCGGCGGCGGACCATGCGGGCGAGCAGGAGCGCGGCGACGTTCGCCACCGCGATGATCAGCATCAGCGCCACCAGCGCCATCAGCAGCCGGAGCGGCGAGCCATAGGTGGCGCGGAGGTTGCCCCGTCCGCGGCCGCCGGGGGCGAGCACGGCGCGGTGGGCGAGACCGTCGTTGAGCAGAGGCTTAAAGCTGGCTGCCACGGGTGGCGTCAACCGCGCTGCGATGGCCGTGGCCTGCGCGGGCTGCGGCAGCCGGGCAACTATATTCAACCAAAGTTCGCCCTCCTGGCTGGGCCAAGGCAGGCTGCGATCGCTGTTTATGGACCAGTTGTCAGGGGCGAAGTGCAGGGCGGCTTGCATCATCAGCGGCGCCCAGAGGTCGGCCGGCATCGAGGGCTCGAGGCCGATGAAGCCGGGCGGGGCAACGCCGACCACGGTCAGCGCGCCGCTGAGGAACGACAGCTTGGCGCCGAGCGCGCTTCGGGCCCCGCCAAAGTGGCGCTGCCAGTAGTCGTAGCTGATCACGGCCACCGGCGAGGCGCCGAGGGCGCGGTTGTCGCTGGGCGTCAGAAAACGGCCGAGCACGGGTTCGAGGCCGAGCACAGCGAAGTAATTGGAAGAAACGGCCTGCATCTCGACCACGCGTTCGGCGGCGTTGGCCGCCGTGGCGGTGAGTGTGAGTTCGCTGCGGTCGGAGTAGGCCGCCAACTGAGCGTGACCGCCCGCCGATTTCTGCATGCGCTGAAAGATGGCGTAGGAAACGACCGGGATCTCCCGCAGGCCGTTGGTCTCGCTCACCAGGAAAATCTGTTCCGGATGTGCCACCGGTAGTGTGCGCAGCAGCACGGCGTTGATGAGGCTGAAAATGGCCGCGTTGGCGCCGATGCCGATGGCGAGCGAGAGGACCACGAGCGCGGTGAAGCCGGGCGCGCGGCGCAGCATGCGGGCGGCGTGGCGCAGGTCGAGCCAGCAGGATTCGAGCCAGGTGAAAACGTCCATGGATTGCGTGCGCTCCTGGAGGCGGTCGAGGTCGCCGAGCGCAGCGGCGGCGGTGCCGTCGGCGGCGCGGCGCTCGGCGTGGTAGCGCAGCTCCTCGGCGATTTCGCGGCGTTTGCGGCCGGGCCAGAGGCTGGTGCGGAGGCGTGATCCGATGCCCATGGCTAGCTCTCCGCTCCCAGGACGGCCGCCACGCCGCGCACCAGGTTCGCCCACTGCTGGCGCTCGTCCGCCAGGCGCCGCCGTCCGGCCGGGCGGAGTTGATAGTAACGGGCGCGGCGGTTGGTTTCCGAGAGGCGCCACGCGGCGCTCAGCAGTCCGGCCTGTTCGAGGCGGTGCAGCGCCGGGTAGAGCGAGCCCTCCTCAACTTTCAGCAGCGCGTCGGAGGTGCGGCCGATGTGGCTGGCGATGGCGTAGCCATGGGAAGGGCCGCGCACGGCGAGGGTCTTCAGGATCAGCAGGTCGAGGGCGCCCTGGGGGTTGGGCGCTACACCTTGTCGGCTAGGCATAGCCCACGATAGCACGGGGGGCCCGCCGCCGGCCACGCTAAACTGCGGGCATTGTGCAGCCGGGCTCGGTGGACGAGGTTCTGAACGGGCTCGACGCCGCGGCCGTCGGTGTGGACCCTACCCTCATCGCGGCGCAACTGCGCCTGAGCGCCAGCGAGCGTTTGCAGCGGCTGCAGGAAGCCGCCGCAGTCCTGGAGGCATTGCGCGATGCCCACCGCTCCCGCACTCGGAGGGCTGTGGAGCGCCGGCCCGGGGCGCGGCGAGCCCAAGCCGGCGCGACTGGCCTTTCGCTGCGGCAGAATCACGGTTGCTGTGGTCACGCGAACTGCCGCGTGGCACCGGCCGGCGGCCGGCGCGCGGGTCAGCGACCCGCCCCACATTGATCCGGGTGCTGGGTTTGGACAGTCTGGAATTGGCCAAGACGGCGGATCCGGCGGGCTGAAGGACGCTGTGGATTTGGCCGAGATCCGGGAAATTCGCCGTCAACGCAACCGGGGCGATTCCTAGTGTAGTGTTCCCGAGGAACTGGTGGACATACTGGCAAGGGGCTGCGACTTTTCTTGGGGGAAGAGTCGCATACGGGACGAGTGGGAACGTGTCGGTATTTCGGAGGCACTACACTTCGCGGGAGTCGCGCCGTTGGCACGGCGGGCAAAGTCGGCGCGAAGGGCTGCGAAAGTCCGGAGGGGTGAACGCGCCACTGGCGCTTGCACCGCTCCCGGCATACGAAGCGGCGCGGCCCCCCCAACCACGCCGCTCGCGCCCGCTTGGGCTCGCCGGGCCCCGGGCCGGCGCTCCACAGCCCTGCGAGGGCGGGCGCGGCGCTGCGAGCGTCTCAGCGAGCAGGGGCACGCGCCCGTCAATGCCCGTCGGCGGCCAGAGCATCTGCTTCGTGTTCGCCCGTCGGCCCCTATTCCAGTATCCCAAATAGCACTTCCTGGCGCACCGGATCAATGCGCTCGGCTTGGACCTCGACCCGCATGCCGAGCCGCAGCCGCCGGCGCCGCCGCTCGCCCACCCATTCCATGGTGGTGCTGCGGAAGCGGTAGTCGTCGCCGCGCAGCGCGTCGGCGGGCACCCAGCCCTCGATGAACAGATCGCCGAGTTCCACCTGCAGCCCGTCACGCGTGACCCGGAGGATCAAGGCCGGGAAGACCTCGCCCAGCCGCTGCTCCATGTACCGCACCTTCTTCCACGCCATCAGCTCGCGTTCGGCGTCCGCGGCGCGGCGCTCGGCTTCGCTGGCGTGGCGCGCGATGGGTTCCAGGCCGCTGTCGCTGCGCAACGCATTGGGTAGCGCGGGCCCCAGCGCGGCCTGGCCGCGCGCCCCGCTTGCGGCCTGCTCGCCCGCAAGCAGCGCCTTCACGATGCGGTGCACCACCAGGTCGGGGTAGCGCCGGATGGGCGAGGTGAAGTGGGTGTAGCAATCGGTGGCAAGGGCGAAGTGCCCGACGTTTTTGGCCGAGTAGCGCGCCTGCTTCAGCGAGCGCAGCATAAGGTAGCTCAGCATGCGCTCCTCGGGCTTGCCGGCCACGCGGGCGGCCAGTTGCTGGTAGTGGCGCGGGCTGATACGGAATTTTCCCTCTTGCGGGGTTTCGACCGGACGCGGCGCGCGGCCGGCGCCGGGCCGGGCGCGGAAGCGGATGGTCTGGATGGGCAGCGGCCCGACGCCGAGCGAGTAGCCGAAGCCGGCGGCGATGTCTTCGAACTCGGCCACTTTCTTCAGCTCCGGCTGTTCGTGGATGCGGTAAACGGCGGCTTGGCCCGCGTCCCGCAGGTGCCGGGCGACGGCGCCGGCCGCCGCCAGCATGAATTCCTCGATCAGGCGATGCGCGATGTTGCGTTCCGATTTCACAATCGAGCGCATCAGGCCGAATTCGTCGAAGGCGATTTCGGGCTCGGGCAGGTCAAAGTCAATTGCGCCCCGACGCTGCCGCTCCGCGTACAGCACGGCCTGCAGCGCGGCCATGTGCTCGAAACCCTCCACCAGCGGCGCATGACGCGCGCGCGCGGCTGCATCCCCCTCGATGACGGCGTTGACTTCGGTATAGGTCATCCGCGCCGCCGAGCGGATCACCCCCAGCGCCAGCTCGTGGCCAACCACCTCGCCGCGCGGGCTGATGCGCATCAGACAGCTGACCACCAGCCGATCCTCGTGCGGCCGCAGGCTGCACAGCCCGGTCGAGAGTTCCTGCGGCAGCATCGGCACCGCCCGGTCCGGAAAGTAAACCGACGTCCCGCGCAGCCGTGCCTCTTCGTCCAGGGCCGACCCTGGCGGGACGTAATGATCCACGTCGGCGATGTGGACCTGCAACTCGAAGCCGCCCTCCGGCAGCGGCGCCACGTGGACGGCGTCGTCAAAGTCGCGCGCCGATTCGCCGTCAATGGTGACGATGGGCAGATGCCGGAAGTCCCGCCGCCGCGCCACTTCGGCCGCGGGCAGCGGCGCCGGAATCGCCGCCGCTTCCGCCAGCACCGCGGGCGGAAACCGGTGGGGCAGGTGGTGCTTGCGGATGATGATCTCGACGTCCACGCCAAAGTCGTCCCGCCGCCCGAGGATCTCCAGCACCCGGCCGCGGCCGGCGCTGGTCTCGGTGGGAAAGCGGGTCAGCTCGATTTCCACCACCTGGCCGTCGAGCGCCTGCGCCCCCGCAGCGGCCGAGGTCCGGTGCACCGCCGGGTCCAGCACCCGGTCCGGCCCGCCGGCGTTGTCGGGGGGCGTGGCGGCCAGGCCGGGCTGCTCGGCGCCCGGGGGAATCAGGATGCGATAGCGCAGGCGATCGTCAATGGGGGCCACGTAGTTGCCGCTCGGGGTGCAGTGAAACGTGCCGACCAGCGTCTGCTGCGCCCGGCGCTCGATGGCCACCACGCGCCCGGAGGTGCGCCCGTCGTGCGCCGGCGGCGCCATCGCGACCCGCACCCGGTCGCCGTGCATGGCGCCGGCGGTGGCCCGGGGCGGGATAAAAATGTCGCCGGCGGGGGGCAGGGTCGGGTCCGGGGTGACAAAGCCGAAGCCGTCGCGGTGCAGCGAAAGCACGCCGCTGAATTCACGGTCCGCAGGGGGCGCAGGCCGCGGGTCCGGGCGGCGGGCGCCGGGAGCGACGGCGGGCGCCGGGG
>JBOGKJ010000225.1:0-8835 GCA_050745565.1 Terriglobales bacterium | reverse complement strand
CGGTGAAAGCGCCACTGGCGCTTTCATCCCGTTGGAATTCCGCGGCCCTTCGCGCCGATTTGGCCCGCGGTGCAAACGGCGCGACTCCCGCAAGTTGCCTCGTTTGGTTGCGCCGGGGCCTTGCGCGGCGGCGCGGCCGCCCTTCTCAGGACGCCCTCCCGCTGCTCCCACCCCAAGGCGCAAGCGCCTCGGGGGCCCCGGGCGTCGGGCTGCGGCCGGAATTCGCTTGGCGGCAACGCGCGCCCGCTCTGCTCGGTGAACGCGCCACTGGCGCCTTCACCCGTCCAAGTTGCCTCGTAATGAGGCGCCGAAGCGGCTGCTTCGGCGCCTGAGAAATATTCAGTTGTCGATGCGGCTAAGCGGAATCGGTCTCGCTGTAGCGCGCGGCGTCTCCAAGTTGCCTGGTTACGCATTCGCTGATTTTCCAGTCTCAGCGGCGCCGCCCCTGAGGGCATGCTCCTAAAGTTGGATGCTGGCCTGAGCTGAGGGTTGGCCGCGGATGCAGGGAATCAGGCGGCCATGGGCTGCGGCACCGGGCGCAGGTAGAGTTCGTCCAGGTAGCACCAGGCCCAGTCGTCGGTGCTGCGGAAGGAGCGCATCAGCGGGTGCTCGGTCTGATGAAAATGCCAGGTTGCGTGCTTGTTCTTCGAGCTGTCGCAGCAGCCGACATGGCCGCAAGTCATGCACTGGCGAAGCTCGACCCAGGTATCGCCGCTGGCCATGCACTCCTCGCACCCTTCGGTGCGGGGTTCAACTGTCCGGATGTCGTCGGTATGTGAGCAGGTACTCGGCATTTACCACCCCCTTGGCGTCATCATAGCGCCGGGCGGAGAGGCGCGTTCGGCTAGTGACTTCCGCCGCCGCCGCTGAGTTTTTTGTAGTAGGCGGCGACGGCGTCGGAGTAGCCGGGGGGTGCGGGGGCGGAGGCGCGGTCGCGGACGAGGCCGCCGGCGGTGGGGTCGAGTTTTTTGCGCAGGGTGAGCTCGAGGGTGTCGGCGCTGGCGAGCAACTGCTGGCGGAGGGCCTCGACTTCAGCGGGGTTGCCGGGGAAGCGGCTGGGGTCGAGGGTGAGGGTTCTGGCGATGAGCTGCTGGATGGCCTTCTGGCTGGCGGCGTCGAGGCCGGGGTCTTGGCTGGCCTGGCGGAGGGCGTCGAGGTTCTGGCGGATTTGGCGCTGGAGGTCGGCGGGGTTGGGGTTGGTGTCGGGGGCGACGGCCTGGCCGTAGATGTGGTTGTTGCCGAGGTCGTAGCCGCCGTTGCCGTAGCGGTCGCGGGCGCCGCCGGCGGCATTGCCGACGCGTCCGTTGCGGGCGCCGCCGGCGACCTGGTCGCGCACGCCGCCGGTTGGTTGTTGGTTATTGGTTATTGGTTGTTGGTTACTGTTGCCGTTGCGGCCGCCGTTCTGGCCGTTCTGGCCGCCGTTGCGGCCGCCGTTCTGGCCGCGGCCGTTCTGATTGGTGGCGTTTTGCTGCTGGCCATTTTGCTGACCGTTGGCGCCGTTCTGGCCATTGCGGTTGAGGCTGCCGGGCTGGTACTGGGTGCCGGCGGGGGATTGCTGGCCGCCCTGGGCGAGTTGCTGGCGGAGGCGTTCGAGGCCGGCGAGGGCGCGGGCGACGGCATCGTTGGGGGGGGCGCCGGCAGGGTTTTTGAGGTTATTGGCGGCCTGCTGGATGCCGCGTCCGAGCTGCTGCATGCCCTGGGTGAGGGCGCGTTCGTTGGCGTCGCTGAAGTTGCCGTTGCGGAGCCAGTCGGCGCTGCGCTGCAACTGGGTGGCGAGGTCGCTGCCGCTGGCCTGATTGAGGGCCTGGCGGAGCTGGTTGGCGGCGGCGGGCTGGGTGCTGTTGAGGTTATCGGCGGCGGTGCGCAGGGCGGACTCGAGCTGGTCGAACTGATCTGAGACTTGCTGGCGGGAGGCGACGAGGCCGTCAATGGTTTGCTGGTTGGCGGACTCTTTACCGGAGATCATCTTCCGCACGCGGTCGGCTTGCTGCTGCTGTTGTTGGGCGAGGGAGGCGGCCTGCTGGGCCATTTGGCGCAGTTGCCCGGCGGCATTCTGCTGCTGCAGGCTGGCGAGGGCCTGACGGGCCAACTGCAGGTCGCGGAGGGCCTGCTGAGCGTCGGCGGCGCGCTGGGCGGGGGATGCGTTGGCGGCGGCGGAGCGTTGCATGGCTTGCTGGGCGGCGTCGAGGCGCTGGAGGGCGGCTCCGGCGGCGCGGGCCTGCTGCTCGGCCTGGGCGCGAGCCTGAGCTTGGTCTTGGGCGCGGGCTTGGGCATTGCCGCTCGACTGTTGGCCGCTGGCGCTCGCCGACTGCTGCTGCTGGGCGGAGGCCTGGCCGCTGGAGCTGGAAGACTGCTGGCCGGACTGTTGGCCGGATTGCTGAGCGGACTGCTGACCGGATTGCTGACCGGACTGCTGACCGGACTGTTGGCGCGAGCTGGACTGCTGGCTGGATTGGGATGCAGCGGCGGCGGCGTTGGCCTGGGCTTGTTTCTGGAGTTGCTGGAGCTGTTGGCGCAACTGCTCAGCTTCGCGGCGCAGGAGGTCCTGCTGCCAGCGCTGTTCGGCGGCCTGTTGTTGGTTTTGGGGCTGGGCTAGTTGTTGCTGGCGCTGTTCGAGCTGATCGAGTTTCTGCAGGGTCTGATCAATGGTTTGGGCGCGCTGCTGGGTGCTGGAGGCGGTGGGCTGGGTTTCGTACTGGTTCTTGGTGCGGTCGAGTTCGAGGTTGAAGATGCTGGCGAGGTCGCGGCCGGCGCTGGAGCCGCCGCCGCCGCCGCCGCCCTGGGCGCCGAAGGCGATCTGGATCTGGCGGAAGGTGGCTTCGGCGTGGAGCAGGCTACGGAGGGCTTTTTCTTCGTTGGGGATGGCGGCGTTCCAGTGGGCGGCGCCGAGGCTTTTGGCGGCGGGGCCCATGGCGTTGGCGGCGGCGAGCATATCTTTCTGGAAGTCGCTGAAGGCCTGGTTCTGGTCGGTGAGCTCGCGCGACTCCATGCGGCCGGCGAGGGAATTGGCCTGGGCCTGGAGGGTGGACTGGGACTGGGCCAGGAGCTTCGCCATGTCGCGGGCGGCCTGGGCGCTGTCGGCATTTGGCGCGGGCCCGCTGATGCTGGCGGGGGAGGCGTTGTCGGAGGTGATGCCGGCCTTATGTTGCTGTTGCTGGAAGGTGCCGGCGATGATTTCTTTTTCGCGGTCGGTGATCTGGGCGCTGACGTTGCCCTGGTTGCCGCCGCCGCCGCCTCCGCCGCCGCCCATGGACTGCGACTGGGAGAAGTCGCGTTCGAACGGATCGGCCTGGATGAACTGCATGGCGGTATGGGCGGTGGCGCGGCCGTCGCGCGCGGTGGCGTAGAGGCTGATGAGGTCGCCGGGCTGGGCGTGGAACGATTCAAGGGAGAGCGAGGTTTGGCCGGCGGCCTGTTTGGCGCCGGGTTGGGAGAGCAGGGGGACGACTTTTTCCGGGGCGCCGTTGACGGAGTAATGGAGGTCAAGCGAGCGCAGGCCGTAGGCATCGCTGGCGGTGAGCGCGACGGTGACTTCCTCGATGGGGCTGGCGCGGTAGTCGCGGCCGGGGCGGGCGAGGGCGACCTGGGGCGGGGCGGGGGGAGGGGCGGCGATGAAGTAGTCCTCGGAGATGCGGGTGGGGGCGCCGGGGGCATCGCCGGGCTGATTGCTGGCGACGTGGTAGACGCCGTCGGTTGAGAGGGTGAGGGTGGCGCGGTAGCGGTTATGGCCGAGGGCGGTGAGCGCGACGGGTTGAGGGGCGGCGGGGCCGAAGCTGACTTCGAGCTGGCCCTGGCGGAGGGGCTGGTCAGTTGACAGGGTGAGGTCGGCGCGGGTGCCGGCGACGGCGCTGAGGTCGCCGGCGCGGGCGTTGGAGGCGTCCTTCATGCCGCTCCAGGCGGGGTAGTGGTAGGTGACTGCGATCTGCTGGATGGAGGGCAGGTCCTGGACGCGGAGGTGGAAGGTGGGGGAGCGCACGGCGCCGGACTGGACGTAGTAGTCCACATCGTCGTTGAGGGCGGCGAACTGGTATTGGAAGCCGCCAGCGGGGGCGTTGGGGGATGGCTTGGCTGCGGCCGGTTGCATGGGGGCCTGTTGCCAGGCGCTGCTGCCGTGGTAGCGGGCGAAGAGCTCGACTGTGGGCGAAGCCCAGCCGCGGGGCAGGGCGGTGATCACGGCATCGCCATGGCGGCGGACGGTGGCGTTGCCGGGTTTGACGGTGAGGGTGTAGAGGGGCGCGGCGTGGGGTTGGGGCCCGGTCCAGAGGAGGGAGGCGCCGTAGCCGAGAGTGCCGGGGCCGGCGGCGACGAGCCAGATGAGGGCGGCGAGGCAGGCGGCGCCGGCGGCGGCGGCGAGGCGGATGCGCAAGGGGGAGGCGATGCGGTGCAGCGGCACCTGCTGAGCGATGGCGAGGCCGTCCTCGGCGAGCAGCTCGGCAAACGGATCGGCGTCACCGCGCTCGTCGAAGGTGGCAAGGCGCTGCTCGAACTCGGGATGTTCGTGCTCGAGCCGGGTGACGACGGGGCGGCGCCGGAGGCGTTCGAGGGGCCAGGCGAGTCCGAAGCCGGCGGCGGCGGCGAGGCCGACGATGAGGGCGAGGCGGCTCCAGGCGAGGCTGGCGGGGATGAAGTCGAAATGGTTGGCGATGGCCACGAGCGCGACGGTCAGCGCCAGGGCGGTTGCGGCGAGGGTGGCGGCGCCGCGGGCGCTGGCCCACCAGCGCAGGCGGCGGCGGACGGATGCGATGTAGTGGCGGAGTTGGTTTTGAGCGTTCATACAACCTCCTGCATCGGCTCACTCTCCAGGTCTCGCGGGAGTCGCGCGGTTTGCACTGCGGGCAAAGTCGGCGCGAAGTGCCGTGGAATTCCGACGGACGGCCCGCTCCCGGCAAACGAAGCGGCGCGGCCCGACCTCTGGCGAAAGGCCGCTCGGGCCGGCTTGGGCTCGCCGGGCCCGGAGCCGGCGCTCCACAGCCCTTCGAGTGCGGGCACGGCGCAGCCGGGCAGGGGCCCGCGCCAGTAAATGCATTCGCGGCGGAGGGCGAAGTGGGGGGCGGCGGCCTCGGATTCTGTGATGGCGGCGGCGGGCGTGGCAAGTAGGACGTACCAGCAGAGATTGACTTGGACTTGGGTTGGCGCAGGCCGGCGATCCGCGCGCCGGCCGGCGACCGGCCCCACGTTGGCGGCGGGGATGGGGGCTAAGGCGGTGCGCGAAGTCATGGGGTGTGCTCCAGGGCTGGGTTTGGGAGCGCGTCGAGTTCGGATTCGCGGCGGAGGCCGAAGTGGCGGGCGGCGGCCCAGGACTCGGCGAGGGCGGCCAGGAGCATGGCGAGCAGGACGTACCACCACAAGCTCACCCGGACTTTGGGGGAGGCCACCGCACCGGCCGCGGGAGCGCCGGTCGCTGGCGCGCCGCCGGCCGGGGTCTGCGGCGACCCGGTCCACAGCCGCGCGGTTTCAGTGGGGATGGGGGTCAAGTCGCTCTCGCGCAGGTCGCGATTGACGGCGACCAACTGCTCGCGGCCGTCGGCGGCGCGCAAACGGTAGAAGCCGACACGCTCCAACTCCAGGCTACGCGCGCGGGTGCTGTCGCGCAAGCTGAGCAAGGCATGGCCGTCGGGGGTGGTGCCTTGGACGCTGACGCCCTGTTCGCGGGCGGTGCGCAAGGTAAGGAAATCGCCGACGGTGCGGGCGGGGGGCGGGGCGGCGCCGGTGGCGGCGAGGTAGGCGGCGGCCTGGCGGACGAAGGCGACGAAGGCGGGCTGGAGGGGGAAGTCGTTGCTCAAGTTGCCGAGGCCGCTGGCGAGGAGGAGGGCGTGGCCGGCGCCGATGGTTTTATCCATGAGAATCGGGGTCTGGTCGCTGAGGCGGGCGAGGACGCGGGCGTCGCCGGGGGCGATGCGGTCGGCAAAGAAGAAATGGACGCCGGGCCAGTTGCCGAGCAGAGCGGTGACGGGATGGGAGGCATCGGAGGCGCCGACGACGATGGCGCGCTGGCCGTAGTTGAGCGGGGTGGCGGGGGTGTCAAACAAGGGGACGGAGCGGGTGTTGGCGCCGGTGGAGATGAGCACGCCGCCGCCGGAGCGCACGTATTGGGTGAGGGCGCGTTCGAAGGCTGGAGTGAGTTCGGGGGCGCCGGCGAGCACGACGAGGGCGTAGGGTTTGAGCGTAGCGGGGTTGAGGCCGCTGGCGGAGCCGGCGCTGGCGTCGTCGAGGCGGAAGGCGGCGTTGCCGCCGGCGGAGAGGGCGGCGGAGAAGTAGAGCTCGGAGCGGGTGTCGCCGGCGGCATGGACGAAGAGGACGCGTGCCGGGTCGCTGCGCTCGACGGCGAAGCGGGCGGAGTCGTCGTCAGGAAGCAGGTCGTTGGCGCCGGTGATGCGGACCTGGCCTTCGGACCATCCGTAGGGGAAGTCAAAGCGTGGAAAGACGACGGTGGCGCGTCCGGAGGGCGGGACGTGGGCGGTCTGGCGGCTGACGACTTTGCCGTTGACCAGGAGCTCGACGGGGAGCGCGGCGGCGGAGGTGGCGAAGCCGGCGACGACGGCGGTGACGTTATTTGGCGCGGGCGCTTGCGTGGCTGCGCCACGCATCCGGCTTGGATCGGGCGCGGGCCCCTGCGTGGCTACGCCACGCGTCCCGCTTGAGTTAGGCGCGGGCGGGGGGCCGAACAGGTGCGCGGGGGCGGCGACGGAGGCGACGGTCCAATTGGGGGCGGCGGCGCCGACGGGATGGAGGGTGAGGTGGACGTTGGCGGGGAGGGCGAGGCCGGAGAACTGGCTGGGGAGGCCGGTTTGGAGCAGGTCGCTGAAGAGCGCGACGCGGATGGGCTCGGGATGCTGCTGGGCGATGGTGCGGAGGCCAGCGGCGAGGGTGGCAAAATCGGCGCGGGCGTCGCCGGGTTGGATGCTGGCGACGGCGGCGCGGAGGCGGGCGCGGTCGCTGGTGGGAGGTTCGAGGGCGGTGAGGCGGGCGCCGAGAGTCATCACCTCGCCGGGGCCGCCGAGGGCGTTGACGGCGGCGGTGGCGGCGCGCTGGGCGGCCTGGAGGCGGGTGCTGCCGGAGTCGTGGGCGCGCATGCTGAAGGACTTGTCCACGACGAGGAGGGTGAGCTGGTGGCTGGAGACGCTGGCGGCGGGGCGGAGCACGAAGGGGTTGGCGAAGGCGAAGACGAGCAGCAGCAGCAGCGCCAGGCGGAGCGCCAGCAGCAGCAGATAGCGCAGCCGGCGGTGGCGCATGGAGCTTTGGGTGCGGGGCTCGAAAAACATCAGCGAGCTGAAGGGCTTGGGGTCGGTGGTCTGGCGGCGCAGCAGATGCAGGTAGAGCGGCGCGGCGAGTCCGGCGAGCCCGATCAGGAACCATGGCGCGAGCAGGCCCATGGTCAGTTCCTCCGCTGGCGCAGGGCCAGGTACTCGCGCAGGGCGAAGTCGAGCGGCTTGGCGGTGGAGAGCAGAAAGTAGTCGAGGCCGGCGCCGCGGGCGCGTTCGGCGAGCAGGTCGAGGTGGCTGCGCAGTTTGGCGGCGTACTCGAGGCGGGCGTAGTCGGCGGTGACTTCCATGCGCTGGCGGGTTTCGAGGTCCACCAGGAGGACGGGTCCATCGAGCTTCGGTTCGAGCTCGCCGGGATCGAGCACATGCAGCAGCACCACCTCGTTGCCGTGGAAGCGCAGGGGTTCGATGGTGCGGACTACCTCTTCAGGCGGGGCGTAGAAATCGGAGATCACGACCACGAGTCCGCGCCGGTGCAGGAACTCCTGAAAGTGCGCCAGCGCGGAGGCGAGCTGCGTCTGGGCGCCCGGCGTGGCATGGTCGAGCGCCGCCAGCAGGCGCGACAGTTGGCCGGCGCGGGTCGAGGGGCGCACGAACTCGCGCACGGTGTCGTCGAACACGATTAAGCCGGCGGCATCGCGCTGATGCTGGAGTCCGAGGTAGAGCAGGGTGGCGGCGAGGAAGCGGGCGTAGTCCATTTTCGAGACCGCGGCGGTCTGGAACTGCATGGAGCGGCTGGCATCGAGCAGGATGGTGAGCTGGCTGTTGGTTTCGCCGCGGAAGCGTTTGAGGTAGGCGCGCTCGGTGCGCGCAAACACGTTCCAGTCCACGTGGCGGAGGTCGTCGCCGGGGGAGTAGGCGCGGTACTCGGCGAACTCCTGGCTGAAGCCGAAGTCGGGGGAGCGGTGGAGGCCGGCCACGAAGCCGTCCACCACAGTGCGGGCGATCAGCTCGAGGTCGCTGACTGCGGCGAGGACGCCGGGGTCGAGGAAGGTTGGCATGGAAGACGGTTATTGGTTGTTGGTTGCTGGCCGTTGGTGGTCCAGGAGGCGGCGGAGGATTTCGTCGCTGTCTAGGCGTTCGGATTCGGCGTGGAAGTTGAGCAAGATGCGGTGGCGGAGGACGGGGGCGGCGAGGGCGCGGATGTCGTCGAAGCCGACGTGGAAGTGGCCGCGGGCGAGGGCGCGGGCTTTGGCGGAGAGCACCAGGAACTGGGCGGCGCGGACGCTGGCGCCGAAGTTGACGTACTTCTGGACGAAGTCGGGGGCGCTGCCGCTTTGGCGGCGGGTGGCGCGGACGAGCTCGACGGTGTAACGGGCGACGGCCTGGCTAACGGGCACCAGGCGCACGAGCTGCTGGAAGGAGAGGATTTCCTCGGCCGTGGTGACGGCGGTGACTTCGACAGTAGCCGTGGTGGTGGTGAGGTCTACGACTTTGAGTTCCTCGTCGGCGCCGAGGTAGTCGAGCAGGGTGTTGAACAGGAAGCGGTCGAGTTGGGCTTCGGGCAGCGGATAGGTGCCTTCGAGCTCGATCGGGTTTTGGGTGGCGAGCACAAAAAACGGGGCGGGCAGGA
>JBOGKJ010000224.1:0-5790 GCA_050745565.1 Terriglobales bacterium | reverse complement strand
CCGGGCCGCTGGCTGTGGACGGCCCGGGAGCTCGACATAACCGCAGCCCCGCGCCGCGCTACAATGAGCGGCGTGACACTCACCCGGGGTAGCAGGCTCGGCCCGTTTGAAATCGTCTCCTTGCTGGGCACGGGCGGCATGGGCGAGGTTTATCGCGCCCGGGACACCCGGCTGGAGCGCGAGGTCGCCATCCGGGTACTGCCCCCGGCGATGACCGATGACGTCGAGGCACTGCGGCGCATGGAGCACGAGGTGCGCGCCGTAGCCGCGCTCAACCACCCCAACCTGTTGAGCGTTCACGACATCGGGCGCACCGGGGACGGGCGGCCCTACATCGTCTCGGAGCAGATTGAGGGCCAGTCGCTGCGGCAACGGCTGCAGGAGGGCAGGCTGCCGCAAATGCGCGCGGTCGAGTATGGCATCCAGGCGGCGCGCGGCCTGGCAGCCGCCCATGATCACGGCGTGATTCACCGCGACCTCAATCCCGACAACATCTTTATCACCCGCGATGGGCGGGTGAAGATCCTGGATTTCGGCCTGGCCAAGCTCACCCACCACCTCGCCTCCGACGAGGTGACCGCGGCCGGCCCGGGCGGAGGCGCCACGCAGGCGAGCATGACCATGGCCGGGTACATGGCGCCCGAGCAGGTCCGGGGCCAGCCGGCCGACGCCCGCAGCGACATCTTCAGCTTCGGCGCCGTGCTGTATGAGATGTTCTCCGGCCGCCCCGCGTTTCGTGGCGATAGCCTTGCCGACACCATGGGCGCCATCCTGCGCGACGAGCCGCCGGAGCTGTCCACGCCCTCGAGCGCCACGGCCGCGGGCCTGGCGAGCGTCTCCGCGATCCCGCTGACGCTGGATCGAATTGTTCGCCACTGCCTGGAGAAGGAGCCCGCCCAGCGCGTCCAATCCGCCGGCGATCTGGCGTACACCCTGAACGAGTTCAGCCATGCCGGTTCGACCGTCACCGCGGGCCTCTCCGCGCCGGTGGGCGTGCGGCGCCGGCACTGGCATTGGTCGGCGACCGCCGCCGTGGCGGTTATCGCCCTGGCCGCCGCCGCCGCGGCGTGGTTCGCGCGCGGCCGGATGCCACCGCCACTGCCCGAGCTCAGCCCGCTCACCTACCGGCTGGCGCTGATCTCCGGGGCTGCGCTGTTACCGGGCCAGCGGCTGTTTGTGGTGAGCGCCCGCTTCAGCGGTACCGCGGACGAGCGGCTCTACGTCGGGCTCATTGGCGCTCCCGGCCTGCTGGCGCTCGACGCCAGCCGTCAGGAGGTTGCTGCGATTTCCAAAAACGGCGAGCTGCTGCTGCTCGCGCAAGGCCCCATGTACGCGCGTGAGGGCGCCGGCACGCTGTCGGAGATGCCACTCACGGGCGGGGCGCCGCGCGCCATCATGAGAAACATCGGCGCCGCCTGTTGGACGCCGGACGGCGCCAGTTTCGCGGTGGTCCGCCTCGATCCCTCGACCGGCATCGAAACCCTTGAGTACCCGGCCGGCCATGCACTCTACAAGACCAGCGGGTGGATCAGCGCGCCGCGGTTTTCTCCCGACGGCCGCGAGATTGCCTTCCTCGACCATCCCGTGCCCGGCGACAGCCGTGGCCGCGCCGCGCTGGTGGATCTGGCTGGGCACGAACGCGGCCTTAGCCCCATCTATGGCGATTCCAGCGGCCTGGCCTGGTCGCCCGCCGGCAACGAGGTTTGGTTCAGCGCCGGGCTGCCCTCCTGGGATGAGCTTTACGCCGCCAAGCTCAACGGCCAGGTGCGGCCGCTCTATGACGCTTCCGGCGGCCTGACGCTCGAGGATGCCCTGCCCGATGGCCGCGTGCTGCTCGCCAGCGGATCCGTGCGCTCCGCCGTGTTCGTGGTCAGCGCCGCCGCGCCCGCGGGGCGCGACCTCTCGATCCTTTCCTACAGTCAGGGCGGCGTGCTCTCGCCCGACAGCAAACAGGCGCTGGTCCAAGAGGACGCCGCCGGCAGCGACTACGCCGAGTACCTGCGGGGCACGGACGGCGCTCCGCCGGTGCATCTCGGCCCCGGTGACGCGCTCTCGCTGTCGCCCGACGGCCAATGGGCCCTGGGCATGCTGCCCAACCATGATGACCAGCTCGAGCTCATGCCCACCGGCGTCGGCGAGCCCCGCCAGCTCACCCACTCCCAGGTGCTGTTTGCCTATCCTGACGTGAGTTTCCTGCCGGACAGCCGAGGTATCGTTGCTGCCGGCAACCTGCCCGGCCATGACCTGCGGGTGTGGCGCGTCGGGCTGGACGGCCGCGTCGCCCCCCTCACGCCGGAAGGTTACGTCGGCTACCTGCCCACGCCCGACGGCCAGTTCGTGCTGGTGCATGACAGCCATCGCCAATGGTTTCTGTACCCGCTGCAGCCAGGCAAGCCGGCTCCGGTCTCCGCCATGAAGCCCGGCGATTTTCCGATCGGCTTCGGCGCGACCGACGATCAGTTGTTCGTCACCGCGAACCCGGACCTGTTCGACGCCATCACCGCGCCCATCCTCCGCCTCGACCTGCGCACCGGCGCGCGCCAGCCGTTGGCGACGGTCGCGCCCACCGATCCCGGCCTGGTCGGCGTCCGCGCCGCCTACATCACCCCGGACGGCAAGACCTACACCTACAACGTCATCAGCGACGCCAGCATCCTCTACCTCGCCCGCGGCCTGCACTGAGCGCCCCCCGCGGCCGCATCACTTTATCATTGCATCATGACGGTGCGCACCACCCTGAGCCTGGACAAGGACGTCTACGAAACCGCTTTGCATTTGTCGCACGCCTCGGGGCGCCGGCTGGGCCGAGTGGTGTCGGAGTTGGCGCGGCGGGGCTTGACGGCGGCGGCGCCGCCGTTGCGGCGCTCCCGCCACTCGCGCTTTCCGGTCGTGCCAGTGCCACCGGGCACGCCCATGATCCCGGCCAGCCGCGTCGAAGCCTTCCTCGATGAAGAAACCGACTGACCCGCTGCTGCTCGACATCAATGTCCTGCTCGCGCTGGCGTGGCCCAACCACCAGTTCCATGCCCTGGCTTGTCGGCGCATGCAATCTGCGGCGCATTGGACTACGTGCGCGCTGACGCAGTTGGCCTTTGTTCGCCTCCTCATTACCTCGGCGGTCGTGGGCGTGGCCAAGCCGGCCGGTGAGGCGCTGGCGGTATTGGCCGCCATGGTGAACGGTCCGCAGCATGTGTACTGGTCCCGGTTGCCGGCGCTACGGGCGCCAGAGTGGCCGGGAAATTTACCCGGGTGCTCAGGACGAGGCAACTTGGACGCGCCCCGAGCAGAGCGGGCGCGCGCTGCCGCCAAGCGAATTTCGGTCGCAGCCCGACCAACGGGAGGGCGTCCAGAAAAGGGCGGCCGCGCCGCCACCGGCAGGTGAACCACCTCTACTTGCTCGAGCTGGCGCGGCACCGGAACGGACGCCTATTAACGTTTGACCAACGCCTGGCCAGCCTGGGCCACCCCGCCGCGGTCGAGGTCTTGGGCGTATAGCCCGCGCGCGCCCCGGGCACGCCCAACGGTCAGCTTTCAACGCTCAACTGTTCTTCGCCAGTTCGGCGTCGAGCGGCGGGTGCTTGAGGTAAAAGCCGGCCTTCTCCTGGTAGGCGCGCGCCACGACACCCAATTTTTCTTCGCCACACAGCCGCCCCAGGAAGGTGATGCTGGTGGGGGTGCCGTCGGAGGCGCGGAAGCCGTTGGGGACGATGCAGGCCGGATGCCCGGTGAGGTTGGTGATCGCCAGTTGCGGCCCCGAGGTCGGCACCACGACCACGTCGTGGTCGGCCATCATCGCATCCATCTTCTCCATCAACTGCAGCCGGATGCGGTCGGCGTTCAGGTAGTCCACCGCGGGATAGAAATGCGCCACTCGGAACGTGTTTGGCCAGGTCGAGGGGTTCTTCACCGGAGCCTCCATGAGCCGGTCGCGGTGGCTGCGGGTGAGTTCGTCAAACGCCGCCGCGGCTTCGCAGTTCACCGCCGGCCCGTAGCCGGCAAACGGCGGCATCGCCGGCAGACTGACCGGAGTCAGTGTCACGCCCATGCCGCGCAGCACGTCCAGTACCGCGGAATCGAATTTGGCCTGCTCCGCGCGCTGGGCGGCATAGGCCGCCCGCTGCTCGGCGCTCATGGCGCGGCCCCCGCGTCCGCCGCCCCGGGCGCCGCTGCCGCCGCGCGCCGGCCGCGTCGCGGTTTCGGCGTCGAAGGCGTCCTTGACGTAGGCCACGCGGATCGAGCGCAGCGGCATCATCGCGTCCCAGTTGAATGGGACATCGAGCACCGTCCGGTCGGCCTTGGGGTTGCCGCGGTCAGGCCCGTAGATAGCCTGTAGCACCAACATGCAGTCCTCCACCGAGCGGCATAGCGGGCCCAGCTTGTCCTGTGTCCACGACAGCGCCATCGCCCCGGAGCGGTCCACGCGCCCAAACGTCGGGCGCAGCCCGGTGACACCGCAGCGCGTCGAGGGACTCGAAATCGAGCCCTCGGTCTCGGAACCTATCGAAAAGCCTACGCAGCCGGCCGAGGTCGCCGACGCCGGCCCCGCCGACGAGCCGCTCGACCCCTCGCTCGGCTTCCAGGGATTGCGCGTCTGCCCCCCGAACCATACGTCGTTCTGCGCCAGCGCTCCCAGGCTAAGCTTGGCGATCAGCACCGCGCCGGCGGCGTCGAGCCGTTTCACCACCGTGGCGTCATAGTCGAACATCTGGTGCTCGTAAGGCTGGCCGCCCCAGGTGGTGGGATACCCCTTGGCCGCCAGCAGGTCCTTGGCCCCCCATGGAATGCCGTGCAGCGGGCCGCGATAGTGCCCGGCCGCCAGGTCGCGGTCGGCTTCGCGCGCCGATGCCGTCGCCCGGTCGTCGGTGTAGGTGATGACGAAGTGCAGCATGGGGTCGTAACGCCGCAGCCGCCGCAAGTACATCTCGGTCAGGTTGACTGACGACACCCGCTTCGTGCGCACCAGCTCGGCCAGTTGCCGCACCGGGTAAAAGGCCACGTCCTCCAGGTTCTTGGGCGTCCCCACCCGCACCGGCGAAATCCGCGTCGGCCGGCGCACTTGGTTAAACGTCATCCCCGGCAAGACCGGCGAGAAGATCTGTGC
This sequence comes from Terriglobales bacterium, assembly GCA_050745565.1. Taxonomy (GTDB): domain Bacteria; phylum Acidobacteriota; class Terriglobia; order Terriglobales; family SCQP01; genus SCQP01. Next base: position 689 of record JBOGKJ010000224.1, on the reverse strand, counting down.
CGGCGGGTCGGCGTTCACCAGCGGCATTTGCCGCAGCTCGTCGAGGCTGCGCAGTTGTTGGTTGAACGTCCGCACCATGCGCTCGCGTTCGGTGTCGCTGGCGGTGAGGCCGGCGAGCTCGAGCTGCTCGTCGAGCAGTGCGGGCGTGACCTCGACCGCCGCGCCAACGGCGGCGCGCTCGGTCACCTTGCCCCACAGCAGTCCCGGCAGCAGCGTGGCTGACAGGCCCAGCGTCGAGCAGGCGGCAAGGAAGCCGCGGCGCGAGGCCGCGAGCGTGGCGGGGGTGTCTGTGGACGTGCTCATTCCGCTATTCTCCTCTAAAACTCGAACCGCAAACCCATTTCCATCGTCCGGTTGCCGCCTTTGCCGGTCAGCACGCCGAAACTGGCCGGGCTGCTGCCAAACAGGCCGAGGCGCGAGTTGTTCCAGAACGGGTGGTTGAAGACGTTAAACACCTGCAGCGAGTAGATGACGTTCAATCGCTCACTCACCTGGGTGGATTTGCCCACGGCGGTGTCGAGGTCCCAACTGCCGAAGCCGCGCAGCGGGTCGGCGTTGCCGGTGCGGCCGTCGGTCGCGAGCTGGACGATCCGGAAATCGTTGAACAGCGCCGAGGGGCTGGAGAACTGGTTCACGCCCAGCCCGCCCTTCGCCACATCGCCGCGCGTGGCGATGCCGTTGCCGCTCTG
>JBOGKJ010000223.1:0-8024 GCA_050745565.1 Terriglobales bacterium | reverse complement strand
TGGCCCCGCGAGGCTCGCGCCGGCTTGGGCTCGCCGGGCCCCGGGCCGGCGCGAGCCCAAGCGGGATGCCCGGCGCAGCCGGGCAGGGGCCCGCGCCCCTCAATGTCCGGAGCGCGGTGGCCCGCCGCCGCGTGCTGCCGCCACGCCGGCTCACCTGGCTGCCGCTCGCCAGCGGCAGTGAACTGCGGATTGTTTGCGAGGAGTGCTTGCGGTCATTCCGAGTGCCGAAGGACATGATGGCGGCCGCCGATAACCTCGTACCTGCGTCTATTGCGGCACGCCGCAGCGCTTTATTGTCGGGGACCAGATCGAAGTCGCCGAGAGCAAAATCACATCGCGGGAGCCGCGCCGTTTGCACGGCGGGCAGTCGGCGCGAAGGGCTGCGAAAGTCCGGAGGGGTGAAAGCGCGAGTGGCGCTTTCACCACTCCCGGCAAACGAAGCGGCGCGGCCCGACCTCTGGCGAAAGGCCGCTCACGCCCCCTTGGGCTCGCCGGGCCCCGGGCCGGCGCTCCACAGCCCTTCGCGGGTCGGCGACCCGCCCCACTCACCGCATGCGCTATTGCGGGCAGTGGGCGGCGATGCGCTCGAGCAGCTCGGTTGGATGCACCGGTTTGGCGAGCACCTCGAACTCGTAGCCGGCCTCGGCGGCGCGGCGCAGCGGGGCTTCGGCGGCCTCCTGGCCGGAAAAGAGCAGCACGCCGGCATGCGGGTACAGATGCTGCAGCTCGATGACGAGGTCGACGCCATTGCCATCGGGCAGGGCGATGTCGCTGAGGATCAGGTCGGGCAGCCAGCGGGAGGTTCGCTGGCGGGCACTGGAGCAATCATAGGCCGCGTGGGCCTCGTAGCCGCTGGTGTTCAGAATGATGGCCAGCGTATCGGCAATGGCGGGCTCGTCATCCACCACGAGTACGCGGCAAGCTCGCCGGACCGTCACAGCGGGTTGGACGTCGGCGCCGGCGCGACGGGTGGGCTGCTGGTGGCGTTCCGGTTGGGCCAAAATATCGAAAACACAGTGCCGGTGGTGGCGCCGGACGTGCGGCTGCGAATCTGGATGCGCCCGCCGTGCTTGGTCAGGATCTCGCGGCAGATCCACAAGCCGAGGCCGGTGCCCTGGGCGGCCTTGGTGGTAAAAAACGGCGCAAAGATGCTGGTCCGTTTTTCCGCTGTGATGCCGGGGCCATTGTCGGCGACACTCACGCGGACGCCATCCCACTGGCAGCGGACGCGCACGCGCAGGCGGCCGTTGAGGGCGGGAAGCGCGTCCATGGCGTTCAGCACCAGGTTGGACACCACTTGGCGGAGCTCGCCGGCCGGGGCCCATAGCCAGGCCGCTTCGGGCCAGTCGCGCTGCAGGGTGACGCGGCGGCGTTCGAGCTTATAGGCATAGACGTCGAGCAACTCGCCCACGGTGGCGGTGACATCGAGCCAGGCCGCCGCCTGCCCGCGGTAAAAACTCAACGTGCTGCGCGCCACCAGGCCGGCGCGGGCGACTTCGGCCGAGGCGCGCTCCAGATAGGCGCGCGCCGCCGGGCTGAGGCTGGCATCCTGACCGGTGAGGAACAGCAGGCTGCAGACGGCCTGGAGCGGGTTGTTGATCTCATGGGCTACGGTGGCGGCGATGCGGCCGGCGGCGGCGAGTTGCTCGCTTTGCTGGAGCGCCAACTCGCTTTGCTCACGCTGGCGCCCGGCGCGGTCGCGTTCGAAGGCGATGCTGGCGATGTGGGCGCCAAAATCGCTGAGGTCGCGTTCCCGCGGACCCAGCGTGCGCGCTTGCTCGAACCAGAGGGCGAAGGCAGCGACCGGCCCCTCGCGGCCGGGCACCGGCGTGCAGATTATGCCGCGGAGGCCGCTGGCGAGGCAGGCGTTCCGCCAAGCGGCCGGCCAGGCGGCGGCGTGCTCGATATCGCTGCACACGACGTGCTCACCGCGTTCGACCGCCTCGCCGCAGGCGCCGCTCCGGCTGGCGTCGGCCGGCGTCCCGGGTACGAGCGTGGCCAGCGGCGCCGGCGCGCCGGCGCCCACCATGCCGGTGAAGGTGGTGCGCTCGTCGTTGACCGTCAGCACGCAGGCGCGGGCGTGCGGATCGAACAGCGACACGGCGGCGCACAGCGCGTTAAGGCATTCCTCGAGCGGGCTGCCACTGGCGATGATGCGCAGCAGCTCGCTTTGCACCAGCAGGAGGTTCTCGGCTTCGCGGCGGGCGGTGACATCCTCGCACAGCACCACGAGCTGCTGCGGTTGGCCGGCGGCATCGCGCACCAGCGACATGCTGTTGCGGACCCACACAATGCGCTGGTTCTTGCGGAGATAGCGCTTTTCGAAGGCGACACTGGGCGCGGCGCCGGAGAGCAGCACGTCGAGCTGCTGCTGCAGCAGGCCGCGGTCGTCGGGGTGGGTGAGGTCGTGGCAGTCCATCGCCCGCAGTTCGGCTTCGCTGTAACCGGTGATGGCGCAGAAGGCGCCATTGGCGAGCAGGTAGCGGCCATCCGGCGAACGCAGCGCGACGCCAACGGCGGCGGAGGCAATCACCGCCTCCAGGCGGCGGGCCACGGCGGTGGCGCGCTCGGCGTCGCGCCGCGCCTCCCGCTCGGCGCGGTAGGCGAGCGCTTCGGCCTCGCGCGCGGCATGCTCGGCCTGGCGCGCCCGCTGCTCGGCGGCGCGGCGGGACTGCACTTGGCCTTCGAGCAGGTTCGCCTGTTGTTGCAGCCCGTCCAGCGCCCTGACGCCAGCCGCAATGCCGGCGCGCTGCCGGGGCAGTCGCCGCACCACCTGGCGGTGTTCAGCGCAAATACGCCGAAAGTCGCCGCGATCGGATGGCCGCGAGAACGCCCTCACCGGATAGGCGCACAGGAGCGTCACGTCGCAGGTGCCGGCCAATTGATTCCACAACCGCTCGAGCTCCACCGCGGCCCGGCGCTTGCCCGCGGCCCACAGCAACGCCACCATCTCGCCGAAAACCACCGTGCCCGCGGCGGGAACGCCTCCGGCCGCGATGAGCGCCGGAATCACGTGCTGGAACTGCGCCGCCTGCGGGCGCGCGCCAACCATGAAACCGTCCAGTGTCGCGGCGGCATCGGCGTGTCGGTAGCGGCCCGCGCGCCGGAGCTGGTGAATATCCAGGCCGAAGTCCGAGGCCAGACTCGCTTCCAGCGCGGCCGCATGTTCGGTCGTGGATACCATCAGGGCGTTGCCGCCACCGGAAAGCGCCGGACCAAAGCGCGCGGCCAGCGCTGCAATCAGCTCGGCGTCCTCGTCATAGAACCAAACCTGGTGGTCCTGCAGTTGTCCGCTGACAGCAGATCGAGGAACGCCAGGCGCTAGATACGTCGGAGCCGACAGCGCCATGCCTCAAGCCTAGCCCGAATCCAGAGTGGCTCGCGGGGCACCGTGGTGCCCGGAACGCCGCACCGCAGCGTGAGCGGCGCGGCCGCCCTTTTCTGACGCGCACCCGTAACTCTCCCCCAAGGCGCAAGCGCCTGGGTCCGGCTGCGGCCGAAATCGCTTGGCGGCAACTTGCGCTTGCTCTGCTCGGTGAACGCGCCACTGGCGCTTTCACCCCTCCCGGCAAACGAAGCGGCGCGGCCCGACCTCCAGCCAAACGCCGCTCGCGCCCCCTTGGGCTCATCGGGCCCCGGGCCGGCGCTCCACAGCCCTTCGAGCGCGCGCGCGGCGGTGCCAGCGTCTCAGCCGAGCACGGGCAGGGGCCCGCGCCCGGCAAGCTCCGGCTCAGTGCAGGCCGACTTGGCCGCGGACGGAGGCGATGAGCTTGGCGCTGTCGTAGCCGACGCCGTCCTTGAACACGAGCGTGACCTTCTCGATCTCGTCAATATTGCGGCTGGGGTCGCCTGCGACCACTACTACGTCAGCCTGCTTGCCCGCGGCCAGCGTGCCCACGCGATCGTCAATGTGGAGGTAGCGGGCGCCATTTTCGGTGGCGACGTGGATGGCTCCGACCGGCGTAAAGCCCTCCTCGACCAGCAGCTCGACCTCGCGCTGGTCGCCGAAGCCGGCCACGTCGCCGCCGTAGCCGGTGGGGTCGAGGCCGGCGAGCAGCAGGCCGCCGGCCTGGGCGAAGTCGTGTTCGAACTCCATCTCCTTCTTGAAGATGACGGCGGCCGAGCCCGGATGCTCGTCCGTGCGCACACGCCCCAGCAGGTAATCGTTGCGGGCCTCCGGCGCGAGCACCTCAAGCACGCGCGGCTGGAGCGGCGGCCGGCCCGGCACCGAGATTTCAAACACCGGCAGCGTCGAGGTCAGCGCCACGTGCTTCGCCACCAGGTCGTGGATCGTCGCCTGCACTCGCGAGCCGGCGATGTCGAGTGAGGCCAGCGTGCGCGCGGTCACGGCGCCCGACGGGCACTTGTCGGGCTGCTTGCCGGGGTCGAATTCGGTGTCCACCTCGAGGCCGTGCTCGAGGTCGTCAATGCCGAGCGCGGCGGCTTCCTGAAAGCCAATCGAGCACAGATGGCCGGTGATCTTCAGGCCGCGGGCGTGGGCCGCCTTCACCGCCGCCGCCAGCTCGGCGCGGGTGATGTTCATGTAGGCTTTGAAATTCGTGACGCCCTCGTCGCCCCAGTAGTTGACGGTGCGGGTGGCGTCGGCGGGGCCGGTGAGCATGTGCATGTTGGGGGTGAACGCGCCCTGGCCCTCGAGGTAGGGCCCGGTGACGTAGAACGTGGGGCCGGGTTGGCGGCCGCCATCAATGTCTTTTTTCAGGTTGAGGTCGGTGTAGGGCTGGATGCTGCCAGTGGTCCGCAGCGTGGTGACGCCGGCGGCGAGATAGAGGCGTGGAAAGCTGAAGCCCATTTCGTTGTAGAGCGCCGGCGCGCCGGGTAAACGGCCGCGACCCGAGGGCGCGGGGTAGAACAGGTGGTCGTGCATGCCGACCAAGCCCGGAAAGACGGTATCGCCGGTCAGGTCCAGCACCTTGGCATCCGTCGGCACACTCGCCGCCGCTGCCGGCCCGATGGACTGGATCTTGCCGTGGGCCAGCACCACGGTCTGGTCGTCGCGCGCCGCCGCGCCGGTGCCGTCAATCACGCGCACGTGTTCGAGCGCCACCACGGGCGCATCCACGCTCACGAAGGGCCGCACCGCCGGGCCGAGCTGCGGCGTCTGCGCCACCGCGGCCGCGCCCGCCAACAGTGAGACCAAGAACCAACCGGATCGAGTCATGCATTCACCCCTCGCCCAGTCTACTCGGTGCCGGGAAGTGGAGGTTCATTCATAGCGCAGGGCGACGAGCGGATCCACGCGGGTGGCGCGGCGGGCGGGGATCCAGCAGGCGGCGAGGCCGATGACGAGCAGCAGAGCGCCGACGGCGGCGAGCGTGGTGATGTCGGTGGGGCCGAGACCGTAGAGCATGGTGGAGAGATAGCGCGTCACGCCCAGCGCGCCGGCGGCGCCGAGGGCCAGGCCGATCACGGCGAGCGCGGCGCCGAGGCCGACGACCATGCGCAGCACGTCGGCCCGTTCGGCGCCGAGCGCCATGCGGATGCCAATTTCGCGGGTGCGGCGCGTAACCTCCTGCGCCAGCAGGCCGTAAAGGCCGATGGCGGCGAGCAGCAGCGCCAGCCCACCGAAGCAGCTTGCCAGCCCGGCCATCAGGCGCTCGCGGAACAGCAGCATGTCAATATTCGCGGCCTGAGTTGAGACCTGAAACAGCGGCAGGCTCGGATCAATGCCGCGCAAAACCGAGCGCACGCCGGTGAGCGCGGCCATCGGGTTGCCCGCGGTGCGCACCTCGAACGTGGCAAAGCCCTCGGCCCAGGGGACGTAGGTGGTGGGGGCGATCGCGCTGCGCAGGTCATTGTACTTGGCGTTGCCGACCATGCCGACGATGCGCCAGCCGCCGCTGGCCCCGTTATCGCCGACGCCGAAGATGCGGCCGACGGGGTTGCCGGGGCCGAGATACTGCCGCACGAATGCCTCATTGACGATGATGGCCTTAGGCGGCCCCGGCGGCGGCTTGGGTCCGGACTTGGCCGCGGCCGCCTGGGGCTCGGGCGCGGGGGCGAAGTCGGTTGGCACGAAGTCGCGGCCAAGCAGGACCGGCATTTTCATGGTGCTGAAGAAATTCAGGCCGACCGGCAGTACGTCGGCATCGCGATCCTTGCCGCCCGGCGTGATCTTGTAGCTCGTGCCGGAGATGTCGCCGCTGAGCAGCGGCTCTCTTGAATAGCTCACGCCCGTGACGCCGGGCAGGGCGGCAATGCGGCGCTGCATCCGCTGATAGAGTGCGATGGAGCGCTCGCCTTTGTAGCCGATGACCCCGGGCTCGACCGTGAAGAGCAACAGGTGGTTGGTGTTGAAGCCGGGATCTACGCCGCGGAGGTTTTGCAGGGTGCGGACGAGCAGCCCGGCGCCGGCCAGCACGATCATGCAAAGCGCGATCTGGGCGACGACGAGCGCATTGCCGAGATGCAGCCAGCGATGGCGGCGAGCGCCGCTGGCGCTGGAGTTACCGGCGGCATCCTTGAGCGCGGCGTTGATGTCGCCTCGGGCGCCGCGCAGGCCCGGCGCGAGACCGAATAACAGGCCGGTGATTATCGTGGCGGCAAGGGTGAAACCCAGCACACGCAGGTCGAGCGCGGGATGCATGCCGGCATTGCCGTAGTAGGAGCCGGCGTTCATGATCGCCTCCAGTGCGTCGGCGGCGGCCCAGGCCAGCGCCAGGCCCAGGATGCCGCCGAAAGCGGCGAGCAGTAGGCTCTCGGTCATCAACTGCCGCAGGATGCGGCCGGCGCCCGCGCCCAGCGCGCGCCGCAGGGCCAACTCTTTCTGTCGCGCGCTGGCGCGGCCCAACAGTAGCCCGGCGACGTTGGCGCAGGCGAGCAGCAGGATGAAACCCACCGCCCACATCAGCACCTCGACCGGCTGGCGGTACTGGCCGCGCACGCCCCGCAGGGCGGTTTGGGCCACGTCGAGCGTGGCCTCAGGGTCGTCGGCGGGCTTGCCGAGGGGCGATGGTCCGCCGAGGATCGAGTTACGGAAAATTCCGTTGATCTCGGCGGTGGCCTGGGCGGCTGGCACGCCCGGCCGCAGCCGGGCAAACAGCGTCAGCCAAGCTGAATCGGCCTGGTGGTGCTGCGGGCTCCAGTTCGGCGACAGGCGCGGCAAGGCGCTGAGCGGCAACCAACCGTCATAGTCCCGGCCCGGGGTCAGGCCTGCAAAGCTGCGGTCGGCGACCCCAATGATGGTCACCGGAACATTATTGAGGTCCAGCGATTGGCCGATGATCGCCGGCGAGCCGGCAAACTCGCTGCGCCAGTAGTCGTAGCTGAGCACCGCGACAAGCGTGGCGCCAGGATGGTCGTCGTTAGGCGCCAGGAGACGGCCGGCGGCGGCGCCAACACGCAGCGTCGAGAAGTAATTACCGGCGACCGCCTGCAGGCGCGCGATGCTGGCCTGGCCTTGGCCACTGAGGTTATACGCGTCGGCTCCGACCGAGGCGGTGAGCGACGCCAGGCTGTGCGCCTGAGTCTGGAGCCGCTGGTAGAAGGGCCAGGAGAACGAGCAGCCAGTGGCGAAATGATCGCTGTAGCGCGACAGGCAGTCGCCGTATCCTGAGGCGCTGTGAAAGGGGTTGCGGCGCGCCGAGAACTGCAGCAGAAACAGATGCTGCGGGTCGCGCGCCGGCAGGGGTGCGAGCAGCAGCCCGTCCATCAGGCTGAAAATGGCGGTGTTGGCGCCGATGGCCAGCGCCAGCGTCAGGATGATGACAGCGCTGAGCGAGCGGTGCCGGCGGAGCATGCGGGTGGCATAGCGGAGGTCCTGCAGCAGGGTGGTCAGCATACACGCGTCCTCTTCTCAAAATACCGGCCGCAGCGCCATAGGTTTCACTGGATTTGCCATAAATAAAAGGTGCTGCCGCCGGGCCTCCAGCACGCGCTTGCGTGTTGGGGTGGTCGTAAGCCCCAAGGGGCGGGCGCGTTTCAGCGCACACCGCGCCCTGCCAACGAAGCGGCGCGGCCCCGCGGCCCGCGCGCCGGTCGGCGACCGGCCCCACACTGTGTGGGGC
>JBOGKJ010000222.1:0-7968 GCA_050745565.1 Terriglobales bacterium | reverse complement strand
GGTGAAAGCGCCACTGGCGCTTTCACCCCTCCCGGCAAACGAAGCGGCGCGGCCCGACCTCTAGCGAAAGGCCGCTCGCGCCGGCTTGGGCTCGCCGGGCCCCGGGCCGGCGCTCCACAGCCCTTCGAGTGCGGGCGCGGCGCTGCGAGCGTCTCAGCGAGCAGGGGCAGGGGCCCGCGCCCGTCAATGGAGGTGGCTGAGCTGGGGTGCTGGCTCAGGTGATTCCCCCTAGAATTCGCTTGCCCGAGCCAGCCTTTCTCTTTTATAATTGGCGGCGTTGAACTGTGGCCTCAGGCTTTGGGCCTGACCCTTATACTTTCGGGGTCGTACCGCGCCCAATGTTATGAATGCGGCATGGAGTTGCCGCGGAGTCATTAGCGCATGGACGAACATTTCGTAGGGCCGGCGTGGGCGGCATTGACGCGGCGGATGTTGCCAGAGGAACAGGGCGCGGCGATGCGCATCCACCCGAATGCCGGCTGCGAGCCGGGTGCGGGCGAGGAGCAGTTCTGGCGGCTGCTGGAGACGACCATACAACCGCGGCGCCAGAGCGTGCCAACGGCGTCCAGCCTGCGGCTGGTGTTTGACAATTTCACCGCGATGCCGGCGGCAGTGCGCGGCGTGCAGGTGCGGCGGCACTGCGTGTACAACGCGGTGGCGCCGGCGGGCGCCAGCCTGGAACTGATGATCGAGCGGGTAGGCGGGCAGATGGGATGGAGCGTGCTGGGGCAGATTCTAGACAGCAACGGGGAGCCGTGGCGCGATTGCGCCATTGAGATGGCGGGCTGGCGTCCGGAGATGCCATTGGGGCTGGTGGACAGCGCCCGCAGCAATGCATTCGGGGAGTTCACCTTTATAAGGTCCGATGCCGGTCCGTGGCGCATGAATGTGCAGACACGACAGCAGCAATGGAGCCTGGCTCCGCTGCTAATGCCGTGAGCAGCAGGAAGAGTTAGCAGCAGGATACGCAGGTACAGGAGCGATGCAATGCAAGCAAGGGCAGATGGATTCTTGAGGCAGCCGGCAGCGGCCGCGGCGGTGCTGGTGGGATGCCTGCTGGCGGGCGTGGCGGCGATGGCGTCCAGCTACGGCGTGCTGGTGTATCTGAAGCCCAGCGCGGCAAAAAGCTTCGACGCACGCCACGACACCACCTCGGTGCGCCTGAACGCCACGCGCGACCTGTACCTGGTGAAATCGAAGGACGGCGAGAGCGACCAGCAACTGCTCCAGGATATCGAGACGGATTCGGCCGCCAGCAGTCCGACGGTCAACGAGCCGGTGCGGATGAATCAGAGTACGGCATCAGTGTTGAACCAGTCGACGGCTTCGGTGCTGAATCAGTCGACGGCTTCGGTTTTGAATCAATCAACGGCTTCAGTTTTGAATCAATCAACGGCTTCAGTTTTGAATCAATCAACGGCTTCAGTATTGAACCAATCGACGGCGTCGGTTTTGAATCAATCAACGGCTTCAGTTTTGAATCAATCAACGGCGTCGGTATTGAACCAATCGACGGCGTCGGTGTTGAACGGGGCAACGGAGCCGGTGCTGAGCCAGTCGACGGCTTCGGTGCTGAACCCGGTCATCTCGACGATTGATCAGAGCACGGCCTCGGTGCTGAACGGCGAGACGAACTATTACGGGACGCGGGCGCCGAAGCAGTATGTCCAGCAGCCGATGGTAGCGCAGGTGGCGGCCGGCGAGGAGGCGCATGCGCTGGCGACAGGCCGGGGCGCGGTGGTGGCGATCATTGACAACGGGGTGGCGCAGTTCAACCCGGTGTTGAGCAAGGTGCTGTTGTACCGCGAAGGGTACAACTTCTATGACAACAGCCCGAACTGGTCGGCATGGTCGGATTTGGAGCAGTCCACGGCGTCGGTGCTGAACCAGAGCACAGCCTCGGTGCTGAACTCGAGTTCGACGCCGGTGCTGGATCAGAGCACGGCTTCGGTGTTGAACGGCTGCCTGGACCAATCGACGGCGTCGGTGTTGAACCAGAGCACGGCGTCGGTGCTGAACCAGAGCACGGCGTCGGTGCTGAACAGCGCGGCGGAGAAATTTCTGAAGCAGCTGATCGGCTACATCATTTCCAACTGCGAGCCGGATTTCGGACACGGCACGGCGGTGGCGGGCATGATCCATCTGGTGGCGCCGGAGGCGAAGATTCTGCCGATCAAGGCGTTCGGACCGGATGGCACCGCGCCGGCGTCGGCGATCTACCAATCCATCACCTATGCCATTGACCACGGCGCCAACGTCATCAACATGAGTTTCAGCGCGCAGTCATTGCCCCAGGACGTGCAGAACGCGGTGCAGGAGGCGGTGGGGGACGGCATCATCATCGCCGCCGCGGCAGGCAACTACGGCTATGGCGCGAGCCCGACCGGAACCGACGACCCTGTGGTGCCGGCGGCGCTGCCCGGGGTGATGGGGGCGGGAGCGGTGGACGACTGCCAGGCGGCGACGAACCCGCCGCCGGCGGCGGGGACGGTGAACCCGTGCAGCCCGGATCCGACCCCGACGCTGGCGTTGTTTTCGAACTTCGATCCGCCGACCGGCAACGTGGACGCACAGGTGGGCGCTCCGGGGGTGCAACTATATTCGACCTTCCCCGGCTTCGGGCTGATCTGGGCCACGGTGAGCGGCACGTCGTTTAGCGCGCCGGTGGTGGCGGGCGAAGCGGCGCTGCTGGTGCAGTTGAAACAGACGGGGGCGGCGAACCGGAACTTGATCGAGACAAGCGCGGACGGGGCGGTATTGGGCGGCCCGTTGGGCTACGGTCTGGTGCAGGTGCTGGGGGCGCTGCGGCTGGCGCCGGCACCGAGTGGAGGCTCCGGCAAGGGCCACCACCATAAGAAACACTAACAGGCGGGTGGACGTGGCCGAGGGCGAGGTACGGGCATCCTTTGTAGACGCGGTGGCGTGCGCGATGGGCGCACTGGTGGACTTGCGCGACTTGGGCACGGGGGTGCACAGCACGCAGATCGTGGAACTGGCGATAGCGGTGGGGGCGCATTACGGCTGGGACACGCGCCAACTGCGCGAGCTGGAGATCAGCGCCACGCTGCACGACATTGGCAAGATTGGCATTCCGGACGAGATCCTGCACAAGCACCAGGCGCTGGATGCGACCGAAGCGGCGCTGATGCGGCGGCACCCGGAGTACGGCTGGGCGATATTGCGACAGGTGCCGGGGTTTGAGTGGGTGGCGCTGTACATTCTGCACCATCACGAGCGCTGGGACGGCAGCGGGTATCCGGGGAAACTGAAGGCGCGGGAGATCCCGCTGGGGGCGCGGATTATATCCGTGGTGGATGCGTTTCACGCCATGACCTCGGACCGGCCGTATCGGCGCGGGGTGGCGGCGGCGGAGGCGTGCCGGAGGCTGGAGCAGTCGGCGGGGACGCAGTTTGACCCGGAAGTGGTCGCCGCGTTCGTCTCCTATGCCGAGCAGCAGTATGTTCCGCAGGGGCGGGAGGCGGCGGCGGGGTAGGAGGAAGTTGCTAGTTGGTAGTTCCTAGTTGCTAGTGCGGGCGCGGCGGCGGTGGCGTGGGGGTTGGGGGGCTGCAATCGGCTGGATTCCTCTGGCTTCTAACGGCTTTAGATCTGGGGACGCACCGGCTCGTTTTTTTACTGCGCCAGGGCGGAGCTGATCAAGGCGGCTTGTTCCTGCTGGTGGCGGCGGAGCGAGCCAGTGGCAGGGCTGGAGGCGGGGCGGCGGGCGACGTGGGCGAGGGCAGCGGCTGGGGGCAGGAGGGCCTGGAGGCGCGGGGCGAGGAAGGTCCAGGCGCCCATGTTTTCAGGTTCTTCCTGGACCCATGACCACTGTTGCGCCTGGGGCCAGCGGGCGAGCTCGCGTGCCAGCGCTTCGGCCGGGAACGGATACAACTGTTCGAGGCGGACCAAGGCGGTGGCGGGGGCGGTCTGGGCGGTGCGGGCCTTGAGCAGGTCGTAATAGATTTTGCCACTGCATAACGCGACGCGGGTGACCGACTCGGGCGGCAGTTGCGCTTCACCCAGCACGGGCTCGAAGCCGCCGCTGGCGAGAGCGGTGAGCGGGGAGGCGACGGCGGGATGGCGCAGCAGGCTTTTGGGCGTCATGACGATAAGCGGGCGACGGGGGCGGAGCAGGCCCTGACTGCGCAGCAGGTGAAAGTACTGGGCGGCGGTGGTGCAGTTGGCGACGCGCCAGTTGTCATCGGCTGAAAGCTGCAGGAAGCGTTCCAGGCGGGCGCTGGAGTGTTCCGGCCCCTGGCCTTCGAAGCCGTGGGGCAGCAGCAGGGCGAGGCCGCAGGTGCGCGACCACTTGGTTTCCGACGCGGCCAGGAACTGATCGATGATGACCTGGGCGCCATTGGCGAAGTCGCCGAACTGCGCCTCCCACAGCACCAGCGCGGTGGGGTGGGTCATGGCGTAGCCAAACTCGAAGCCGAGCGCAGCGGCTTCCGACAGCAGGCTGTCATAGATTTCGACCGGCTGCTGGGCGGGGTCGAGATGCGCCAGCGGGATATGCACGGCGCCCGACTCATGGTCGTAGAGCAGGGCATGGCGCTGGCTGAAGGTGCCGCGGCCGGTGTCCTGACCGGCGAGGCGGACGGGGACGGATTGCAGCGCCAGCGTGCCCAGGGCGAGAGCCTCGGCGAGCGACCAATCGACGGGCGCCGAGCCGGCGACAGCCTGGAGGCGCTTATCGAGGAAGGCGCGGAGCTTGGGATGCAGATGGAAGCCCTCCGGCAGCGCCGCCAGGCGCTCGCCGACCTTACGCAGTAGCGCGTCAGGCGCGGCGGTGGGAGCGGCCAGCATGGAGGCGGCAAGCGGGGGCGCAGGGGTGTCGGCGACGGGCTGTTGGGCGGCCTCGTCAAGCTCGGCGCGTACCCGGTCGCGTTCGGCCTGCGCGTCGGCCTCGGTGAGGAGGCCGGCCAGGGTCAGGGCGGCGGCATAGAGGGTGCGGACCGAGGGATGGTGATCTATGTTGAGGTAGAGGACCGGGGAGGTGAGGGAGGGGTCGTCGGCCTCGTTGTGACCGTGGCGGCGATAGCAGACGATGTCCACGACCACGTCCTTGCGGAACTCGCGGCGGAAGGCGGCAGCGAGGGCGGTGGCCTGGACGACGGCTTCGGGGTCGTCGCCGTTGACATGGAAGATGGGCGCCTGCACGGCGCGGGCGATATCGGTGCAATAGAGCGAGGAGCGGGCGCCAGCTGGGGAGGTGGTGAAGCCGATCTGGTTGTTGACGACGAGGTGGACGGTGCCGCCGGTGCGATAGCCGCCCAACTGGGAGAGGTTGAGGGTTTCAGCGACGATGCCCTCGCCGGCAAAGGCGGCGTCGCCGTGGATGAGCAAGGGGATCACCTTGTCGCCGTGGTCGTGGTCGCCGTCGCGGGCGGCGAGCAGATTCTGGCGGGCGCGGGTGCTGCCTTCGACGACGGGATCGACGGCCTCGAGGTGACTGGGGTTGTTGATCATCTCGATGGGGAGGCGGCGGCCGTCGGGGGCGCGGTAGGCGCCTTCGGCGCCGAGGTGGTATTTGACGTCGCCGGAGCCCTCGACGCTTTCCGGATCGAGGTCCTCGAACTTGGAGAACATGCCGGCCATGCTGAGGCCGAGTACGGTGACAAGCACGTTGAGGCGGCCGCGGTGGGACATACCGAGCACGATTTGTTCGGCGCCGGAGCCGAGGGCGAGGTCGCAGAGGGCATCAAGGGCCGAAATCAGCGCCTCGGCGCCTTCAAGCGAGAAGCGTTTATGGCCGACGAAGCGTGCATGCAGCAGATGCTCGAACTCTTCGGCTTCGGTCAGCCGACGGAGGATGCGGCGACGCTCGCTGGGCGCGAGGCCGCGCTCGCCGCGCAGCGGTTCGAGGTGTTGCTGGAGCCAGAGCCGTTCCTGGGGCCGCTGCAAGTGCATGAATTCCAGCGCGAGGGTGCCGCAGTAGGTGGCGCGCAGCACGGCGACGATATCGCGCAGCGTGCAGGTGGGATCGGCGCCGGCGGGGCGGCCGGCGAGCGGGCAAAGGAAGGGTTGGTCGAGGTCGGCGGGTCCAAGGCCGTAATGGTCCAGGTCCAGCTCCGGGTGGGAGTGCGGTGGCTCGATCGACAGCGGGTCCACGCGCGCCTGGAGGTGTCCACGCACGCGGTAGGCATGCACGAGCTGAAACACCGCCGCCTGCTTGCGCACGGTGTCGAGTTCATTCGGCGAGACTGACGCCGGCGCGGGCCCGGCGGCGGCGGGCGCGGGCAAGGCGGCGATGAGGGAGGCCGTGAGTTGCAGGTCGCGGTAGATGGTTTCATAGAAGGCGTCGGCGCCTTGCAACAGGGCATCGAGGCGGGCGAGAAAGGCGCCGGACTCGGCGCCCTGCACCACGCGATGGTCATAGGTGCAGGAGAGGGTGATGGTTTTTTGCACGCCGAGCACGCGCAGGGTGGGTTCGGGCACGCCTTCAAAACCGGCGGGATAGGCGGCAGCGCCGGCGGCCACAATCGCCGACTGGCCTAGCATGAGGCGTGGCACCGAGGCGCGGGTGCCGAGGGTGCCGGGGTTGGTGAGACTGAGGCTGGCGCCAGCGAGATCATCGGGGGCGATCTTGCCGGTGCGCGCGGCCTGGATGAGGCGGTCACAGGCCTGGGAGAACTCGGCGAAGGAGAGGGTGTCGGCCTGTTTGACCACCGGCACCAGCAGCGAGCGGCCGCTGGCCCGCTCGACATCAACGGCGAGGCCGAGATGGATGTGAGCGCGCACGATGCGGCTGGGCTGGCCGTCGGCCAGGGCGTAGGCGCTATTCAAGGCTGGAAACTGGCGTGCCGCCTGCACCACGGCCCAGCCCAGCAGCGGGGTGACGGCGAGTTTCCGGCCGCTGGGGGCGAGCAGTTGGTTGAGCTGGCGCCGATTGGCGTCCAGCAAACCGACGGGCAGCGTGCGCTGCGAGGTGGCGGTGGGCACTGAGAGGCTGGCTTCCATGTTGGCCGCCAGACGTGCGGCGGCGCCGCGCAGCGGCTGCAGCTCGTCGCCCGGATGGAGCGCGGGGGCAGGCAGTGCCGGGGCGGTGGCGGTGGCGGGCGGCGCCGCGCCGGGGGCGGGCGGAAGGGCGCCGTTGCGCTCCGGCGCGCGTTCGAGGCCATCAAAGATCGCGCGCCAGGCTTCAGGGACGGCTTGGGCGTTGGCTTGATACAGGCGCCACAATTCCTCGCCGTAGCCTTCGTTTGCGCCCAATGTTTCCAGGTAGTTTTCGATGTTCAGCAAGACTTCGCTTGTCGCCACAGATGCCCCATCGTACTCTCTAAAAGTATAACCGGGAGCGCATGTGGAACATTCCTCTGATCTAGCACTGGATCCGGCAGAGCGGCTGCAGTTGTGGCAGCGCCTGGCCACCGAGATCGAGCGCTACTTGCGGCAGGTGCCGTCGGCGCGGGTGGCACCGGAACTCGATCCGGCGGCGTTGAGGCGCGAGCTGGCGCAATTCGATTTCCATGCGCCCATGGCGGCCGACGAGGCGCTGCGGGCGGCCGTGGACGGGTTGTGGCGGCACCAGGTGCAGGTGGCGCACCCGCGCTATTTTGGTTTGTTCAATCCTGCTTCGACCACGATGGGGATTGTGGCGGACGCGCTGGTGGCGGCGTTCAATCCGCAAATAGCCGCCTGGAGCCATTCCCCCTACGCTGCCGAAGTGGAGCGGCACCTGATTGGCGCGGTGGCGGAGCGCTTCGGGTACCGCGCGCCGGAATTGGACGGGGTGTTTTGCTCCGGCGGCGCCGAGGCCAACCACACGGCGGTGTTGTGCGCACTGACCCACACGTTTCCCGAGTACGGCCGCATGGGGGCGCGGGCGCTGGGGGTGGCGCCGGCGATTTACGTTTCCGAACTGAGCCATGATTCGATCCGCAAGGCGGCGCGGCTGTGCGGGCTGGGGACGGAGGCGGTGCGGGCGCTGCCGGTGGACGCGGGGCTGCGGCTGCGAGCCGCCACCGTAGC
>JBOGKJ010000221.1:0-20825 GCA_050745565.1 Terriglobales bacterium | reverse complement strand
GGTGAAAGCGCCACTGGCGCTTTCACCCCTCCCGGCAAACGAAGCGGCGTGGCCCGACCTCTAGCAAAAGTCCGCTCGCGCCGGCTTGGGCTCGCCGGGCCCCGGGCCGGTGCTCCACAGCTCTTCGAGTGCGGGCGCGGCGCTGCGAGCGTCTCAGCCGAGCAGGGGCAGGGGCCCGCGCCCGTCAATTCGTTGTCGAGCCCCGATGGGGCTCGAACCCCATGGGCCCGAGCCCAGCCGGCGCGCCGGGCTTCTCAATTCTCCCAATCCCGGTCATAATTTCCTATCACGGCAGTTCGCATCTCCCGCCGGGCGCTGGCGAACGGCCGGGTCGCCCAAGCCGTGCCCTGAGCAATGCAACCCACCCGACCTTCCGAGCCCACCCACGCCGCCCAGCCCGCGTCCCGCCGGCTGTGGGACCGTCCCCTGGTCCGCCGCTACCGCTCCCTGGTTCGCGCCGACATGGTGGCCACCTATTCGCGCGACATTCACAAGTGGATTTACATTGCCCCCGCGCTGGGCATCGTCGTCGGTCTGATCATCACGCTCCTGGTCAAGGTGATCCTGCAATGGATGTGGCCGCCGCTGCTGGCGCTCTACCTGGCGCACCCGGTCTGGATCGTGCCCGGCCTGGCGTTGGGGTTTCTGGTCGCCGGCCTGATCATGCAGTACCTGACGCCGGACCCGAACGACCACTCCACCGAGGAGATCATCCGGTCGTTTTTTGAGCGTCAGTCCGAAATTAAGATGAAGCCGTTCATCCCGAAGCTGCTGGCGGCGGTGGCGACGGTGGGTTCGGGCGGCAGCGCGGCGCTCGAAGGCCCCAGCATTTACGGCGGCGGCGCCATTGGGAGCTGGTTCTGGGCGCGGCTGCGGCGCATGGGCATCAAAATGGAACCGCGCGACCGCCGCATCCTGCTGATCTCAGGCGCCGCGGCGGGCATGTCGGCGGTTTTTCGCGCGCCCTTCACGGGCGTGATTTTTGCCCTGGAGATGCCCTACAAGGACGACCTGGCGCACGAAGCCCTGATGCCGTCGCTGATTGCCTCGGTGGTGGCCTTCGCCACGCTGGCCATCTTCATGGGCGCCCAGCCGCTGTTCGACTTCGTCACCGCCGGTTCCTACACCCGCCGCGATCTGCTCTGGGCGGCGGCGCTGGGGGTGATTTGCGGCCTGATCTGCATGCCGTTCACGATCACCTTCCGCCGCTTCCGCGAGTTCATGGTGCACTGGAAGGTGCCGCACTGGTTCAAGATGCTGCTGGGCGGCGTCGGCACCGGCCTGTGCGGGCTGGTGTTCCTGAAACTTTTCCCCGGGCAACTGGTGCCGCTGGGCCCGAACTACGAAGCGGTGCCAGTGATCCTGCGGCACGTGCACAGCTCGTTCGAGCTGGTGTCTTTCGGGGCGCTGAAGCTGCTCGCCACCCTGCTATCGCTGGGCGTGGGCGGGGTGAGCGCCATGTTCGTCCCGCTGTTTTTGTCCGGGGGCGCGTTTGGCACCGCCTTCGCGCAGAGCGTGGTGCACTCCAACGCCCTGAACCTGTTTGCCGCCGTCGGCATGGCCGCTTTCATCGCCGCCGGCTACAAAACGCCGCTGACCGCGGTGGTATTCGTGGCCGAGGCCACCGGCGGCCACGCCTACATCGTCCCGGTGCTGATCGGCGCCGCCGTGGCTTACGCCGTCTCCGGGCAGGCCTCGGCGTCCGGCGACCAGCGCCTCCATGAAGGCGTCACGGTTGAGGAACTCACCGCCCTTCGCGTGGGGGATGCGATGCAGCGCCACGTCACCTGCGCCGACGCGGACTGGAGCCTGCGGCGCTGGGCCGAGGCCGCCACCGCTCACTCCAATTACGCCGCCTACCCGGTGCTCGACCAGGGCCGCGTGGTAGGCACCATCGCGGTCGCGGCCATCGCGCGCGTGCCGCCGGAGGCTTGGGACCGGGTGACGGTGCGGGCGGCGATGGATGGCCACTGGGCGCGCATCGCCGCCGATGCCAGCCTACAGGACGCGCTGCGGCTGCTGGTCGCCCGCCCCGAGGAGCGGCTGCTGCTGGTCACCAACGACCTCGGCATCCTCGACGGCATTCTCACCCAGACCGACATCCTGGTGGCCATGAACGCCGTGCACAGCGGCGGGCCTTCGATGTTGGCGGCGGATTCGGGCGAGGGGGCGTAGGCGGGCGAGTGGGAAGTGGGGAGTGGGGAGCGGGATTTGGGGCGTGGTTGGAAGTTAGAGGTGAAGTAGGGCGTTAGGGCGGAATCAGAGATGCAGTGTGGGGCGGGTCGCCGACCCGCGTGCCGGCCGGCGCCACGCGGCAGTTCGGGTAACTACAGCAACTGTGTTCCTGCCGTAGAAGTGGGCAGGGAAGTCTGGGTCATGGCTGGCGCAGGAGTGCGGCCGGGTCGGTGCGGCTGCTGCGGCGCGCCACCGGCACGCTCGCCGCCACGGCCGCGGCGATGAGCACCACCGCCGCCGCGGCCGGCGCCACCGCGGAGCCCGCGCCCACCCCCGGCACCGCATGTCCGAGCAGCCGCGCCGCCGCCACCGCACCCGCGAGCCCGGCGGCCGCGCCCGCCACCAGCGTCCCCAGGTTTTGGCGCAGCATCATGCCGAAGACGCTTCCGCGCCCGGCGCCCAGCGCCAACCGCACCGCCAGCTCCGGCTGCCGCCGCGCCGCCAGCCACGACTGCACGCCATAAACGCCGAGCGCGGCGAGCAGCAGCGCCAAGCCGCCAAAGATGCTGAACAGCAGAAGCAGGAAGCGCTGCTGCGCGAGCTTGCCGCGGGCCAGCTCGCTCATGGTCCGCACCTCATACATCGCCTGCCCGCCGCCGGGTCCGGCCACCGCGTGTTGGATTTGCGGCAGCAGCCCGCCCGGCGGCACCGCGGTGCGCACCGCAATGGACATCAACTGTGACCAGCGCGGCATCAAGCGGTCAGGCAGTTGGTTGAGGGCGTAGTAGACCTCATCCTGCACCGGCGAGGCCACATCGCCGGCTGGGCCCCAGTAGCGCACGTGCTGGACTACTCCGACGACGGTCAGCGGGTCGTTGCCGAGGCCGAGGTGGATGGGCTGTCCGATGGGGTTGTGCTGGCCGAAGGCGTCGTGCGCGAGGCGGTCGTCTATTACGGCCACAGGCACGGCCGAGGGCAGGTCGCGGGCGTCAATCACGCGGCCACGCAGCCGGCGGATGCCCATCGTCTGGAAGTATTGCGGGCTGACGGTGGTGGCCAGCGCGTTGGGTTGCGCGGCGTCGGGGGGCTTGGTGGCGCCGGTCCAGTAGGGGATGACGTCATTGCCCTGGCGCAACGGCACGGTGTCCACGATGGCGGCCGCGGTGACGCCGGGGATGGCGCGCAGACGGCGCCGCATCTCGTTCCAGGCGGCGTGCGCCCGCGCCGGGTTGGACAGTTCGGTGGCCGGCAGCATCACGCGCGCCGTGAGTACATTGCTGGTGTTCACCCCGAGGTCGAGCGCGCTCAGGCGCACCACGGCCCGGCCCAGCAGCCCGGCGCCGGCCAGCAGCACCAGCGCTAGCGCCATCTGCGCCGCCACCAACACGCGCTGCCCCCAACCGCTGTGCACGCGCGCGGCCGCCAGCGGCCGCCCCAGCCGGACGCCGGCGCCGAACCAAGCCGGCACCAGCCCCAGCAGGAGGCCGCCGAGCAGGGCGGCGGCGGCGGCGAACGCCAACACGCGGCCGTCCAGCGTCACCGCGCCCGCGCGCGGCAGGCCGCCCGGCCACCAGGCCAGGAACGGCCGCAGACCGGCGCGCGCCAGCGCCACGCCCAGCGCGCCGCCGCCCAGGCCATACAGCAGCGAGCCGGTCAGTTCCTGGCGCACCAGCCGCCCGCGGCTTGCTCCCAGCGCCCGCCGCATTTCGAGTTCGCGTTCCCGCCCCAGCGCGTGTGTCAGCAGCAGGCAGGCCACGTTGGCGCACGCCAACAACAGCACCAGACCCGCCGCCGCCAGCAACACCCAGAGCGTCGCCCCGGCGTCGCCCACATCCGGGCGCAGCGGCCGCACCGCAAACCCTCGTTCGGCGTTCGACTGCGGATACCGCGCCTGCAGCCGCCGCGCGATCACCTCGAGCTCGCGCTCCGCCGCCGGCAGGCCCGCGCCGGGCCGCAGGCGCCCGACCATGTTGATCCAGTGCCGCTGCCGGTTCTGGAGCAGGGCGGGCGCTTCCTGTCCGATGGGCAGAAAGAGCTGGGCGCTGTCGGCGCCGGGAATCCCGGTGACATCAAATCCCGCCGGCATCACGCCCACGACACGCCAGCGCTTGCCGGCGAACGTGATGCCGGCTCCCAGTGCCGCTTGCGTCGAGCCCCAGCGCCCGCGCGCCAGCTCCGCCGACACCATCGCCACCGGCGCCCCGCCAGGCTGATCCTCTTGCGGCAGGAAACCGCGCCCGGCCACGGGCGCCACCCCCAGCAGCGGAAACAGGCTGGCGCTCACATCGTCCGCCTCGACGTAGGCGGCCGGCCCCGGCCCGCTCAGCAAATCGCCGTTATTGGCCCACGCGCCCAGTTCGAGGGTGCGGCTTGCGCGCCGCAAATCCTCGTAATTCGGATACGCTCCCGCCCAGAACCGGCCCCAGCCTTCGGCCACCGCCGCCGCCGACGGCGGACCCGCGGTCTGCTCTTGCACCGTGACCAACTGCGCGGGGTGGGCGAAGTTCAGAGGCCGCAGCAGCACCCCCGCCACCAGCGACACCATCAGCGTGCTCACGCCGATGCCCAACGCCAGCGTCACCACCACCGCCGCCGCAAAGCCCGGCCGCCGCCGCCACAGCCGCAGCGCCTGGCGCGTGTCGCGCGCCAGATCCTCGACCCAACGCGTGCCGCGGGCGTCGCGGCAGGCTTCGCGCGCCGCCTCCACGCTGCCCAGCCGCAGCCGCGCCTGCCGCCGCGCCTCGCCCGCCGTTGCCCCGCCGGCTTGCCGCAGCGATGCGTCGGTTTCCAGGTGAAAGGCGAGCTCGCGCTCCAGATCCACCTCCAGCCGCCGCCGCCGCCACAACCGTCCGAGCCACCCGGTCATGATGCACGCTCCGCCGCCAGAATCAGCGCCACCACGCCCGCCAGCCGCTGCCAGTCCGCCAGCTCGCGCTCGAGCTGGCGCCGGCCCTTCGCCGTCAGTCGATAGATTTTCGCCTCGCGCCCGGTCGCGGTCGGCTGCCACTCCGCCCGCAGCAGGCCGCGATATTCCAGGCGGTGCAACGCCGGGTAGAGCGTCCCTTGGCCCACGTGCAGCGCCGCCTGCGACATCTGCTCCAGCCGCTGCGCGATGGCATAGCCGTGCGCCGGCCCCAGCCCCAGGATTTTCAGCAGCAGCAGGTCCAGCGTCCCCTGCGGAAGGTCGAGACGGTTGTCGGCGCCCATGGGATATACCTCGATCTTCGACAGCTTACCGCGCCCACCTGTCGAAGGTCAAGGTATATCGCCGACGAGTGCCACCCCCTCGGCGTGCGCCGCCGCAGCCAGGGCCCGGTCCAGCGTCGCCAGCGGCGCCCCCAGCCGCAGCGCCAGCTCCAGATAGGCCGCGTCGTACACCGTCAGACGGTGGCTTCGTGCCAGCGCCAGCACGGGAATCTCGTCCGCCAGCGGATCCCATTCCAGCGCCAGGCGCGCATGATCGGTCAAGAACGCGGCGGTTGCTTCCGGGCTCATCCGGCCACGCCGTTCGTTTACGACCAGGCTGCTGCGCAACTCGAACCAGTAGAGTTGGGGGACGTGCGCCGGGAAAGCTTCAATCCACAGCGACGCCGCTGCGGACGCCGCTCCGCCGTCCTCCCGAAACGCCCAGCTCAGTCCGATTGAAGCGTCCAACACAAATGGCCCCATTACATGCGGCCTTCTCGGATCGAACTCAGTATTTCTTCGACGCTAACGGAGGGGGCGCCGGCACGCCGTTCCCGGATTCGGCCCATCGCCGCCTTGGACTCGACCTGGCGCTGTTGCGCCTCGGGCACCAGCCGGGCAATGCGTTGGCCGCGCCGCGTCACCACAATGGACTCTCCTTCAGCTACCCGGTCCAGCAGCCTCAAAAAATGCGTTTTTGCTTCGGAAGCCGCAATTTCAACCATAATGACCAGTCACCCCCACCAGCTATTCTATAGCAGAAACTGGGATGCTGAATCCAAGCCAAGCGGCGCGGCCGCCCTTCTCAGGACGCCCTCCCGCTGCTCCCACCCCAATTCGCAAGCGCCTTGGGCTCCGGGCGTCGGGCTGCGGTCGGAATTCGCTAAGCGGCAACGCGCGCCCGCTCTGCTCGGTGAACGTGCCACTGGCGCCG
Source organism: Terriglobales bacterium (assembly GCA_050745565.1). GTDB lineage: Bacteria > Acidobacteriota > Terriglobia > Terriglobales > SCQP01 > SCQP01. Next base: position 14,530 of record JBOGKJ010000221.1, on the reverse strand, counting down.
TCACCCGTCCAAGTTGCCTCGTCGGGAGGGGCTGGCCGGCCGGCGGCCGGCTAGCGGGTCGGCGACCCGCCCCACACCAGCGCCACGACTACGGCGTCCGTGATTTTGCTCTAGCCGGGCCTGGACCCGGCGCCGAGAATGCCGATTAATCGCCCGCCCTCCACCACCGGCAGCCGCCGATAACCGCTCGCGGTTATCGCGGCGAGCGCCCGCTCCAAATCCTGCTCCGGGGCCAGCACTTCAGGCGGAGCGCTCACCAGCTCGCGGCACATCACCTCCGAGGGGCGCTTGTCGAACGCCGCCAGAAACACCGCTGCCGCCTGCGCCGTGATCCACCCCACGAAGCTTGGGTCGTCGTGGCCGGCCACCACCGCCACCCAGTCCGCGCCGTCCTCGCCCAGGATCTCCAGCGCGTCCAGCAAGCGCTGGTGCGGCACGCAGCGGCGGAAGCGGGTGACCATCTGATCCCGGCAGGTCATCGCCGGTATCTCAAGGCCGCGGGCAAACACTGGGTTTGGGCCATGTCTGGCTCCACTATATACTTACAATCACAGGGGGATGAAAATGCTTTTGCGACCGATGCCGACACTTGCGCTGGGAATGGGATTGGCCTTGGCAGGCGCCGGGCTGCCTCTGGGGGCGCAAACTGGCTCCAGCGCGCAGTCCAGCGCCGCCGCCACCAATGCCGCCACGCCGGCGCTGCCGCTGCCGGCTCCCGGCAACTCAACCCTCACCGGGCAGATCATGCAGCGGCTCACCGATGACGCGGCGCTACGCGGCATCACCATCACCGCCAGCGTGGGCGACAATGGCGCGGTGGCTTTGAACGGGGTGGTGCCGACCGACGCGCTGCAGGCGCGGGCGGTTGCGGTGGTCAAGTCCGTGCCGGGCGTCTCCAGCGTCAACAGCCAAATCCTGGTCAACCAGGACCCGTTCGCGCCCGCGCCCGCAGCGGCCACCGCGCCACCGCCGCCGATCGGCTCAACGCCGCCGCCCCCGCTGGCTGCGAGCGAGCCCCAGGCGATGATCGCCGACGCTTTGGCCCAGGCCCCGGGCCTGACGCGCGTGTCCGGCAACGTTTACGATGATCGCATCACGCTGATTGGCACCGTCACCAGCGAGCAGTACAAGAAGCAGGCCGAGGCCATCGCCCGCCAGACCCTGCCGCACCACCCCATCACCGACATCATCTGGGTGGACCCGCACCCGCTGTCGCCGCCGCCGCGGGTGCCCAGCAACGGCCGCGGCTGAGTCCGGCCGCGTTATTCGGCGCCGTCGCCGGCCAGGTTCTCGAAGCGGGTGAAGTCGCGCAGGAAGGCGAGCATGACGTTGTCAATGGGGCCGTTGCGCTGCTTGGCGATGATGATTTTCGCCTTGCCCCGGTCCTCCGAGTCGTGGTGGTAGATCTCGTCGCGGTAAATGAAGGCCACCAAGTCGGCGTCCTGCTCGATGGAGCCGGACTCGCGCAGATCGCTGAGGATGGGTTCGTGGCTGCCGGGGCGCTGCTCGGGGGCGCGGCTGAGCTGCGAGAGGGCGATGACCGGGCAGTCGAGCTCTTTGGCCAGCAGTTTCAGCCCGCGCGAGATGGCCGAGATCTCGAGGTTGCGGTTCTCCACCCGGCCGGTTGAGCTCATCAACTGCAGGTAGTCCACCACCACCAGGTCAAGCCGGCGCGACGGCTGCTCGGCGGCGAGCTGGGCCGCCAGCCGCCGCGCCTTGGCGCGCAGCGTGTTCAGGTCCACGCCGCTGGAGTCGTCAATGAAGATGGGGGCGGAGGCCAGCTCGCCGGCGGCGCGGGTGAGGCGGGCAATGTCCTCGCGGCCGAGGAAGCCGGTGCGCAGTTTGTGGGCATCCACGCGCGCGGTGGAGCACAGCATGCGCAGCACCAGTTGCACCTTGTTCATTTCCAGGCTGAACACGGCGCAACATTTGCCCGATCCCAGGGCGGCATTCTCCACGATGTTCATCGCGAACGAGGTCTTGCCCATTGAGGGGCGGCCGGCGACGATGACCAGATCCGACTTCTGCAACCCGGCGGTGAGCTGGTCGAGCTTTTCGAACCCGGTGCGCAGCCCGCTGATCTCCTGTCCGTGCAGCGCATCGAGTTTTTCCAGCAGGCTGCCGGTGAGGTCGCCCACCCGCGTCAGCCCCTCGCTCACGCGCGAGCTGGCGATGGAGAAAAACAGCCGCTGGGCCAGATCCAGCACCTCGGCGCTCGAGCCTCCGGCCAGCACCGCCTGGGTGACCTCGTTGGCGGCGCTGAGGCACTGGCGTTCGACCGCGCGGTCCTTCACGATGCGGGCGTGGTGCTCGAGGTTGAGCGAGCGCGGCAGCCCCTCGGTGAGGCTCACCAGGTAGGCATGTCCGCCCACCGCCTCCAACTCGTGCACGCGCTCGAGCGCCTCGCCCAGGGTGATGTAGTCAATCGGCGACGCCAGCTGCGACAGCCCCCGCATCGCGCGAAAAATCTTGCGGTGGGCCTCGAGATGGAAATCATCCGGCTGCAGCAGCTCGGCGATCTCGTAGTAGCGGTGCGGGTCGAGCAGCACCGAGCCCAGTACGCTGCGTTCAGCGGTCAGATTCGAGGGCAGCCCGCGGGCGGAAAGTTGGTCGGCAATGGCCATCGGCGATCTAGCGCATTGTCAGGCCGGAGGCCGGGGGCGCGACAAAAAAATCCGCGAATCGCCCGCGGTGTTCAGCGATCAACATTTTTTCCCCTGTGGACGGTGTGCATAATTACAAAATCCTCCGGCGGCAACGCCGGGCGCGCGGCAGCCGCGGCTGCTGGCGCATTGTCGGGATTCTGGCGCGGCGCTCAATGCAACCCCAGTCGCCCGAGAATCACCGTCAGCACGATCACCGCCAGCACCGCGCCGGTGACGGCGACGAACTTCCAGTCGCGATCGCGCCAGAAGGCGACGCACGCCAGCACCACCCGCGCCACCGGAGTGAGGATCAGCACCAGGGTCGCCAGCAGCATCAGACTGCCGGGGTCCAGCGCCGTCAGCCCGCGCCCAGTCTGCGCCCAGCTTTGGTGCAGCGCCGGGCCCAGAGAGATGGTGGTGGGGTGCTGGAGCGCCCGCGCCACGCCGGCGGCGAACAGCACGGTGCTGGCGACCATGCCCCACAACAGCGCCCGATAGACGGCGGTGTAGACATTGGCGGGAGCCTCGTGCAACTGCGGGGTGGCGGTGGGTTCCGGCATCAGCTTCCCAGAGTCGGCAGCACCAGATGAAAGCGCAGCGCCACCGCCTTCACCAGCATGCCGTAGGCCAAATACAGCATCAACACCGCGAAGATGCGCTTCAGCACCACCGAGCGCAGCCGGTTCATCACCATGGTGCCGACCGTGGCGCCCGCCGTCGTGCCCAGCGCCACCGGGGCCACGATGAAAAAGTGGATCAGTCCGGCCAGGTAGAAAAGGATTGAGCCCACTGCGGCGGTGACGCCGATCATCATCTTGCTGGTGCCCACCGCCGCCTTCATGGGCACGTTCATGTAACCGTTCATGGCGCTGACCTTGAGCACGCCGCCGCCGACGCCGAGCAGGCCGCTGGCGACCCCGGCCAGGTAGGAAATGCCCATGCCCGTGCCGCTGCGCGTCACCACATAATCCACCCGCCGGTCCAGCGCCTCATCGTGATAGCTGCCGTTGAGCTCCAACCGGCGCGACCAGCCGTCCGGTGCGGCGAGGGCAAAGCCGCCCTGCGCAATCCGGACATCGTCCCGGTGACGGCTGACGTAGGCGGTGATGGCCATGTAGAGCAACAGCGCCGCGAACAGCAGCAGCATCAGCCACTGCTGCAGGTAGATGGCCAGGATGCTGCCGCTGAGCGCGCCGATGGTGGTCGCCACTTCCAGGAACATTCCCAGCCGCAGGTTGGTGATGTGCTGGTCCACGTAATTGGACCCGCCGGCGTTGCTGGTGGCGATGACCGACACCAGGCTGGCCGCGACGGCGATTTTGATCGGCAGGTGGAACAGCAGCACCAGCGCCGGCACGATGAAGATGCCGCCGCCGACGCCCAGCAGCGCGCCAAAAAACCCGGCCAGCACGGCTGCGCCAAACAGGACGCCGACAAAATGAGGGGTGTAGAGCATGGATCAGTAGCGGGGAATGGATGGATCGACGACCTCGGACCAGCGGTCAATGCCGCCGGCCAGCGAGCGGGCGCGGCCGATGCCGGCGCGGCGCAGCCAGTCGGCGGCGGTGAGGCTGCGGCGGCCGGAGTGGCAGTAGCAGATGATTTCGGCCTCGGGCTGCTGCTGCAGGGCTTCGAGATGTATGGGGATTTGCGCCAGCGGGATGAGCTCGGCACCTTCCAGGTGGGCCTGTTCGTACTCCCAGTTTTCGCGCACGTCGAGCAGGCGCAGTGGTTCGCCGGCGGCGCGGCGGGCGGCGAGTTCTTCGGCGGTGATTTCGATGTCGAGAGGGTCCATGGTAGGTGAGGGGATTGGAATGGGTGGGTTGTCAGGGGGCGAGGTCGGTGGCCGGCGCCGGGGGCGCGAGGTTGCCACCGGCGGGGTTGAGGGTGACCGAGGGGTCGAGTTCGGTGGCGTGCGCCCAGGCGTCGAGGGCGGCCTCGCGTTCGCCCGCGGCCAGGGCGAGGTCGCCTTCCAGCACGCGCAGCCGGGCGTCCTGCGGGCGCAGTTGCGCGGCCCGGCGCGCCGCGGCCAGCGCGGCGGCGGGTTGTCCCAGCAGGTGGCGCGCAAAGGCCAGGTTGCCGTGGTGGTCGGCGTCGCCGGCGGCGGCGGCCAGCGCGCGCTCGATCAGCGGCAGCGCGGCGGCGGGCTGGCCCGCCATCAGCAGGGTGGCGGCGGCGTCTTTCAACAGCGCCGGCGCCTCCGGCGCCAGCTTGAGCGCAAAGCCGTAGTAGAAGTTGGCCTGGGCGTAGTCGGCGGCGGCGCGGTGCACATCGGCCAGCGCCGCCCAAGTGCGGTAGTCGTCTGAGGCGCGCTGCGTGGCCTGCGTCGCCAGCAGCAGCGCCTCGTCGCGCGCCGTCGGCTCGTGGCCGGCGTGGCGCGCCAGCCAGGCGGCGAGCGCCGCCAGCGCCACCGCGTCCTCCGCATCCGAGGTGACCGCCTGCTGCAGCAGCGCCCCGGCCGCCGCTGTTTCCCCCGCTGTCCACAGCTCCAGTCCCAGGTCGCGCGCCGCCTCCGCATCCCGCACCGCGATGCCCGTCAGCAAACCCGCGGCCGAGGCCGCCTGCCCCGCCTGCAGCGCCTGCCGCGCCAGCGCCACGCGTGGCGCCGTCATTGCCGGGTCCAGCTCGAAGGCGCGCTGCCAGGCGCGCCGCGCCGCCTCGCCTTCGCTCCCCAGCGCCTGCCAGCAGGCGACCAGTGCGGCCGGCGCGGCCGTCGCATAATCCTCCAGCACCGCCAGCACCGGCGAGGGGACCTCCTCGCGCCCCGCCGTCGCCGCCGTGAACTCCAGCATCCGGCACAGCAGGTGGTGGCCAAGCGGGAACTCGGCTTCGAAAGCGCGGCGCGAGCCGGGGCCCGCGCCAACGACGGTGCTGATTTCGGCGTGCCAGCCTTCCGTGGCCGAGACCCGCCCGCGTACTCCGGCCTCGGCCGAGGCGGGCAGGCGACACCGGTCGAGCAGCGAGGTGAGCAGCCGCGCCAGCCCCCGCCCGCACCCTTCCGCGCCCCCGCCGGGCAGCACTACCTCGAACGGCTCAATGTGAACGGGCATCGGCCTCCATTGTAGCCGCAGCGCCTGCGCCCGCCGGACCGAGCGCCGCCGCGATCGCGTCCAGCGCACGCTCGGTGGCGCCACGCTGGCTTGCGAGCAGGGCGCGCGCCGTTCCGCCCATGCGTTCCCGCCCACCCGCGTCCGCCAGCAATTCGAGCCATACCCGGGTCAGCTCAATCCCGCTGCCCACCACGCGCGCCGCGCCGGCCGCCACGAACTGCTCGGTGATCAGCGCAAAGTTTTCCGTGTGCGGCCCAACCAGTACCGGCACCCCCCAATAGGCCGCCTCCAGCAGGTTGTGCCCGCCCGACGGCACCAGGCTGCCGCCGATGAAAGTCACCGCCGCCGCCTGGTAGGTGCTGGCCAACTCTCCCAGCGAGTCCAGCAAGACCACGCCGCCGGCCGTCAGCCGCTCCTTCGACAGCCGCGAGCGCCGCGTCAGCGGCAGTCCGCGCGCCGCCACCAGCGCCGCCACCGCCTCGAAACGCTGCGGATGGCGCGGCGCCAGCAGCAGCACCGGCGGCGTCGCCGCCACGCCGCCGGCGCGCAGCAAGGCTTCGAATGCCGCCAGCAGTATAGCTTCCTCGCCTTCCATGGTGCTGCCGGCCGCGAGCAGTGGCGGGTCGCCAGCCTCGGCCAGCCGCGCCCGCAATTGGCCGAGGTAGGCGGGCAGGGCCGGAACCACCAGGTCGAACTTGAGGTTGCCCATCACCTGCACGCGCTCCGGCTGCGCGCCCAACTGCAAAATGCGGTCGCGGTCGAGCGGCGTCTGCATCAGGAAGCTGTCGGCGCGCTGCAGCGTCGGGCGCAGCAGGGGTCGCACCAGGCGGTAGCGGGCAAAACTGCGGCCCGAGATGCGCCCGTTCAGGAACAACACCGGCACGCCGCAACGCTCGGCTTCGCGCAGAAAATTGGGCCAAATTTCGGTTTCCGCAATCAGCACCAGCCGTGGACGGACCCGCGCCAGCGCGCGCCGCGCGGCAAAACGGAAATCGAGCGGGAAGTAAAAGATGTGGTCGGCCCCGATCCGGCGCAGCGCCACCGCCCGCCCGGTGGCCGTGGTTACCGACAGCACCACGGGCACCCCCGGAAATCGCTGCCGCAGTTGCGCTATCAGTCGCTCCACCGCCAGCGCCTCGCCCACCGACACCGCGTGCAGCCAGATGGCGCCGGCCGCCGCCGGCGCCCGCCCGAAACGCTCTGGCCAGAAGCGCGTATAGCGCCCGTCGGGCCCATTGCGCAGCAGCAGCCAGGGCGTCATCGCCACCAGCCCCGCCGCCAGCACCATGGAGTAGAGCAGGTACATCAGCCCCGCGCTCCGGCGCTTTCGCCGGGCTGCGCCCGGTTTGTGGGGCCCGAATCAGAAACAGCGTTGGCGTCGCAAATTGTGGATAGGGGCGTGCGGCTTTGCTGGTTGCAAAGCCGCATCCAGGACGTTCCCCGGTGGATACAGCGGGGGTGCTTTTGCTCTGGGCCCGACCGTCGGGGGCGAGCGCTAGGATGGGGCGAGGTATCCACCATGCCAGCGCGAGCGATAAGCGGCGCGGCCGCCCTTGTCAAGACGCCCTCCCGCTGCCACCCAGAGCGCAGGCGCGCCGAGGGCGCCGGCATTGGAGGGGCTGCGGCCGGGGTTGGCTGGGCGGCAAGGGGCGCCCGCTCGGCTCCGGGCGCGTCCAGCTTGCCTTGTTAAGCGGGAGGGCAGGCGAGGCAGGCCAGGGGCCCGCGCCGAATAACGTTAAAATGGACATGGTCGTGAGCAATGCCGACTCCAACCTCGCCGCACTCAACCCCCAGCAGCGGGAGGCGGTCGAGCATGTCGAAGGTCCGCTGCTCATCCTAGCTGGCGCCGGCAGCGGCAAAACCCGCGTCATTACCCATCGTATCGCCCATCTCATCGCCCATTATCGCACCCCGCCCGGCGCGATTCTGGCCATGACCTTCACCAACAAGGCCGCCCAGGAAATGCAGCAGCGCGTCCAGGCGCTGCTGCCCTATGCCGCCTACAACCAGCCGCTGGCCGGCACCTTCCACGCCTTCTGCGTCCGCAGCCTGCGCCGCGACTATGAACGCATCGGCGGCAACCGCAACTTCGTCATCTACGCCGACGACGAACAGTTGCGGCTGGCCAAGACCGTCACCAAAGCCCTTGGGCTCGAGGACAAGGCCTTCGCCCCGCGCGCGGTGCTGAGTAAAATCTCCGCCGCCAAAAACCGCGGCTGGTCCCCGGCCGACTACCGCGCCCACGCCGTGGACCCCAAAAGCGAGCGCATCGCGGTTATCTTCGAGCGCTATCAGGCGGGGCTGCGCCAGGCCAACGCCCTCGATTTCGACGACTTGCTGCTCGAAGCCGAGCGCCTGCTGCGCCAGTCGCCCGAAACCGCCGCCGCCTATAACGACCGCTACCGCTACATCCTGGTTGACGAGTACCAGGACACCAACCGCCCGCAGTACGAACTGATGCGCCTGCTCACCCAGCAAACCCAGAACCTGTGCGTGGTGGGCGACGAGGACCAGAGCATCTACTCCTGGCGCGGCGCCGACATCCGCAACATCCTCGACTTCGAGCGCGACTACCCGGCGGCGCACGTCATCCGCCTGGAGCAGAACTACCGCTCCACCCGGAACATCCTGGCGGCGGCGAGCTCGGTTGTGGCCAACAACATCGAGCGTAAAGGGAAAACGCTGTGGACCGCGGCGGCCGCCGGCGCCTCGGTCGGCTACTATCTGGCGCCCGAAGCGGATCAGGAAGCCCAGTTCGTCGCCGACACCGTGCGCGGCCTGCTCGCCGGCGACCCGCGCCCCACCGTCGCCATCCTCTACCGCACCAACGCCCAGTCGCGCCTGTTCGAGGAGGCTCTGCGCCGACAGAACCTCGCCTACCGCGTGTTGGGCGGCTTCAGCTTCTATGAGCGCGCCGAGGTGCGCGACCTGCTCGCCTACCTGCGCGTCGCGGTCAACCCCGCCGATACCGTGGCCCTGCTGCGCATCATCAACACGCCGGCGCGCGGTATCGGGAAGGGCACCGTCGAACGGCTGGAGCAATTGGCGCTGGAGCAGAACCTGAGCCTGTTGCAGGCCGTGGAACGCGCGCTCGAGGGTGCGGCCGGCCTCGCCCCGCACCGGCTGCCGGCGCTGGCCGAGTTCTACAAGCTCATGGCCGGCTTTCGCCAGATGGCGGTGGACGGCGCGGGCGTGGACGAACTGCTCAAACACATGATCGAACACTCCGGCTACCGCAAGGTGCTCGAGCAGGAGGCGACGCCGGAGGCCGAGTCGCGCCTGGAGAACCTGGGCGAGCTCGTCAACGCCGCCACCGACGCCGCTGTCCGCGGCGAAAGCGCCGCCGCGTTTCTCGACCACGCCGCACTGGTCAGCGATCAGGACGATTTCGACCCCAACGCGGCGGTCCAGCTCATGAGCCTGCACGCCGCCAAGGGGCTGGAATTTGGCGTGGTGTTCCTGGCTGGCCTCGAGGAGGGTCTGTTTCCGCACAGCCGCGCCTCCAACTCGCCGCCGGAAATGGAGGAGGAACGGCGGCTGTGCTACGTCGGCATGACGCGCGCCCGCGAACGGCTGTACCTCAGCCACGCCGTCTGGCGCCGCCGCTATGCCGGCCAGGCCAGCGAACCCTCGGTGCCTTCGCGCTTCCTCGCCGAAGTTCCCCAGGATTTGATGGAGTGCCTCTCCCCTCAGAACGTCCGCCCCGCCGGCGGCCGCTCCGGTCCGCGCTACGTCACCGACGGTTACAGCCAACTGGAGCGTTGGGACACCGGCGGCGCGGCGAAACCAACCACCCGGACCGCGCGTCCCATGCTTAACTCGGTGGACGCGGTCCACCAGTTTTTTCAGCGCCCGGGTACAAGCCGCGGCGGTCCTGAGGCCGCCGCGGCCCCAACGCCGCTGCCGCCGCGCGCCCACGGTGGCGGGCCGCATCCGGCCAGTGGCTGGAGATCGGGCGCGCGCGTGCGCCACCCCAAGTTCGGCGTTGGCACCGTGCTGCGCATCGAAGGCGAAGGCGATCTAACCAAGCTGACCGTTTCCTTCCCTGGCCATGGGCTCAAAAAACTGCTGGAAAAAGCCGCCATGCTGAGCCGGGTCTAGCCCCATGCTGCTTACTCACGCCGCCATCATGTGGCTTGCTTTGGCGCTCGCTCCGGCGCCCCAGGCGGCGACGCCCTCGGTGCAGCGCGCTCACCAGGAAATTGCCGCCGCCATCACCGCCCTCGGCGGCAGCGCCTACCTCCAAACCTCCGAGTGGAGCGGCCGCGGCCACCTTTACAGCTTCAACTCCAACGGCCAATTGGCCAATCCCGGCACCGAGTTCTGGGAATATTTCCGCTTTCCCGCCGACGAGCGTCTTGAGCTGACCAAAAAGCGCAACGTCATCTACATCCACAGCCAGGGCAAGGGCTGGCAGATCACCTTCAAGGGCGTGGCGCCGATGCCGCAATCCGACCTCGCCGCCTACGCCAAGCTGGGCCAGCACTCCCTCGACGTCATCCTCAAGACCTGGGCCCAGCAGCCCTCCACCCTGATGCTCGATCAGGGGGTGTCCAACTTTGACCAGGAACAGGTCGAATCGGTCTCGTTTACCACCTCCGACGGTGATTCCGCCACCGTGGACCTTGACCTCGTCACCCACCTGCCGACTCGTGTCCACTGGCGCCGCAACGATGCGCTCACCGGCGGCCACTACGAGGAATCGGTGGTCTATGGCAACTGGGCCAGCATTCAGGGCGCGTTCGGCAAGGTCGAGATGCCGTTTTCGCTCGCCCACTTCGAGGGGGGTCAAAAGACTGACCAGCGCTACTTCGATGCCCTCAGCCTGCAGCCCTTCGCCGACGCCTACTTCGACCCCCACGCGAAAATACGCCATTAAAGGCGCGGCCGCCGGGCCGCACTTTCAACTCTCAACCCTCAACCCTCGACTTTTGTTGTAGCATGGCGTTTTTGGAGCATCCGGAGGTGGAGCGCTCATGAAGACGTTCGATACGGCACACCTGCGCAATCTGGCCGTGGTGGGGCACGGAGCATGCGGCAAGACCTCGTTGGTTGCGGCCCTGCTGTTTACCGCCGGCGCGACACCGCAGCAGGGAAGGGTCGATACCGGCACCGCCGCCACGGATTTCGACGAGCAGGAAATCCAGCGCCGCATCAGCATCTCCACCGGCTGCGCTTTCGCCGAGTGGCTGGGCCCGGATCGCTCTCCCTGCAAGCTCAACCTGGCCGACACGCCGGGCCAGAACATTTTTCAACACGAAGCCGCCGCCGCGCTCACGGTTGCGGACGCCGTCCTGCTCGTGGTGGACGCGGCGAGCGGTGTCCAGGTGCAGACCGCGCGCATGTGGGAGCTGGCCGCCGAGCGCCAACTGCCCGTCATCTGCGTGCTCAATCGCGCCGACCACGACCATGCCGCGATCGAACGTTCGCTGGAATCCATGCGCGAGCGCTTTGGCCGCGGCATTTGCCCGGTGCAGCTCCCCATCGGCGGACAGCGCAGCTTCCAGGGCGTGGTTGACCTGGTGGCCATGAGCGCCCGACACTACGAGCCGGGCGGCAATGGCAAGGGCCGCACCAGCGCCATCGCCGGCGAGGAGGAGGTAGCGAAAAAGGGGCACGAGGCGCTGGTCGAGTTGGTGGCCGAAGGCGACGACGCGCTGATGGAGGAGTTCTTCGACAAGGGCACCATCGCCATCGAACATCTCAGCGCCGGCTTGCGGCAGGCGGTGCGTACGCGCCGCCTGTTCCCGGTGCTGATGACCTCGGCGGCGCAGAACATTGCCACCGACGCTCTGCTCGATTTCCTGATCGCGTTTGCTCCCGCTCCGGGCGCGGCCGGCCCGGTGCAAGGCGCCGCCAGCGCCGATCCAGCGCCCCACTCGGCGCCGGTGGAGCGCAAGGTCGAGGATGCCGCGCCCGTGTCGCTGTTCGTGTTCAAGACCATCGCGGATCCGTTCGCCGGCCGCCTGAGCGTGTTCCAGGTGCGCAGCGGCAAGGTCAAAAGCGACGACACCGTATTCAACTTCATCCGCCAGACCCCGGAGCGTCTTGCGCACCTGAGCGTACTCGAAGGCAAGCAACTGCAGCCAGTCCAGGAGCTCCACGCCGGCGACTGGGGCGTGGTCGCCAAGCTCAAAGACACCCTCACCGGCGACACGCTGGGGGACAAGGCGGCCCCCATTTTTTACTCCGCCGTCAAGGCTCCGGAAGCCGCCATCCACTTTGCGCTCGAGGCCAAAAGCCGGGGCGACGAGGACAAGGTCGCCGTCGCGCTGCACAAAATGCTCGAAGAGGATGCCGCCCTCCACTTCGCGCGCGATGAGCAGACCCAGGAGTTTCTGCTGGGCGGCACCGGCCAGCAGCACGTTGAAATCGCCATCGCCAAGCTCAAGCAGCGCTACAACGTCGAGGTCAAGCTGCGCGCGCCCCGCGTCGCCTACCGCGAAACCATCCTGGGCAAGGCCGACGTCCAGGGCCGCCACAAGAAGCAGACGGGCGGCCACGGCCAGTTCGGCGACTGCAAGATCAAAATGGAGCCGCTGGCGCGCGGCGCCGGCTTCGAGTTCGTCAACGAGGTCTTCGGTGGCGCCATACCGCGCAACTTCATCCCGGCGGTCGAGAAGGGCATCCATGAGTCCGCGCGCCGCGGCTACCTCGCCGGCTACCCGGTGGTGGACTTCCGCGTCGTGCTCTATGACGGCAGCTACCACGAGGTGGACTCGAGCGAAATGGCGTTCAAGGTGGCCGGCTCGCTGGCCTTCAGGAAAGGCATGGAACAGGCCAAGCCGGCACTGCTCGAGCCCATCATGGCAGTTGAGGTCGAATCGCCCGAGGAGTTCGCCGGCGACCTCATCGGCGATTTAAACTCCCGCCGCGGCCGCATCGAAGGCATGCTGCCGCAACATGGAGGCGAAAGCATCCGTGCCCAGGTGCCGCTCGCCGAAATGCTCACCTATCAGTCCGACCTGACCTCGAAAACCCAGGGCCGCGGTGCCTTCCACATGCATTTTTCCCACTACGACTTCGTGCCCCAGCAGCAGGCCGAAAAGATCATCGCCAAGGCCCGCGCCGAGCGCGGCGAGCAGGCATCGGAAGAGGAGGAGTAATCACAATGGCAACGGATGAGAGCGCACCCCCGCAACGGCTCGAATATCACACCGCCGCGCCGGAGGCGTTGCGGGCCATGCTGGCACTGCAGGAGTACGTCAACCAGGCCGCGCTCAGCACGACGATCAAGGAGCTGGTCAAGTTGCGCTGCTCACAGATCAATGGCTGCGCCTACTGCGTGGACCTGCACGCGCGCGACGCCCGCAAGCTGGGGGAAACCAACCGCCGCCTGGACGCGGTGGCGGTGTGGCGCGAATCCAACCTGTTCTCCGCCGAAGAGCGGGCCGCCCTGGCCTGGGCCGAGGCGGTCACCCTCATCAGCCACGATCATGTGCCCGATGACGTGTTCGAGTGGGTGGGGAAATACTTCTCCGGCCGCGCCCTGGTCGAGCTCACCATGGCCATCGTCGCTATCAACGGCTGGAATCGCCTGGCGGTCAGCTTCCGCACCCCGACCCCCAAGCACGAAGCCCAATGAGCGCCCTCCGCCGCCTGCCGGCGGCGCTCCTGTTGGCCGTGGCGATGCTTGCGGCCGCGCCGCCGCCTCCGTACACCTACCAGCGCGCCGGCCGCGCCCAGGACGTCGGTCGCCCCACGCGCGCCGGCTTCGCCCTGATCGGCGGCGGCACCGACCTCGACAGTGCCTTCCAGTGGTTGTGCCAGCGTTCCGGCGGGGGCGATTTCCTGGTGCTGCGCGCCAGCGGGACCGACGCCTACAATTCCTACATCCAGAAACTCTGCCCGGCGGAAAACTCCATCGCCACGCTCGTTCTTCCCAGCCGCGCGGCGGCTGAAACTCCATTTGCGCGCCAGGCCATTGAGCACGCCGAGGCGATTTTCATTTCCGGCGGCGATCAATCGCAGTACGTCAACTTCTGGACCGGCACCCCGGTGCAGCGGGCGATCAACGCCGCCATTCGCCGCGGTGTCCCAGTCGGCGGCACCAGCGCCGGGCTAGCGGTGTTGGGCGAGTTCGGCTACTCGGCACAAAACGACCTGCCCAACGGCCCCAACCTCACCAGCCCCGGGGCGCTTGCCGACCCCTACCAGCATCAAGTCGTCTGGGTGCGGAATTTCCTCGCCATCGCGCCGCTGCGCGGCCTCATCACCGACACCCACTTCCATGCCCGCAACCGCCTCGGCCGCCTGCTGGTGTTCATGGCCCGAATTCTACAGTCGGGGCAGGCGCGGACCATTCACGGCCTGGGGGTGGATCAGCATACGGCGGTACTGGTGGACGCGGATGGCGCGGCGGTGGTGGCGGGCAGCGGCGCGGCCTACTTCTTTTTCGCGGCTGATCCGCCCACGGTCTGCAGGCCCGGGCAACCGCTCAGCTTCGGGCGCGTCGCGGTGGAGCGCCTGCGCGCCGGCCAGCACATCAATCTGGCTCGCTGGCAGAGCGCCCACGGCGCCCGTTACACGCTGACCGTCTCTGCCGGCCGCATCCGTTCCTCCCAGCCGGGTGGTGCGATCTACTAAAGCGGATTGCTCGCAGAGGCCCCCGGTGCGAGGCTGCAGTAGTAGGGAGCGGCGGGGCGCGGGCCGCCGGCCCGCGCCCCGATCAGCGACCGGCCCCACGCGGTTTGAAGCGAAGGGACTAATCCGCATTTCTCACAGTCAGGTCACGAAGCTCGCATCCAGGCGCGGCGCGCCCTAAAAAATGGGCGGCGATATCGAACGGCGAGCAGGAGGCGCTGTCTGGAGGACGATGGCACCAGGGCAGGTGCT
>JBOGKJ010000220.1:0-14657 GCA_050745565.1 Terriglobales bacterium | reverse complement strand
GGTGAAAGCGCCACTGGCGCTTTCACCCCTCCCGGCAAACGAATGGGCGCGGCTCGACCTCTAGCAAAAGGCCGCTCGCGCTGGCTTGGGCTCGCGCCCGCCAATAGCGGACGCAGTGCAACGTTTGTTGCGCCGGCATCATCGGCGCCACTATGCGGATGTTGCGCCGGCTTGGGTTTGCGCTGGTGTGCCTCGGTCTGCTGGCGGCGGAGCCGCTTGCCGGGCAGTACTTTGGGCAGAACAAGGTGCGCCACAAAGTCCTGCATTTTGAGGTACTTAAGACCAAGCACTTTGACATTTACTTTTACCCGCAAGAGAAGGCGGCGAGCGAGCAGGCAGCGCGGATGGCCGAGCGCTGGTACACACGGCTTTCAGGGCTGCTGCACCACGTGTTGACGACGCGGCAGCCCATCATTCTTTATGCCAGCCATACCGATTTTGAACAGACGACGGTCGTACCCGGAATGATCGGGCAGGGAACCGGGGGGGTAACGCTGGCGACCGGGCGCAAAGTGGTGGTGCCGTTGGCCGGGCCGCTGAAGGAGACGAACCACGTGCTGGGGCACGAGCTGGTGCACGCGTTTCAGTACGACATGACGACCTCACGGCGGTCGCCCGAGCCGGGGGTAGCACGGCTGCCGCTGTACTTCGTTGAAGGCATGGCGGAATATCTATCGCTGGGCGCCGACGACAGCAACACCGCCATGTGGTTGCGCGATGCGGTGGTGCGGGACAAGTTTCCGACGCTGAAGGAACTGGGCGACCCGAACCAGTACTTTCCCTACCGCTTTGGCCAGGCCTTTTGGGCTTACATCGGCGGCCGTTATGGGGACGACAAGATTGCGCCGCTGTTGTTGGCGGCGGGGGCGAGCGGAAGCGTCGAGACGGCGCTCAAGGCGGTGTTGCATGTGACGCCGCAGCAGTTTTCGGTGGACTGGAAGCGGGCGGTGCTGGCGGCCTACGATCCGGTGCTGAACGCGACCCAGGCGACGCCGAAAGCCGACGTGGTGATCGCTTCGACGCACTCGATGGCGGGGAAGCTGAACGTGAGCCCGGCGCTGAGCCCGGACGGGAAGTGGGTGATGTTCTATTCCGAGCGCAGCCTGTTTTCGATCAACCTATATCTGGCCGACGCGCACAGCGGGCGGGTGGTCGGCAAGATCACCGAAACCGCCATCAGCGCGCATTTCAACAACCTCGAGTTCATCAACTCCGCTGGCGCGTGGGCGCGGGACAGCGAGCGGTTCGCCTATGGACACGTGGTGGGCGGCACGGCGCAGATCTCGATCTATGACCTGCGGCAGCAGAGGGTCACGCGCAGCTACCCGATCGCCGGTGTGGGCGAGGTGTTCAGCCCGACCTGGTCGCCCGACGGGAGCGCAATCGCCTTCACCGCCATCAGCGGCGGGCTGACCAATTTATATATGCTCAACACGGCAAGCGGCGCGGTACGCCCATTGACCGCCGACGCGTACGCCGAATTGGAGCCGGCCTGGTCGCCCGACGGCAAGACCGTCGCGTTCGCCACCGACCGCTTCAGCACGCACCTGGAGGACCTCAGCTTCGGGCACTATCAACTGGCGCTGTTGAACGTGGCGACGGGGGCGGTGACGGCGATGGGGACCCAGTTGACGGGCGATCAGACCAACCCGCAGTGGTCGTCGGACGGCAAGACGCTCTATTGCCTGTCCAACGCTAACGGCATTCCCAACCTTTATAGGATTGATCTGGCGACAGGCGCGGCCACGGCATTGACCAACGCTCAGACCGGCGTGAGCGGCATCACCGACTTGAGCCCAGCGTTTTCGGTGGCGCGCACGGCTGGTACGCTCATTTATAGCGCCTTCACCGACAATGGCTACGATCTGGTGCGGCTGCCCGAGCCGGCCACGGCCCAGGCGGCGGGCGCGGCGGCGGTGGCGGGGCTGCCGGCGGCGATGCTACCGCCGCGAAGTGCGCCCGCGGGCGCGGTGTCCACGCTGCTGACCAACTGGGCGGGCGGGCTGCCGCCGGTGTCGGCGACTTTTGCGGTAACGCCCTACCGGCCGACGCTGGCGCTGGACTACGTGGCACCGCCCAGCCTGTCGGTGGGCGTGAGCCCGTATGGCACGCTGCTCGGCGGGGGGACGGCGTTGTACTTCAGCGACTTGCTGGGGTACCGCAACCTGATGGTGGCGTTTGAGGCGCTGACCAACAACGGCGGCTCGGGGTTCGTGCGCGACCTTTCGGCCCAAGCGTTGTACGAAAACGACCAGCACCGTTGGACGTGGGGTTTCGGCGGCGGGCAGATTCCGTTCGTCACCGGCGCGGTGTCCACCGCCGGCGCCGTCGTCAACGGACGACTGTTGGCGCAGGAACAGTTCACGACCTTTTGGGAGATGGACCGGCAGGCGGTGGGGGTGCTGTCGTATCCGTTCAGCCGGGCGCAGCGGGTCGAGTTCACCGCCGGTTATGAAAATATCGGTTTTGCGGCCGAGAACGAGACCCAGGTGTTTGACGTCGCGACCGGCACGCTGCTGGGGGACATGAAGCAGAACCTGGCGGCGCCGCCGGCGCTCAACTTCGGCGTTGCGAGCGCGGCGTTGGTGTACGACACCTCGATCTTTGGGGGGACGAGCCCGGTGCTAGGGCAGAGCTACCGCTTGCAGGCCGGCATAAACGCCGGCAGCATAGATTTCGCGACGGTGCTGCTCGACTACCGCAAATACGTGAGCCTGGCGCGTCCGCTGAGCCTCGCCGGGCGGCTGCTGCATTACGGCCGTTACGGCGCAGGCGCCGACGACCCGCGGATGCAGCCGGAGTTTCTGGGCTACCCGGCGCTGGTGCGGGGCTACGACTTCGGCTCGTTCAGCACTGCCGAGTGCGGCCCGGAGTTCGGCGCCACCGGCAGTTGCCCGTCGTTTGACCGGCTGCTGGGCAGCAAGATTGCTGTCGCCAACCTCGAACTTCGCCTGGAGTTGCTGGGCCCGCTGGGCTTGGTGAAGTCCGAGTACATCCCGCCGGTGGAGCTGGCGCCGTTCTTTGACGCCGGCGTGGCCTGGACGTCGGCCGACAAGGCCAATTTCCTGGGCGGCACGCGGCATCCGGTGACGAGCGAGGGGCTGACGTTGCGGGTGAACCTGCTGGGGTTCGCGGTGGGCTCGCTCTCCTACGCGATTCCGAACAACCGGCCGTTCCGGACGCACGTGTGGGAATTCTCGCTGCTGCCGGGGTATTGAAGAAGGGCTCGGTCGGGGGTCGCCGGTCGTCGGTCGTCAGTCATCGGTCATCGGTCGTCAGTCTCGGGCGCGGGGGTCGGGGCGGGCTGGGGCGGTCGGTGCGATGATAGCGACAGGGACGGCGGCACGATGACACCGACGAGCAGGGGCGCAAGGTCGCGGTGCAAAGCGATCTGTGCCAGCACGGGGCGGAGTTGCTGGATTTTTACGACGGGTTAGTGGCGGAGCGGCGGCGGAAGGAAAGGGATAATTCCTTGGAGGCGGTCAAGGCCAGCCTGGCATGGCGCCGGCGCGCCGGTGGCTGAGTACGTTGTCCGAATCACCGCGTGAAATTCGGCGTGATGCGCGGCGGTCGAGCCCGGCAGCGCGCCCGCTCCAGCACGCGCGCGGCCGCGCTTTGGATGCGTTGGCTGAGAGCGCCGACCTGCTCGCGCGCCAGCCATGACGGTTCGGGACGCCGAGCCCGTGCTCGACTACACCGCCCGGTTGCGAGCGCTGCCCCAGTTCCGCAGCTATTTCCTGGGGGCGTTTGCGGGGCTGGCGCTGGCGTTCGCGCTGGCCGGGATTTGGGCGCAGGTGGCGTTCGCGGTGGCGGAGCGGCGGCGGGAGTTCGGCATCCGGATGGCGCTCGGCGCACAGGGCGGCGCGATCGTCGTCCAGGCGATGCGGCACATCAGCCGGCTGACGGCGTTGGGCATTGCAGTGGGCGTGTTCGGAGCCTGGGTCGCCACGCGGCTGTTGCAGACCATGCTGTTCAATGTGAAGCCGGCGGACCTGGCGACGTTCGCCGCGGTAACGGTGGTGTTTGCGGCCGTGGCGCTGGCCGCAGCGTATTTGCCCGCGCGGCGGGCGGCGGGCATTGATCCGGCCCGCGCCCTACGGGCGGAGTGAGCCCTCGGCCCGCAGGGCCGAGGAAGTTGCTAGTTGCTAATGGCTAGTTGCTGGTGAAGGCGCGGCGGTGGGACGGCTTCGGAGGTCGTGGAGGTGATGGGGATGATAACGATTATTCGAGACTTGAGGTTTGCGTTGTGGGGGTGGCGGCGCCGCCGCCTCGATTCACGGGGACGCTGATCGGGTGCTGGCGTCGACAGGGCCGAGGGAGCTGCAAGTTGCCAGTAGCTCGTTGCTCGTGAAGGCTCGGCGGAGCGGCGGCTTCGGCGATCTGGATGCACCGCTGGCCACCGGCTCCGCTCGGAGCTATATTGGTTGGGGTTGGAGGGGGCGGTCATGGGCTCAATTTGGCAGGACATCCGGTTTGCGGTGCGGGGGTGGCGGCGGCAGCCGTGGTTTGCGGGGGCGCTGATCGGCATGCTGGCGCTGGGGCTGGCGGCGACGACGGTGGTGTTTGCGCTGGCCTACGCGGAGCTGTGGGAGCCGTCGCCATTTCCGCACCCGGAGCAGCTTATCTCGATCGAGGGGCAGGCGGGCAAGTTCCACGCCGGCCTGGTGGCAACCGAGTACCAGCGGCTTGAGCAAGCGCCGGGCTTCAGCGCCGTCGCCGCGACGGAGTGCTGCCTCAGTTTGGACTTGCACGACGGCAGCCGAGTGGAGCAGGTGATGAGCGAGGCGGTGTCGCCTACGCTGCTGCCACTGCTGGGCATGCCGCCGCGGCGGGGCCGCAACTTTCTGCCCACGGAGGCCGAGGCCGGCCACGACGGAGAAGTCATCGTCAGCGACGGTTTCTGGCGCTCGCATATGGGCGCCAGTCTGGATGCGCTCGGCAAGCGGTTGCGCCTGGGCGACCGGTTCTATACGGTCATCGCGGTGATGCCGCCGGCGTTTAGCCGCGGCCTCGACCATATTGATGTTTGGCGCCCGCTGGTATTCACGCCGGCGGAATTCGCGCAAGCTTCCGGCTTCGGCCGGGTGGAGGCGTACGGGCGACTGAAGCCGGGATTGAGTTGGAGCGCGGCAAAGCCGCTGCTGGCGGCGTACGGGTTGGCACAGCACTTCGAGCTGCGACACGCGCCGCTGACCTACTCCGGGATGAACTTCACCGACGAGCAGCAGCAGGCGCCCGGCCGTACACCGGTGCTGGCGCTACTGGGGGCGACCGGACTGCTGCTGCTGATTGCCTGCAGCAACGCCGCCGGCCTGTTATTGGCGCGCAGCGCGGCGCGGCGGCAGGAAATGGCCGTGCGGACGGCGCTGGGGGCGACGCGCGGGCGACTGGTGCGGCAGTTGCTGACCGAGGGGGCGCTGCTGGCCGCGGTGGCCGGCGGTCTGGGCGTGCTGGTGGCGGCGTGGGCGGTGCCGCTGCTGCGCACGTCGCCGATGCATTTCATCCTGTTGCGCATAGATGCGGCGCGGCTGGATGGGGCGGTGGTGGTCTTTGCCCTGGCGGCGGTGGTGATGTGCGCAATGCTTGCGAGCTTGGCGCCAGCGCTGCGGCTCAGCGCCAAGCCGCGCGCCGGCGACCGGCAGCGGGCGCGGGGCGCATTTCTGGTGTTCGAGGTGGCGCTGACGCTGATGATGCTGGTGGGCGCCGGGCTCATGGCCAATAGCTTGTTCCATCTTTATGCCGACCCGACCGGCGTGGACGCGGGCCACCTCGCCGCCACCGAGCTGCAATTCACCGCTGCGCAGATAAAGCAGCCCGAGCAGGTGGCACTGCTCGCTGGGCGGGCGCTGGCGGCGGCGCGGCATGCGCCCGGCTGGAGCGCGGTGACGCTCGCCAGCGCGCCACCGTTTGATGACGACTTCGGCCGGATATTCCAGCTGCCGGGCCGCACCGGTCTGGTCGAAGCCCGCGACCGCGAGGTGGCGCCCGGTTATTTTGCGACAGTGGGGCAGAGACTGATCATGGGTCGCAGCTTCACGGAAAATGACGATGCGCCGGCGCCACCGGTGGTGATCGTCAACCAGGCCTGGGTCCGTCAGTACGCACCCAGCGGCGTTTCGCCCCTGGGAATGCAGTTGTTGTGGGCGAACCGCGGCGAGAAGGCAGCGGTGGCTCACACCGTCGTGGGCGTCGTCGCCGACGCGCGCGACATCCTCCCGGACCTACCGCCGTCGCCGGAGCTCTACATTCCCTATGCGCAGGGGCGCTCGAGCGAGGCGGCGCTGGTGGTGCGATCGGCAAATCCGGGGGCGGCGGCGGTGGCGCTCGCGCACCTGCTCGCCCGAGCGGTTCCGGAGGCGGGCGTGGCCGAGTCGCGTCCGCTGAGCTATTACTTCAGCGACGATATCGCGCGCACGCGGTTTCAGTCGGTGGCGCTGATGGTGTTCGCCGGGCTGGCGTTGCTGTTTGCGCTGTCGGGCATCTGGGCGCTGGTGGCGTACGCGGTGGAGCAGCGGCGGCGGGAGTTCGGCATCCGGATGGCGCTGGGGGCGCCGGCGGGGGCGGTGCTGCGGCTGGCGCTGGGGCAGTTCGCCGGGCTGACGGCAATGGGGATCGGGCTTGGGCTGGGCGGGGCGTGGGCGGCAACACGGCTGCTGAAGACGATGCTGTTTCAGGTGCAATCGCTCGACACCGGGACGTTTCTGGCAGTGACCGTGGCTTTTGCGCTGGCGGCGCTCGGGGCGGCGTATGTGCCGGCGCGGCGCGCGCTCGACGCCGACCCGGCGCGGACGCTGCGCTGCGAATAGGAGGGGGAATGAAAACCGCGATCCATGTTCGGACGCAAAAAGCTGGCGCCGATGCGGCGATCCTGCAGCTCAAAATTGTCCTGCTCGACACGAAGCCATCGATTTGGCGCCGGGTGCTGGTTCCGGCAGCGCTCACACTTGCCGAGTTACATGTCGTCATTCAGGCGACCATGAACTGGCAGGGCGGTCACCTGCACAGCTTCCGGGTGGGCGATCGGGAATTCGGTGTCCCGAGCGACGAGGATTTTGACCTCGGTGTCACGATGACCGATGAAGCCAAGACGCGCATCAGCGAGGTGCTCACGCAGGCCGGTTCGATGGGGATCTATGACTACGACTTTGGCGATGACTGGGAGCATGCCGTCACGGTTGAGAAAGTTCTTTCCACCGAGCCCGGCGTGCAATACCCGCTTTGCACGGGCGGCAAGCTGGCCGGCCCTCCGGAAGATTGCGGCGGAGTCTCCGGGTACTATTACATGTTGGAAGCGCTCGACGATCCGGATCACGATGAGCACGACATGATGGAGGATTGGATTGGGTCCTTCGACCCAAAGGCATTTTCGGTGGAGGCGGCCAACCGGGCTCTGCGCAAAGCCTTCCGCCCCGTGCGCCGCGCGCACTGGAGCAGAAGCAGGGACTCTGGATCCAAGCCAAGCGGGAAGGGCCGGCCGGCGGCCGGCTAGCGGGTCGGCGACCCGGCCCACATCAGCGTCACGGCTACAGCATCTGTGATTTGGCTCTGGGGGCCAGCCGCGGCGAAACTGCGCTGGGCCCGCGCCAACAATTGTGGGCGGAATCAACAAGAGCGGCATGATTGTGGCCGGGAACGATCCGGCCAGGACCAGCAACTTACAGCGGGGGCGTGTTCACGGCACTGCCGAGCCACTTCAACGGAGCGTAAGGGTTGAGTGACGGACATGATCTGGCTGACCGTGCATTTGGGGGCGGCCCGGACTCGACGCCAACGACTTGAACGACAGCGGCGTGTACGTGGGGCTCGAGATCAAAGCCGCGGCGGCCATTTGCGTGCGGCATGCAGGACACGCAGGATTTCGAGGCGGCCGGCCCGCACGCGATAGGGAGGGACATAGGGAGTAGCTGGCACTACCAATTCACGTGTGCCCGGGACGGGGCCGGGGCGGCTCAGAGCCGGATATTCGGATAGCCGACGTGCATGTTGCTTGGTTGCGCTGACCATGCTCCTGGCGGCTGCGGGGTGGTCGCGGGCAATATATTCGGCTTCAGCCTCGAGAATCGCCAGGGCGCACTTCCGCCAGAGGACAACAAATCGCTCAGCGGGCACGCCGCGACCGCTTGCGTCCAGTCCACTTGTCCATGACGCGGGCTACTTCAGCTTCGCTGGCAAACTCGCCTCGGTCCGCCTCGGCGATTCCCTTCCTGATTTCCTCGATCTGCCACGCGTTAACGGCAACGTATTCGCGAATCGCTTCAGCGGCGACGGAGGGTCGGCTGCGGCGCTGGGCCTTGGACAAACGGTCCAGTTGCTGGCGGGTTTCGGCGTCAAGGCGAAGCGTGATGACGGCGCCCGCTGGCATGGCGGTCTAGTGGCCGGGGTCCAGCAGGGCGGCGTACTGGCGGGCCTGGGCGGGGTTGCCGCGGCGCTGGTAGAGGGTGACGAGGCGCTGGAGGGCGCGGGTTACGGCGGCGGGGTCGTTGGCGCCGAGTTTGGCGCGGAGCACGGGGAGGCTGTTGACCAGCAGCGGTTGGGCGGCGGCGAGCTTGCCTTGGGCGAGGAGGCAGCCGCCGAGTTCGGACTGGGCGTCGGCGGTGTCCCAACTGCCTTTGGGCGCGGCCTTTTCGTCGGCGGCGAGGGCGGCGCGGAGGAGGAGCTCGGCTTGCTGCAGCTGCGCCGGGCCGCCTTCGCGGGTGAGCACCGAACCCAGGTTGGTTTCGGCGAAGCGGAGGCGATGGTCGGTCGAGGGAACCTGGGGCTGGAGGATGGCGAGGGCCTGGCGGTAGGCCTGCTCGGCGCTCGGTAGCTCGCCTTGGGCGTCGCGGGCCTCGCCGAGGTTTTCGAGGTCCACGGCGACTTCTGGGTGCTTGTCGCCGAGCAGCTTGCGGTTGAGGGCGAGGGCTGCGGCGTAGGCGGCCTCGGCGGCGGGGTATTTCTGCTCGGTGAAGAGGACGGCGCCGAGGTTGTTGGTGATCTTGGCGACGTTGGGGTGGTCGGGGCCGTAGACGCGCTTGGCGAGGGCGAGTTCCTGACTGAACTGCTGTTCGGCGCCGGCGTAGTCCTTCTGACTGTAGGCGATGATCGCCAGGTTGGAGCGCATGGCGATGAGCGACTTCGAGTTGGGGCCTTCGATCTGGGTGGTGAGGGCGAGCGATTTTTGAAAGTAGGGTTGGGCCTGAGCGAGTTTGCCGCTGCTCGCGAGGGCCGAGCCGATGTCGTTGTAGAGTTTGGCGACATCGGGGTTGGAGGCGCCTTCGACGCGTTGGTCCATGGCGAGGGCCTGGGTGTAATAGGCGTAAGCGTGGGCGGTGTCGCCGCGGTTGAGGGCAAGGTGGCCGAGATCGCGGAGGGTTGCGGCGACCTGGGTGCTTTGGGCGCCATGGAGGGCGCGGCTGGCGGCGAGGGAGGCTTCGAGCAGGGGCTGGGATTGGGCGAAGAATCCAAGGCTGGAGTAGGAGGCGCCCATGGTGTCGAGGAGGGAAGCCTTGACTTCGGGGTTCATGGCGCGGTTGGACTGGATGCTGGCGGCGCCGCGGTCGAGCAACTCGCGGGCGGTGACAATCTTGCCGCGGGCCTGTTCGGGGCGGGAGCTTTGGAAGAGGTTGGTGAGGAAGCCGGACTCCTGTTCGGCAACCTGGGCTTCGCGGTTGGCCAGGTCACGCTGGCTGGCGATGCGGCGGGCGGCGACGGCCATGGAGACGGCGAAGCCCACCAGGAGCACGGCGACGACGACGGCAAAGCCGAAGCCGAGCTTGTGGCGGGCGACGAGTTTGCGAACCTGATAGGTGGTGCTGGGCGGCTGCGCCAGGATGGGCTGATCGCTGAGGCTGCGGCGGATATCTTCGGCCAGTGCCGCGGCGCTTTGGTAGCGCCGCTCGGGGTCCTTTTCCAGCGCTTTGTTGACGATGACTTCGAGGTCGTGGCTGACGGGGAATTTCTCGCCGGCGGCGTGGCGGAGGGGGCGGGGCGGCTGCTCGCAGATGACTTTGGCGGCATCGAGCAGGCTGAGTTGACTGAGGTCGTAGGGGAGCTGGCCGGCGAGCATTTCGTAGAGGATGACGCCGAGGGCGTAGACATCGCTGCGAACGTCGACGCGGTCGGTGCGGCCCTGCACCTGCTCGGGGCTCATGTAGGGCACGGTGCCCTGGATGGTGCCGGGGCGGGTGGCCTGGTTGGGGGCGCCGAGGTCGTCTTCGGCGATGCGGGCGAGGCCGAAGTCAAGCACCTTGACGCTGGCGCTGGGCGACGAGCTCGCGGTGGTGGCCGAACTCTCCTCGCGGACCAGGATGTTGGCGGGTTTCAGGTCACGGTGAATGACGCCGCGCTGATGCGCATAGCTGACCGCGTCGCAAAGTGCGAGAAACAGATTGAGGCGGAGGCGTACGGCGGCGCGCGGGGAGGCGGCGGGGCCCTGGCGCTGGAGAAAATGGTCGAGGCGGAGGCCGCGCACCAGTTCCATGGCGAAGTAGTGCTGGCCATCGGGCGTACTGCCGGAGGCGTAGATGGCGGCGATGCCGGGATGCTGCAGGCGCGCCAGCGCCTGCGCCTCGCGCTGGAACATGCGCACCGCCTGCTCGTCCACGAAGGCGCCACGGATGATCTTGAGGGCCACCTCGCGGCGCGGGTTCTCCTGCAGCGCCTCGTAGACGACGCCCATGCCGCCCTCGCCCAGCTTGCGGATCAGGGTGTAGCCGCCGAGCTTGTCGTGGCCGGCGGGCGCGAAGGCGGCGCCGGCCGCCGGTACGCCCGAGAGGCTGCGCAGGGTGGGCAGCTCGCTGGCGTCGGCTGCCGGCGACGGGTCGAGGAGCGTCGGCTGCTCGGCCGGGTCGGCGGAACCCACTAGAGTGGGCAACTCGGAAGGATCGTCGGGGGGAAGCTTGGGTTCGCTCATTTTCCACTCCGCAGGAACATCGCCAAGCCCAGCGCCAACGGGTCGAAGATGCTCTGCACGCCGGTAAGGATGGTCACGTGGTCCCGTCCCGGCACTTCCGTTACCTGGGCGCTGCCGCCCACGGTGCGCACCGCCGCCGCCATGCGCGCGGCCTGGTGCGCGGCGCCCGGAATGTCATGCTCGGCATAGGCCATGAAAAAGGGCGGCGCGCCCGGCAGGACGTGCTCGACCGGGGAAGCGTCGGCCCAGACCGCCGGGTCATCGCCAAACACCGGGCGCAGGTAGCCAGCCGCCTCCGCATAGGCGCCCAGGTCGTAGACGCCGCTGATACAGATAACCCCAGCCAGCGGCTCCGGCTGCCGGTAGCGCGGATGCACCGCCAGCAGCGCCGCCAAGTGGGCGCCGGAGGAATGTCCGCCGAGGTACATGCCCTGGGCGCGGATGCCGCTTTCCGGGCTGTAACGCAAGACGCACTGGATGGCCGCCGCCACGTCATCGGCCGCCGCTGGATGCGGATGCTCAGGCGCCAGGCGATGGTTGGGCAGCGCCACCGCGTAGCCGAAGCCCGACAGCAACTCGCCCAGCGACCGATAGTGCGCTTTGTCGCCGCCGCGCCAGCCGCCGCCATGCACGAATACGAACAGGCGCGGCTTCGCCTTTTCCGGCAGGTAGAGGTCCAGCACCTGCCGCGGATCACGCCCGTAGGCGAGGTCAGCCAGCAATTGCGCCATGGGGGAATGGTACAGCAACTACAAGTTGCTAGTTGCTAGTGGCTAGTTGCTAGTGAGGGCTCGGCGGGGTGGGCATCGGCTGGGGTTGGGGACAGCCGGGGGGTGGGATGCAACTGCTGGTTGCTGGTGAAGGCTCGGCGGGGTGGCATCGGCGGGGTTGGGAGCCTGTGGCGGGTGTATGCTGAAGGGGTGACGGGGATGATCGCTTGCGTCTGTTGTTGTAGCCGGTTGCGGCCAGGCGCGGCGGTGTGTGTGTAGCACAACAACATCAAACTGACCCGCTGCTTTTGGCCCATCGCTGCTCTGCGATGGGCTTTTTGCTTTTCTGGTGACCTTTTCTGGAGAAAACGATGCGAACGGTGATTGTGGTGGTTGCGATGGCGGTGGCGGCGCTGGGGCAGGCGGCGACGGGGCTTTGGGTGGGGACGGCGCAGCGGGCCGCGGGCGAGGGGGCGGTCCCGCCGGTGCCGTTTGAGATGCTGGTCAGCCGCGGGGCGAGGGGGCTTGCGGCGGCGTTTATCAATGGTCCGGAGCGGACGGCGGCGTATTCGGCAGAGCTGCGAGGCAGGCAATTAACGGTCAAGGTTGGTGACTATGCCAATACCCTGACGGCTGTGATTCGGGGCGACGCGCTGACGGGGACGTTTGGCGGGCACGCCCGGCCGATGGCGGTCAGCGCAAGGCGCGTACCGGATATTGGCGGCGCGTGGCAGGTTCAGGTACACAGCCCAAAGGGCGAATCGGCGTGGGCGATGCGGGTGATGCAGTCGGGGACAGGGGTCTCGGCGGTGATTCAGCGCATTGACGGCGACACCGGGCGGCTTTATGGGAGCTTCCGGGACGGGAGCTTTGAACTGCATCGCTTTAACGGATCGGGCGGCAGCACGCTCATGCTGCAGCCGATGGAGGATGGGACGATGCGCGTCGGACGGTGGATTGCGCGCCGGCCGGCGGCGGCGCGGAGCGCGGGGCTGGCTGGGCCTGATGATCCTTTCACTCACACGCGGATGCAGGATCCGCGGCAGCCGCTGCGGTTCCGGTTTCGCGACCTGGCGGGCGACTGGGTGGCGAACACGGATGCACGCTTCCGGGGCAAGGTCGTGATCGTGGCCATTGGCGGGAGTTGGTGCCCGAACTGCCACGACGAGGCGCCGTTGCTGGAGCAGCTTTACAGTCGTTACCACACCCGCGGACTGGACGTGGTCTATCTGGACTTTGAAGACGCGCCGCAGTTGGCCAACCCGACACGGTTGCGGGCCTTCATCGGCGAGTATCACCTGACGTTTCCAGTTCTGCTTGCCGGGCGCACCGACCAACTCGAAGCGCTGCTGCCGCAGGTGGCGAGCCTGAATTGTTGGCCGACGACGTTTTTTGTTGGGCGTGGTGGGCTGGTGAAACGCATCCACGCCGGCTTCGCCAGCGCGGCCACGGGCGAGGCGCATCAGCGGCTGGTGGCCGACACCAATGTCTTGGTTCAGCGGCTTCTTGGCGGCCGGTAGGCACACCCTCAGGCGGCGAGCTTTTTCTTAACCCACTCGGCGTCTTCCTTGAGGCGATGCTGGGTGCGGTTGAAGCGGAACAGGCCGCTGCGCAGGCCGTGGGAGACGGGCAACAGCAGGCCCATGCCGATGAGGCCGTAGGCGACGCCGACGATCAGCAGCGACCAGCGCCAACTGGCGAGGCCCCAGGCGATGGCGCCAATGAGGGCACCGCTCAGGAAGGCGAAGCTGAACAGCAGCAGCAGCATGGCGCCACCGGCCAGTCCGGCCAGGATGCCGACGGAGCGGGTTTTTTCGCCCAATTCGGTGGAGAACAGGCGGAGGAGGTCGCGGGCGTAGTCGCTGGCTTCGCGCAGCAGTTGACGGACGAGTTCGAGCAGGCTGGCG
Organism: Terriglobales bacterium; assembly: GCA_050745565.1. Taxonomy (GTDB): domain Bacteria; phylum Acidobacteriota; class Terriglobia; order Terriglobales; family SCQP01; genus SCQP01. Next base: position 1,149 of record JBOGKJ010000220.1, on the reverse strand, counting down.
TCGCTGAGGGGCTGGGCGGCGGCGGAGCCCGGCGGTGGACGGAGCGGCGGGGTGGTGCTCATCGGCGGGGCCTCTGGAATTCGTGGATGGTGTTGTAGGGTTGGGACGCGGGAGTGGGGTTGGAGAGGTGGTAGTCGGGGTGGACGCGGGTGCCGCTGCCAATCAGTGGCCAGGCGATCATGGTCCAGATGAAGAGCTCGACCGCGAGTCCGATGATGTAGAGCCAAACGGTGAGGGAGTCGCCGATTTGGCGGTGGAGCGGGCGGGGATCGTAGCGGTAGGGCATGGCAGCGGGCTTAGTACCAATAGCCGTGGTAAATCACAATGCCGGTAAGCGCGATGCACCAACCAACGATGGCGACCATCCAGAGCTTTAGGAAGATGGGCACGCGGCCGTGACCTTCTTTAATCCAGCCAGCATGGTCTTCGAGGGGCTCGATGCCGCGGCCATCGTAGTGGCTTTGGCGTCCGCGGCCGCTGAGGAATGCGAGGGCGATGAAGCCGACGAGAGTGAAGCCGAGCAGGAGGGCAATTGCCGCCCGCTGCAGGACCAGGAGATGGTCGAACATGCCCATCGGGGAGTGCGATGCCTGCAGCGGACCTGGCGGTTAGCCCGCGATGCTCGCGGGCAGCAATAAGCAATAAGCAATAGGCGATAAGCGATAAGCAGTAAGGTTGCGGCCGTGGCTGCGGGAGGCGGCGAAGTTCAGGGTTTGCTGCTGGCCAGGTGCAGCATGGCGTGGATGCCGGAGGCCCAGACCCAGGTGAGGGCGGCGAGGCCGAGGGTGTAGGCGAGCAGGCGCCAGCGACCCCAGGGGGTGGGGCGGCGGAGGCGGCCGGTGGGAGCGTCCGGGCGCAGGGGCATGACGTTGCCGCGGTTGACGTCGCGGAACTGGCCATGGCGGATAGCCCAGAGCAGGACCTCGGCGCTGGCGGCCATGGAGAGGATGAACAGGATGAGCCAGACGCGGAGAGACATTCAGGAGGCTCCAATGGTGGCAAGCTGGCGCGGACCGGCGGTCCGCGCGCCGGTCGGCGACCGGCCCCACGTAGACATTTCGCGGGAGTCGCGCCGTTTGCACGGCGGGCAAAGTCGGCGCGAAGGGCTGCGAAAGTCCGGAGGGGTGAAAGCGCCAGTGACGCTTTCAC
>JBOGKJ010000219.1:0-9466 GCA_050745565.1 Terriglobales bacterium | reverse complement strand
GCTCAGGGCGCGTCCAAGTTGCCTCGTAAAGTCGGCGCGAAAGGCTGCGAAAATCCGGAGGGGTGAAAGCGCCAGTGGCGCTTTCATCCCTCCCGGCAAACGAAGCGGGGCGGCCCCCCCAACCATGCCGCTCGCGCCTCCCTTGGGCTCGCCGGGCCCCGGGCCGGCGCTCCACAGCCCTTCGAGTGCGGGCGCGGCGCTGCGAGCGTCTCAGGCGAGCAGGGGCAGGGGCCCGCGCCCGGCAAAGATTCCGCTTCAGCCCTTGGGGATGACCAGCAGGCTGAAGCTGCCGGGGACCATTTTGCGGCGCTGGTAGCGGCCACGGCCGCGGCCGCTGCGCGCGCCGCCGGCGCTGGCGCTGGCGGGGGGCGCTGGCGGGCGGGGTTCGTATTTCGCCGTCACGGTGAACAGGGTGTGGGTCTGGGTATCGACTTCCATGGTGCGGGCGCCGGATTGGGTGGGGATATTGCCGACGACGGTGTAGCTGTCGGGGCTGTCCTCGTGAATCACGGTGATGGAGCCGTTGTCAGAGCCGTTGGAGCTGAAGGCAAGCTTGGTGCCGGGATCGAAGCGGGTGGCGTCCACGCCGCCGCCGATGGGCTCGGTGGCGACGACCTTGCCGGTGTCGGAGTTCACGATTGCCATCAGCTTGTTGTGGCAGCCGACGAAGAGGCGGTGCGCAGCCGCATCAATGGCCAGGCCGCTGGGGCCCTCGCACGGGGCCAGGGGCCAGGTGTGGATGATTTTCAAGGTGTGGGCGTCAATCTCGATTTCCTGGCTGGAGTCTTCCATGTTGTCGAAGACGTGGCCGCGACCGTCGGCGGCGGCGTACTCGGCGGCGCGGCTGGGCAGCGTGATGGTGCCGGCGACTTTGCCGGTCTTGGCGTCCACGGCCACGGCCAGGGCGTTTTTCTGGGCATGGTTGAAGGCGAAGATGCGGTCGGTGGCGGGATCGTAGATGATGCCGTCGGGGCGGGGGATGGGCAGGGGGATGACTTTGATGGTCTTCAGCGTTTTGAGGCTGAACTCGGTCATGCTGTTGCTGCCGCCGTTGCTGGTGAAGCCATGGCCGTCGCGGTCGCTGATGGCGACGCCATGGGTGCCCTGGAGGCCGCTGACGGTGCCTTCGAGCTGGTAGGTGTCGGCGTTGATGACGTCTTCCTGGGCGCCGGCGGAGACATAGAGCCGGCGCGCGGGCGTATCAATGCCGAGATAGTCCCAGCCACCGCCGGGATTCGGAATGCTGACCGTCTTGGCGACGTGATAGCCATCCGGGCTCGACTGCCCGCTTTGCGCCGCCGCCAGGCCAGCCACTGCGACCAGCCCGAGACTCATTGCCACCAGATTCAAGTTCTTCATATAAGACACCTCCGCACCGCCTACGCTAGGGCGCGGTAGCTTAAGCCAGACTGAAGAAGGGTGGTCCTGTTATGGTGAAGCGTGAGCGAACGCACCCGGATTCTGGCCGCCTATGCGGCGATTTACCTGCTGTGGGGCGCGACGTTTCTGGCCATCCGCATCGGCGACCGCACGGTGCCGCCGCTGCTGCTGGCGGCGTTGCGGTTTGTGATCGCCGGGGCGCTGGTGTACGGGTGGGGGTGGTTGCGTGGGGCACGGCATCCGCAGGGACGGGAATGGGCGGGGCTGCTGCTGGTGTCGTTCTTGATGTTTCTGGTGGGCTACGGGATCTTGTTTTGGGCGGAGACGCGGGTGGCGAGCGGGGTGGCGGCGGTGTTGGCGGCGATGATCCCGCTGTTTGTGGCGGCGATCGAGAGCTGGGGGTTCCGGCTGGAGCGGGCGAGTGCGGCGGTGTTTGGGGGCTGCGCGCTGGGGCTGGGGGGCGTGGCGCTGCTGGTGGTGGGCGGCGAGCGGGGCGCCGTGGGCGGGGCGGCGGTGCCGCTGTGGCCTGCGGTGGCGCTCTTGGGGGCGGCGCTGGCGTGGGCGCTGGCCACCGTGCTGGTGAAGTGGCTGCCGCTGCCGAAATCGGCGGCGATCAACAGTGGGATGCAGATGCTGCTGGGCGGAGCGATGCTGGCCGGGGCGGCCGGCGCCGCCGGGCAACTGGAAGGCGTCGCGGGACTGACGCGGCCGGCAGCCTTTTGGTCGCTGGCCTACCTGGTGATTGCCGGCTCCGTAGTTGGTTTCTCGGCTTATATATGGCTACTGAATCGCCAACCGGCGGTGCGGGTGGCGAGCTATGCGCTGGCGAACCCGGTGGTGGCGCTGGGGCTGGGCTGGGCTTATGCCGGTGAACGGCTAAGCTGGACGACGGGCGCCGGGTGCGCGGTAATCCTGCTTTCGCTGGGGCTGGTGTTGGCGCGGCGTGGGGCGGGCGGAGTCAGCGGCCGCCCAGTTGAAGACGCACTCCAGCAGTGAGAGCGCGCGGGCTGGCGAGGTCCACGCCCGGGGTGCGCTCGATGGCGTAGCGACGGTTGAAGAGGTTTTCGGCGGCGACGAACGGCGCCCAGCGGCCGAAGCCGCGGCTGAGGTACAGGTCGGTGGTCCAGTAGCTGGCGAGCGGCAGCAGGTTTTGGTCGTCGTCGAAGTTGAGGCCGCCGAAGCGCTCGACGGCGGAGGCGGTCCAGGCGCCGCGGCTGGCATAGGCGCGGGCGCTGGCCGAATTGGCGGGCACGTGGGCGGGGCGGAGGCCGACGAGGGACGGGGCGGGGGCCTGGAGGACGCGCGCGTCGCTATAGGTATAGTCCACCCACCAGCGCAGCCAGGGCCGCTCGGCCCATTGCAGGCCGGTGGTGAGGCCCTGGGAGCGCACCTGGCCGAGGTTCTGGCGCTGGCGCGTGATCAGCGCGGGCGTCGAGGAGAGCGTGACGCTGGTGACGGGGTTATTGACGGTGCCGTCGAAGTAGGTGGACTGAAGAGTGAAGGCGCGGCCGAGGCGCAGGTCGGCGCCGGCCTGGCCACCGCGGTAGCGCTCGGCGGCGAGCAGCGGGTTGGCTTCGGTGAGGACGTTGCCGGTGCGGAAGGGGCGGTAGAGCTCGTTGAGGGTGGGGGCGCGAAAGGCGGTATAGACGGAGGCGTGCAGCGCCAGCCAGGGGCGCGGGGTCCAGACGGTGCCGAGGGCGGGGCTGGTGGCGGCCTGGGCGCGCGCCGGGAAGGGCGAGACGCCGGCGGGCGTCGCCTGAAAGGCGTCGAAGTTGCGCCACTGGTCGCGGCGCAGGGTGGCGGTCCAGGTCCAGTCGGCGCGCGGCGACCAGGAAGCCTCGATGAAAGCGCCAGCGAGACGTTGCCGTCCATTTTCGGCGCGGGCGGGATCAGGCGCCGAGGCGGGCGTGGTTTCGGTGTCGGTGGCGGCGACGTGGGTGTAGCTCGAACCGGCGGTGAGCGACCAGCGGGCGGCCGACCAGGTCCAGTCGAGGGCGGCGCCGGTGGTGCGGGCGGGGACGTGCTGCTCGAGCGTGAGCTGCTCGGAGGAGCGGTCCGGAGCGATGGCGGAGAAGTTCTGGATGTAGCCTTCGCTTTGATAAAAGACGTTGCCGCTCCAGACGCCGGCGCGGTCCACATCGCCGGCGAGCGCCAACTGACGCAGGCGGGTGGCATTGGTCTGCAGGACGGTGCCGTTGCGGCGGTTTTCGGCGAAATATTCGGACGACAGCGTGAACATGGCGCGCGGCGAGGGGAGCCAGCGCAGCTCGGGAGCCCAGTTCTGGGCGGCGACGCCGGCATCAGTGTCCACCGCACCGGCGGGGGAGGCGGGGACGTAGCCGCCGGCGCGGATGCCGCGGCCGCGCAGGGCAAAGGCGAGGTGCGGCGCAGCGAACACGCCGGAGCCGTCGGCGTAGGCGGTGCCCATGCCGCCGCCGCCGGCGCGCAGGTCGAGGTGCGTGGCCGTGGGCGCCGCGGTGGCGATGCCGATGACGCCGGAGAGGGCGTCGTTGCCGTAGAGGGGCGAGGCGCCGCCGCTGACGACGCTGACACTTTCGACGGCTTCGTCGGGCACGCGCAGCCAGTCCACCCAGCCGCCGTAGAAGTCGTTGAGCGGTAGACCGTCGAGCAGGACGAGCGCGCGGCTGGCGCCGCTGGAGCCCGTGCCCAGCAAGGCCACGCCTTGGGTGGTGGGGTTGGCGGTGAGCGAGCTGTTGGCGCGGAAGGTGCCGAGATCGCTCACCTGGCGCAGGATGGAGTCGAGGTTGGGGGCGGCGGAGGTGGCGAGGCGCGCGCGGCCGACGACGGCGGTGGTGAGCGGGACGGCGGCGGTGGACTGGTTGCGCCCGGTGGCGGCGACGGTGACCGATTCCGCGAGCGGCGCCAGTTGGAGCACGATGCGCAGTCCGGGGCCCGAGGCCACGGTGGCGGGGGCATAGCCGTCAGCAGTGACGGTGAGCTGGGAGGCGGGCGACGACAATTGAAACTGGCCATCGGGCGCGGTGAGCGCGCGCGCGGCGCCCGAGGCCACGGCCGCACCGGCAATTGGACGTCCGTTGGGGGCGACGACCACGCCGCGAACCGCCGGCTGCTGGGCGGCGAGCGCGATCGCAGCGATACCAGCCGCCACGCATATGCGCCAGGGGTGGCTCACAGGGCAAGGACCAGGCGCAGCCCGGCGTCCACGGCCTGCAGCAGGAACGACGGCAGTTGATTCACGCGTGCCAAAAAGAGTTGCCGATCCAGAGCCGCAACCTGAGTGACGTTGACAACCGAGTCTTTGGGCAAACCGGTATAGCGATTGCGGCACAGCACATTGACGGGCGCGGGCCCCTGCCCCTGCTCGGCTGAGACGCTCGCAGCGCCGTGCCCGCACTCGAAGGGCTGTGGAGCGCCGGCTCGGGGCCCGGCGAGCCCAAGGGGGCGCGAGCGGCTTCGTTGGAGGGGGGGCCGCGCCGCTGCGTTTGCCGGGAGCGGTGAAAGCGCCACTGGCGCTTTCACCCCGTTGGAATTCCGCGGCCTTTCGCGCCGATTTTGCCCGCAGTGCAACCGGCGCAACTCCCGCGAATTGCCGGTCTGCAGGGCACGCAACTGCGACGTGATCGCGGCGACGATTATAGTGCGCAGTGCCGTTTGGTTGAATTCCTCAGCCTGAATCACCAGCACTGGCCTGCGGTAGCCTGGCCCGGATCCTTGGGGCTGTGGCAGGCGCGCCCACCAGATCTCGCCCCGCTGTTTTACCACGGCTCGGGATCGCGTTCGAGCGACGCCCACTGCATCTGTTCAAGGACCGGGTCCAGTCGCGTGTCCTGGCCCTCGCAGGCGCGGTTCACGGCGGCGGTGATTACCTGGCGGCGGGCCTCGAGGAGTCCGCGCAGCGCGTCGGCGTACAATCGGCTGCGCGATACGCGGCGGCGGCGGGCTTCCTTTTCCGCTGCGCGGAAGATCGGGTTCGGGATCGAAACCGCAGTCTTCATACTCCGACTATAACCCTTTGGCTCTCAGGGCAGCGCGAAGGCGAGCACGGCGTCGCCGAGCTTGGTGCCGAGCTTGCCGTGGCCGCCGGCGCAGCGGAACTGGGCTTATCATTCCTTGATGCGTCGCCCACCGACACGCGTAGGCAAATTGCCGCGGCTAGCGGAGCCGGTGCCGGGGGCCAGTGATCTGGCCAGTCTGGCTCGCATCGCCAAATATAGAGGTAGCTCAAAGCATAAAGCTGAGCCCCTGAAATTCGGCCTTGGGCTTTACACCCAGAACCGAGGTGACGCAACGACGTGCGACGGCGATGCCGGCTTTGGACCGGGCGATATGCAATACTTGCGGAGTTGGATGGCCCGCGGGATCAAGGTCGGCCTCATTAGCCGTGGAGGCGGAGCTATCTGGGCCATCGCGGATTCAGGCTGGATCTTCCAAGGCAGAGTCACCGATTCAGCGACCGGCGAGTACCACGGTTACCCGCTTCTCCCGGGCTCGCCTGGCGCGAATTTGATATATGATCGGTTCAAGCTGTGGGTTGGCCTGCACCCGAAGCCAAGACATCTAGGTGCCTTGCAGCGCTGCGCCGATCTTTACCAGTTGAAGCCATGAGCTTCGAAATCAATCTGGGCCCCCTGAGCGACGGGCTTTGCGGCATATGCATTCGGTTTGCCGGTACCACGCTCACTCGGCTAATCCGCAAAGGCGAGGATAAATATACTGAGTACCTGAACGCGCCCCCGGCCGCACTGGCCGACTGGTTGCTGCACAACTGGTGGCGACTGCGGTTCGAAGCGTTTCCGCCCGGGCCGCAGGACAAGCCACTGGGAGAACTGCCAACTGCGTGGCGGTTGGCCCACGATCTCCGTTCCATCGACGAGGGCTATCGTTGGCCGGAGGCGGTCATATGGGGCCAGGGCGAACACGCACTGGCCAGCGCTGAACCCGATCCGATAGGAGTTACCGCGCCAGTGCGCTACGTTGCGAATACCTCGAAAAGTGAGGTTCAGGCGGCGGAATTCGAGCGCGGGGTTGACGCGTTTCTGGATCAGCTGGGCTCGATCGGCAATTTGCAGGAACAGGTGCTGGCCTTGCGTAATGAACGCTCGAACCCCGAATTTGCGGCATGGCGCAGACTGGAGGCAAAGCTTGGTTTTGACCCAGATGCAGCACCGGATGAGCTTATTGAAAAACTGGCGGATCTCGGAAAGACTTACGGCGAAGCGAATATAGAAGAGACGGCGGCCGCCGCTCCAGGCCTTGGCGCCTCCAATGTGCTGCAAGCCCAAATTGACCAAGCGAGAAGCAATGTTGCCTGGGAATGTCGGTTTGCGGAAGCCCCGACATTTCCGGCAGAACTGGACGCGCCCAGCAGCCGGCAGTGGGAGCGGGCCGAGACCACTGCCGCCGCCGTTCGGAACGTGATCGGAGTAGATGACGTACTCGATGATCGCCAGCTCGCGGATCTCTGCGAAGTCCAGGTCGAGGCATTTTCCCAGCATCCCGCGACCAAAGTCCCCTTTGGTATCAGGCTTAGGGAACCGCAGCAGGAGGCCCATCGTGTCGTCGTGCGCTCTCGCTGGCGCGAGGGGCGCCGATTCCAATTTGCTCGCGCATTCGGGGACCATCTCTTTATACAAGACTCGATGGAGGGTGGCTCACTCGGCCCGATTGCGGATTCAACCACCGCACGTCAGCAGTTCCAGCGAGCATTCGGCGCGGCTCTTCTGTGCCCGATCGAGAACCTGCGTCGTTTTCTGCCTGTGGAGGTTCCTAATCAGGATGACATTGAGGAGGCCGCCAAGCACTTTGAGGTTTCGCCGATGCTCGTGAAGAGCACCCTGCAAAACCACAAAATTCCCCTTGAGGCCTAAAACCCTCAGGGCAGCGCGAAGGCGAGCACGGCGTCGCCGAGCTTGGTGCCGAGCTTGCCGTGGCCGCCGGCGCAGATGACGAGGTACTGCTTGCCGGCAATCTCGTAGGTCATGGGGGTGGCGTTGCCGCCGGCGGGCAGGAGGTAGCTCCAGAGCTCGCGGCCGGTGGAGGCGTCGTAGGCGTGCAGGGTGTCATCCTCACCGGCGGCGGTGAAGACGAGGCCGCCGGCGGTGACGATGGGGCCACCGAGGTTGGGCGAGCCGGTGTGCTGGCCGGGGATGAGCGTGCCGAGCGGCGTGGACCAGGCGATACGGCCGCCGAAGAGATCGAGCGCGACGACCGAACCCCACGGTGGCGGGTTGCAGGGCACCTTGCCGCGCGCCAGCAGGAAGTTGCGGAACAGGCCGTAGGGCGCCTGCGCCTGGTCGGCGAACTCGCCCTGCATACGGTTTTGGATTTGCGCGCGGTAGGCGCGGCGGTCGTAGTCGGCGCGCGGGATGAGCAGCGAGTAGGCGATGAGGTTGTTGACGTCGGCGATGAGCAGGTGCCGCGCGGGATCGTAGGCCAGGCTGCCCCAGTTCACGCCGCCGACGTTGCCGGGCTGGTTGAGCGAGCCTTTGAGGCTGGGCGGGGTGTAGATGCCGTCCGAGCGCGCGGCCTGCAGTTGCGCCTCGCACCAGGCCTTGTCGGCCGGGTTCAGGGCGAACACCTGCGACGGGCTGAGCGCGGATTGGGGCGCCAGCGGCGGCAGCGCGGAAAATGGCTGGGTGGGCGAGGTGTGCTCGCCGGCGACATCGGTTTGCGGGACCGGGCGCTCGGTGACGGCGACCAGCGGCCGGCCAGTGAGGCGGTTGAGCACGAAGACGTTGCCGCTTTTGTTGGTGACGGCAAGCGCCGGGGTGCCGTTTTTCCAGGTGAACAGCAGCGGCTGGGCGGCGACGTCGTAGTCCCAGAGGTCGTGGTGGGTGAGCTGGAAGGCCCAGACCTTGTGGCCATCGGAGGCGCGGAGGGCGACGACGGAGTCGGCGTCGCGGTCGTCGCCGGGGCGGAGGCCGCCGAAGTAGTCGGGGCTGGCGCTGCCGGTGGGGACGTAGACGAGGCCGTGGGCGGGGTCGGCGGAGATGGTGGACCAGGCGTTGGCGGCGCCGGTTCTCGGGTTCTCATGCGCCGCCCAGGGAATGGGGTCCCAGGTCCAGACGAGGGCTCCGGTGCGGATGTCGTAGCCGCGCACGACGCCGCGTTCGAGGCTGACGGCGCGGTTGTCGCCGATCGAGCTGCCGACGACGACGCGGTCGCCAATGACGGTGGGAGCGGAGGTGATCTGATAGTTGCCGGGGTCGCGCAGATCCACGCCCGCGGTGAGGTTCACCTCGCCGTGCGCGCCGAAGTCCTGGCAGGGCGCGCCGGTGCGGGCGTCGAGCGCGATCAGGCGGGCATCGAGCGTACCGAAGAGGATGCGCTCGCCGCAGGCGGCGCGGCGGGCGGCCGGCGTCGCCGCCTGCCACCAGGCGACGCCGCGGGAGCTGATTTCCGAGTAGCCGAGCTTGGGGACGTTCGGGTTGAAGCGCCAGCGTTCGCGGCCGGTCGAGGCATCGAGGGCGATGACTTCGTCAATGGGGGTGGTGAGATAGAGGGTGCCTTGGTGCAGGATGGGCGTGGCCTCGAAGGCGGCCTTGGCGCGCGCGCCGGCGAGCTGCTCGGGCGTGAGCGCTTTGGCCAGCTCCTGCCAAAGGCCGGTGTGATAGGCCCAGGCGAGTTTCAGGTGACTGACGTTGGCGGCGGTGATCTGGCGGGCGGGCGAGTAGCGGTTGCCGGCGGCGGTGGCGCCATAGGCGGGCCAGCCGAATGTTGGTGCGGGCCTCAGCGCGGCTTCGCCGCGCGCCCCGCTTGCGCGAGCGGTTTGCGCCGCCAGCGCGGCGGCGAGCCCCAGCACACAGAGGGCGGTCTTCATGCATGAACTATACGCGGGCCCGCGGGGCAAGGTTCACGCCCGGCGGAAGCGGCTGCGCTGGGTCCGAACACGGCCCAGCGCTCGGGCATCGCCGCTGCGCCCGCGGAGCACTCATGCGGACGCTCTATTGCTGCATGCGGAACGGCTGGCAAAAAGAGGCCACGGCGAGGACCGTTCCGTTCCAGCGGTCAGTTCGCGGGAGTCGCGCCGTTTGCACGGCGGGCAAAGTCGGCGCGAAGGGCTGCGAAAGTCCGGAGGGGTGAAAGCGCCAGTGGCGCTTTCACC
>JBOGKJ010000218.1:0-12047 GCA_050745565.1 Terriglobales bacterium | reverse complement strand
CCGCCGCGGCCACCGGCCGCCGCGCCACCGCGTCCGCGCCCGCCGCCGGTGGGCGAGGCCAGGCTGCGCAGATCCCAACTCACGCGCCCGAGGCCGGCTCGGGCGGCAACGGGCAGGACGCGGATGGGCTGCCCCTTGGCGTCGCTAATGATTAGGCTATAGGCAGGCGGCGCCTGGGCGTTCATGGCCGTGACTTCGGCGGGGGTCGGATAGGGACTGAAGTTGCCGCCTGAGCGTTCGGTCGCGCGTTCGCGCCGCTGCAACTTCTGGCGGTCGGTTTGCGGGACGGACTTGATCCAATACGCAATGAGCGCGACCGGCCCCAGGTTTTGGGCGGTGAAAAAGGCGGCGCCATTGTCGGCCTTGCCGCCGGCGCCGTACTGCGAGGATTGCAGGTACTCCAGTGCCGGGCGCGACGGCAGCACCTCGCCGGCCGAGTCGAGCGTGGCGGCGTTGAGGTGGCGCAGCGGGGTGTAATCGTCGAGCACGTAAATGCCGCGGCCGAAGGTGCCAATCACCAGATCGTGCTCGCGCCGCTGGATGGCGAGGTCGCGCACGGCGATCGTCGGCAGGCCGGGGAGCTTCACCCAGCGTCCGCCGCCATCGAGGGAGAAATACGCGCCGAACTCGGTGCCGGTAAACAACAGATTCGGGTCGGCGTCGTCCTGGGCGAGCGCGAGCACGGGGCCGTTATCCGGCAGGTTGGCGGCGATCGAGGTCCAGGTGGCGCCGCGGTCGGTGGACTTCAGCAGGTAGGGCTTGAAGTCGCCGTTCTTGTGGTTTTCGAAGGCCACGTAGACCGTCGCGGCGTCTGTTTGCGAGGGCAGGATGCGGCTGACCAGCGTCCCGTCGGGCACGCCCGGGAACTTGCTGTATTTGGTCCAGTGTCCGCCATCGTCGGTGGTCACCTGCACCAACCCGTCGTCGGTGCCGGCGTAAAGCAGCCCCTGTTGCTTGGGCGACTCGGCAATGTCCATCATTTTGCCGAAGGGCGCGGTGGAAGCGTTCTTGGCGACCGCGTCCGGACCCCAGATGCGTCCCATCACGGGCTGCGCGTCGCGGTCGAGCGCCTGCGTCAGATCGCCCGATATCTCCTTCCAACTGTTGCCGCGGTCATCGCTGCGGAAGACCTTGTTGGCGGCCATGTAGAGGCGGTTGTGGTCAAACGGGGAGACGAAAAACGGCACGTCCCAGCCCCAGCGGAACGCGGCCTCGCCCGGCCCCGGCTGCGGCTGGATGCCGACCACCTCGTGGGTGTGCAGGTTGACGCGGTCGAGCACGCCGCCCTGCGATTCGGAGTAGACGATGTTGGGATTGGTCGGGTCCACGGCGTTGTGGAAGCCGTCGCCGCCGTGGGTGATGCGCCAGTCGGCCGAGGTGAGCCCGTTGCTCGAGTAGGTGCGCGAGGGGCCGCCCTCGTCTTGGTTGTCCTGGGTGCCGCCGTATATGTCGTAGAACGGCGCGGCGTTGTCCACGGTCACGTCCACGTACTGGCCCAGCGGCAGGTTGGTCTTCCATTCCCAGCTCGCGGCCCGGTCCCAGCTCTCGTAGAGTCCGCCGTCGCAGCCGTCGAGATAGTGGTTATCGTTGGCGGGATCAATCCAGAGCACGTGGTTGTCCACGTGTTTGTTGGGCTCGCCCAGCGCGGCGAACGTCCGGCCGCCGTCGTTCGAGACCGAAATCGTGGTGTCGAGCTCGTAGACACGGTCGGCGACGGCGGGGTCGGCGACGATCTGGGCGTAGTACATCGCGCCGGATTGGATCGGATTGCGCTTTTCCCAACTGGCGCCGCCGTCGGTCGAGCGGTAGACGCCGCCACTGCGGTCGGCGGCCTCGACGGTGGCGTAGATAATGCCGGGGTTGGCGGGCGAGATGGCAAGACCGATGCGGCCCAGGTCCTGGCGCGGCAGGCCGTTGCGCAGCCGGGTCCAGGTTTTGCCGGCGTCGGTGGACTTGTAGATGCCGCTGCCCGGGCCGCCGTCAATCAGGGTGTAGACGTGGCGCTCGCGCTGGTACGTGGCGGCGTAAATGACGTCGGGGTTGCGCGGGTCCATGGCGAGGTCGCTCGCGCCGGTGTGCTCGTTGACCGAGAGCACGTTGGTCCAGGTCTTGCCGCCGTCGGTGGTCTTGAACACGCCGCGGTCGCCGCCCGAGGTCCATAGCGGTCCCTCGGCCGCGACGTAGACCGTGTTCGAGTCGCGCGGGTCAATGACGATTTTTCCGATATGGCGCGAATTGTGCAGCCCGAGGTTGCGCCACGTACGGCCGCCGTCGTCGGAGCGGTAAATGCCGTCGCCGTAGCTGACCGTGCGCTGCGAGTTGTTCTCGCCGGTGCCGACCCATAGGGTGTCGGGATGGTTGGGGTCGAGCTCGATGGTGCCGATCGAGTAGCTGCCTTCGTGATCGAAGATGGGCGTGAAGGTGGCGCCGTCGTTGGTGGTCTTCCAGACGCCGCCCGAGGCGGCCGCGACGTAGTAGGTGCTGGCGTGTCCGGGCACGACCGCGAGCGAGACGATGCGTCCGCTGACGATGCCGGGCCCGACCGAGCGCGGGCGCAGGGCACTGAGAGTGGCCGAGGTTACACGCGGGGAAGCCGGGCGCGGCCCCGCGCCTTGAGCGGCGGCGGCGGCGGCGGCAAGCAGGCAGACGGCAAAAGTGCGCATCCGGAGATGCTACTCCGCTCGCCCGCCCCGGTCCAGCCCGCCCGCCGCGAATGACAGCACCCGCATGTCGCGGCGGGCATCAGGCGCGGAGGAATGAGAAACCGCGGCCCGCGAGCAGAACACGGTCGGCGGTCAGGAGCGTGAGATCAAGGGCGCGGGCGGTCGCGGCGAGCAGACGGTCGGCGGGGTCGCGGGTTGCCAGTTGTATTTCGCCCGAGGCGAGGATGGCCTCCAGCGTTAGCGCGCAGATCTGGTAGCGGGAACCGGCGAGGACGCGGCGGAGCCAATCCGGACCATCGCGGTCGGGGAGAACGCGCTTCTTGCCCCAGAGCAACAGGAACTCCCAGGCGCTAACCACCGAGACGAACAGTTGGTTGGCGGGATCTGCGAGCCGAAGCTGGGCAGTGCGGGAGAGCTGGTCCGGGGCGGCCTCGAACCATATCCAAACGTGCGTGTCGAGCAGCAGCTTCAACTCGGGCCTTAGCGCAGCGCATTCCAGTCGGACGCGTCGCCGATGGGGCCGACGATGTCGCCGACGATTTTCAGCGTGCCGGCCATGCGTCCGAGTTCACGGCGGCGGAGGCGCTGGCGGCTGGGACGGCTGAGCTCGGCGATGGGCTTCCCAAAGCGGGTGATGATGATGGGTTCGCCGGTTTGGCGCACGCGTCGCACGACGGATAGGCAGGTGGCCTTGAACTTCGAGATCGGAATCTGCTCCACGGTCGGATTGTACCATGGTCCAAATCCGCGCGGCGCGGGCGCCCTTCTCAAGACGCCCTCCCATGCGCCACCCCAGCTTGCCGGCGTCCCTGGGGCCGCGACGAGGGCCGACGAGGGCCCCTGTGCACATCGAGGTCACTTGGACGGGTGAAGGCGCCGGTGGCGCGTGCACCGAGTAGACCGGGCGCGCGTTTCCGCCAAGCGAATATTGGCCGCAGCCCGACCAACCGGGCGGCGCAAGCGCCTTGGGGCGGTGCCAACGGCAGAGCGCCCAGAAAAGGGCAGCCGCGCCGCCTGCGCCGCGGCCGCTGACGGCAGCAAGGGGCGAGGGATGCACCAGGCCCGGCCGCGCCCGAACCGACGACCGGCAACTGATAACCGACGACTGTCTTTTCACTGCGGCAAGGGCTTCACGCCGCGCAGTTCTTCGTCGGTCAAGGTGATGTCGCGGGCGGCGAACTGGGTCCACAGTCCCCAGTGGCCGTAGTCGGGCTGCAGTTCGCCCTCAACTTGCCGGACGAGGGCTGTGCCGGTGGCGCCCTGGTGCTCGGCGCGGGCGATGTCACGGCGCAGCGCGGTGAGGAAGGTGGTGAGCGCGGCAATATCCGAGGCATGTGCGATGGCGCCGTGGCCGGGGATGAAGGTGGCCCGCGGGTGGTCGCGCTCGAGTCCGTCCAGGGACTGGATGAGAGGCGCGGTCGAGGCGTCAATCAGGTTGGGGAGCATGTGGTTCCACAGCAGGTCGCCGGTGAACACCGTGCCCGGCACCACGACGATCGAGTCGCCGCCGGTGTGGCCGGGCCGCACCTCGACCTGCGCGGTGATGCCGCCAAGATCAATGCTGACGCCCGAGGCATAAGTCACGTCGGGCGCCTTCAGGGCGGCAACGCGCGCGCGCTGTGCGGCGGCGGGATGGGGGCCGAAGAACTTGAGGTTGTCGGTGTGGATCCAGCGCCGGACGTTCGTTTGGGCGAAGATGGTGGCGCCGGCCGAGGCGAATACGGCATTGCCCTGCACATGGTCGAGGTGGTAGTGGGTGTTGACCACATAGCGGATCGGGAGCGGGCTGGTCTTGCGGATGGCGTCGAGGAGTTGGCGGGCCGCGCCTGCGTCTTCAAACGTATCCACCACCAGAATGGCGCGCGTGCCGACAATAAAGCCGGTATTGGCGCCCGCCGGCGAATGCGGCGCGTCAATGGCGGCCCAGACGTGAGGTGCAACCTGGTGCAGCGTGAACATGGTCAGCGGGGCGCGCGGCGCGGCGGCCTGGGGCAGGGCCATCGGCGCCAGCGCGGCGAGCAACAGTGCAAAGCGGAGCATGGCTCATTATGGCCGCCAGGCCCCCGTCGGAGCATCCTATAGATCAAGGTAGGTTCTTCCTGCAGCGCAAGGCTAAAGCGGTGCGCCCAGGGCGGCGGCGCGACGCCAGCGAGGCCCGCAAGCGGCAGGTGGTCCAGCGCCTACTCCAGCGGGCGCGGCGGCTTCGGGAGCTGCCGACGCTGGACACCCGAAGCGCGGAGGAAATTATCGGCTACGACGAAAATGGCATCCCGGCGTGAGCATTGGCGCCTCCGCCAGGGTTGCCATTTCGAGGCAATTGGACCGGTGAAAGCGCCGGTGGTGCGTTCACCGGGCAGAGCGGGCGCGCGTCGCCGCCATACGAATTCCGGCCGCAGCTCGCCGCCGGGGCCCCCAAGGCGGTCGCGCCCTTGGGGTGGGAGCAACGGGAGGGCGTCCAGAACAGGGCGGCTGCGCCGCGGCCCGGGCGAGCCGGAGGCGGTGGGGTTCGCGCACGCGACCCCGCGAGGCCCGCGCCGGCGCTCCACCGCCCTTCGAGTGCGGGCACGGCGATGCGAGCGTCTCAGCCCAGCAGGGCCAGGGGCCCGCGCCCGTCCATGGAGCCGCAATCGCCTGCATATGCAGCTGCCGTACGCCGCCGGACTGCGCTTTGGCCTGGTAGGCGCTACGGTCCCGGGTGCGCGCCTGCGGCTGCGGCCAAGTGGGCGCGGTCGAGTTCACCGGTGATGGCGCCGCGCAGCTCGGCTTCGAACGTCGAGGGGACGAAGCCTTCGGCGCGATAGACCACGGCGCCTTTGGGGGAGAAGATCATCGTCGTGGGGAGCGAGTCCACGCCCAGGTAGGGCCCGAGGCCGGCGTCGAGCCAGGTGTCTGCGCCCCAGCCGTGCTCGGTGAGGAAGGGGGCGACCTTCGAGGGATCCTCGTCCTCGTTCACCGCCACAAATATCACGTTGTGATTGGTTGAGAATTCCCGCCGCAGCTTCTCGATTATCGGGTGCTGCACGAGGCAGGGGCCGCACCAAGTGGCCCAGAAATCCACTACAACGACCTTGCCCTTCTCCTGAGCCAGCGAGAAGCTGCGCTTGCCGTCAAGCGACGAGAGGACAATGGCCGCGGCCGAGGCGGCGCCGGCGTTCTTGGTGGCGCTCGGCGCCAACGAGGCCTGCTCGGCGGCGTCGCGGCTGGCGGCATCGTCAAAGCGCTGCAGTATGAGGTCGCCGAAGCCGTGCTCGCTGCCCCCGTGAAGCGAGGCGTAGAGCTTGCCGGCCTGGCGGCGGAGCTTGTCGCGCCCGGCGATGGTCTGGCCGGGGAGGGCGAGGGCGAGGGCGAAATCATTGACGGCCTGGGGAATCTTGCCGAGCGCGACCTCGACCTGGCCGAGGTGCTCGGCGGCTTCCTCGCTCTGGCTTTGCTGAAGGCTCTTGATGAAGAACGGCTCGGCGGCGGTGTACTGGCCGTCGTTCTGGGCGGCGGCGCCCTGGAACAGGGCGGCGATCGAACGCAGGCGGGCAAGATTGAGGCGCCACTCGACCGGGCCCATCTCCTTGGGCGGCGTCTCGCCGGCCTTGGCCTCGACCATTTGCGCAAACAGGGCCGATTCCTGCTGGGCGCGGCGGCGGTCGGTGGGGTCGGTTTCAAGCAGAAGGAGGTTCAGAACCTTGATGCGCTGTGACAGGTCGTTGGGCTCGGCCGCTTCGAGCTTCTCGTTGTAGAGCAGCACGGTATGGTCATCGCTGAGCGCGACCGCATCTTGAATGATGGCGTTGTAGACGTCCGTAAGCTCAGGCGCGGTGGGGTTTTTGCGGGCGAAGTTCTCGAGCTGCCGCATCTGGGCCCCGGGCTCCTGCACTTGCATGATGGCCGAGAGCGCCTGCTGGCGCTGAGCGTCGGAGGGCGGCGCCGGTTTGGCGCCCGCTTGGCCGGCGAGCGCCTCAGCCGCCAGGCCGAGCGCAGCGAGGACGAGCAACAGGTGACGAAGCATGGCTACAACCCTAAATTCTGCCACAACCACTCGCCCCCGCCTTCTTCCGACAACCGATAACCGATCGCCGCCCTCAGCTATGCAGCATGAGGTCGTAGAGGCGCTGGAACTCTTCCA
Organism: Terriglobales bacterium; assembly: GCA_050745565.1. Lineage (GTDB taxonomy): Bacteria > Acidobacteriota > Terriglobia > Terriglobales > SCQP01 > SCQP01. The sequence continues at coordinate 5,267 of JBOGKJ010000218.1, read as the reverse complement.
GGCCGGAAAAGGCGATGGCGATGGTGCCGCGGTGGCGTTTGTTGGCGCGGACGGCGACTTTGGTGCCGAGGCAGCGGGTGAGCTGCTCTTCGGCGTCGCGGATGTTGGCGTCGCGCGGCGGGGCGGGGAGCGCGGGGCGGTCCGGTGGCGGCGCGGCGTGGGCGAGGTGGGCCTCGATTTTGCGCGCCGACCAGCCTTCGTCGAGGATGCGGCGGGCGAGCGCGCGCTGGCGGGCAGCGTCGAGCGAGACCAGCGGGCGCGCCTGTCCGGCCGAAAGCGTGCCGGAGCGGACGAGCTCGAGCACTTCCGGGTCGAGCCGGAGCAGACGCAGAGCGTTGGCAATGGTCGAGCGCTCCTTGCCGGTTTGTTGGGCGATGGCGTCCTGGGTGAGGTGAAATTGTTCGGCGAGTTGGGCGAGGCCCTCGGCGAGCTCGATCGGGTTGAGGTCGCTGCGCTGGAGGTTCTCGATGATGGCGATCTCCATGGCGCGCTGATCGCCATAGTGGCGGACGAGGGCGGGTATGGTGTCGAGGCCGGCGGCGCGGGCGGCGCGGAGGCGGCGTTCGCCGGCGATGAGCTGATACTTGGTGCCGGGGAGCGAGCGCACGATGATGGGCTGGAGCACGCCGTGGCTGCGGATGGAGTTGGCCAACTCGGCCAGGGCGTCGGGGTCGAAGTTGCGGCGGGGCTGGAAGGGGTTGGGCTGAATGTCGGCGAGGCGGAGGTTCAGAACGTCTACGGGCCAGGGGGCCTGGGCGGTGGAGGCGGGGGCGGCGAGCAGGGCGTCGAGGCCGCGACCGAGCGCGGGGCGCTCCGAGGGGCGACCGGGGGCCGAGCGCTCCGGGCCGCTACCGAGTGCTGGCCGAGTGGGCGTTTTCTGGTTGCTGAGGGAGGCGGGCTTGGTCACGTTGAATAACCTCGTGGGCGAGATGGAGGTAGGCTTCGGCGCCGCGGCTTCTGAGGTCGTAGAGCAGGGCGGGGAGGCCATGGCTGGGGGCTTCGGCCAGCCGGATGTTGCGCGGGATGGTGGTCTGGAAGATGCGATCGCCGAAGTGCTGGCGGAGCGAGTCGGCCACCTGGCGGCTGAGGTTGGTGCGTTCGTCGAGTTGGGTGAGCAGGACGCCCTCGATTTCGAGCGTCGGGTTCCAGCCGCCGCGAACGGCGGTCAGGGTGGCGAGCAGTTGGGTGACGCCCTCGAGGGCGAAATACTCGCACTGCATGGGGACAATGAGCGCGTGGGCGGCGACCAGGGCGTTGAGGTTCAGCAAGTCGAGCGCGGGCGGGCAGTCGAGGATGATGTAGCCATAGCGGTCGGCGAGGGGGGCGAGCAGGCGCTCGAGGCGGCGTTCGCGGTCGGGCTCGCTCACCAGCTCCAGGTTCAGCCCCACCAGGTCGCGGCTGGCGGGCAGCAGCTCGAGCCCCTGCATGGGGGTGGCGACAATGATGTCGGTGGCTTCGGCCTCGCCCCGCAACCCCGGATAAAGGTTGGCCTGATCGCCCGTCGCCGTCACGCCCAGCCCGCTCGAGGCATTGGCCTGGGGATCGCAGTCCACCAGCAGCGTGGGGACCTCGGCGGCGGCCAGCGAGGCGGCCAGATTAATCGCCGTCGTGGTCTTCCCCACCCCGCCTTTTTGGTTGGTGATCGCCAGGATGCGCGCCATGCTGGGGTGAGTGTACCGCAGCGCGACACCCACCGTAACCCCCATCGCTAATGGCTAGCAGCTAATTGCTCAGGGCGAGCGGCTAACGGCTAACGGCTAACGGCTAGCGGCTAACGGCTGCCCCGCGATGTTCCACGTGGAACAGCCCGCACAATGCCGCGCTCCCGGCTCCCCGGCAGCGCCGCAAATGCCGACCACTCCCAACCGGCGTGCGCGCGCCAGCGGGCATCGAGCGACGCCGTGACCCAAAATGCCGCCTGCGCCCCCGGCGCCATCCACGCCCCCAGCCACGTCGGCACCTCCGCCATCCGCTCCACCGCCCGCACCGTCACCCAATCCGCCCTCAGCGGCTGCCCCCTCCGCCGCTCCGCCCGCCCCAACCGCTCCTGCCGCACCTCGACCCTGCCCGTGAGTCCCAATTCCGCCACCATCCAACCCAACAGCCCCGCCTTTTTCCCCGTTGATTCTACTAATGTAGTTTTAAGATCCCACTCCCCCAACGCCAGCGCCAGCCCCGGAAACCCCGCCCCCGAACCCACATCCACCAGCCGCTGCCCGGCGAGCGGGACCAGCGCGGCCAGGTAGAGCGACTCGCACAGATGCCGCCGCACCAGCAGCTCCGGCTCGCTGTCCCCTACGATGCGCACCCGGCGATTGGCTTCGCGCACCAGCGCCAGATAGCGCGCCATGCGCTCGCGCGTGGCGCCGCCGGCGGTGACGCCATAGGCGGGCAGCCAGCGCTCGATCAGCGGCACAAACACGTCGGCCGTGGTCACGCCTTTAGCATAAGCCGTGCGCCCATCCGGTCGCGGGATTCGCGCCGTTTGCACTGCGGGCAAAATCGGCGCGAGGGGCCGCGGAATTCCAACCGCGTGAAAGCGCCAGCGGCGCTTTCACCGCTTCCGGCAAACGAAGCGCCGCGGCCCGCCCTCCCGCCAAAGGCCGCTCGCGCCCCCTTGGGCTCGCCGGGCCCCGGGCCGGCGCTCCACAGCCCTTCGCGTGCGGGCACGGCGTAGCCGCAGGGGCCCGCGCCCGGCAATTGTGCCATGCGCGGCAAGGTGGAGGCGTTCGGAGCCGGGCGGGCGCGCGTTGCCACCCGGTGCGCTGGCGCGCTGCGGTGGCAGCGGGAGGGCGTCCAGAGGTGGGCGGCTGCGCCGCAAAAGGCCGGCTCCGGCACGCGAATCCGGTAGACTACAAACAAAGAGGTTCTGGCTGATGTTGATCGTGATGCAGCGTCTGGCGACGCCTGAGCAGATTCGCGCGGTCTGCGAACGCATAACCGCGCTGGGGTTCCGTCCCCATGCGATTCCCGGCGCCGAGCGCACCGCCATCGGTGTCACCGGCAACCAGGGGGCGGTCGAGCCCGCCTCGATTGAGGAGATGGCCGGCGTCGGCGAGGTCATCGTCGTCACCAAGCCGTACAAGCTCGCCAGCCGCGACCTGAAGCCCGACCGCACCGTCATCACCTTCCCCAACTCGCCAGCCACCATCGGCGGAGGCGACCTCGCCATCATGGCCGGCCCCTGCGCCATTGAGTCGCCCCAACAAGCCTTCGAGGCGGCGGCGGCGGTGGCGGCCGCCGGAGCCCACTTTTTCCGCGGCGGGGCGTTCAAGCCCCGCACCTCGCCCTACTCGTTCCAGGGGCTCGCACGCGAGGGGCTGGAGATCGCCGCCGAGGTCCGCCGCCGCTACGGCCTGCTGATCGTCACCGAAGCCGTCGATGAGCGCTCACTCGACCTGGTCGCCGAGCACGCCGACATGATCCAGATCGGCGCGCGCAACATGCAGAACTTCTCGCTGCTGAAGCAGGCCGGGCGGACGACACGCCCGGTGCTGCTGAAGCGCGGCCTCGCCGCCACGCTCGACGAGCTGCTGCAGGCGGCCGAGTACATCATGAGCGAGGGCAACTACCAGGTGGCGCTGTGCGAGCGCGGCATCCGCACCTTCGCCGACCACACCCGCAACACGCTCGATTTGAGCATCGTGCCCGCCGTGCAGCGCCTCAGCCACCTGCCCATCATCGTGGACCCCAGCCATGGCACCGGTAAACGCAACAAAGTCACCCCGCTCGCCCGCGCCGCCGTGGCCGTCGGTGCCGATGGGCTGCTGATCGAGGTTCACCCTCGGCCCGAAGAGGCGCTTTCCGACGGTCTGCAGTCGCTCTACCCCGAGCAGTTCACCGAGTTGATGGCGCAGGTCCGCCAGATTGCCCCCATTCTGGGGCGGAGCCTTTTGCCCCGGCTCGAGCCCGCCCTCGCCGGCGGCGCGCGGGGCTGATATCATGCCGCAGCCGAGGCGCAAACTCGCATCGTTTATCTGGTGGAGCTATCCGCGCGGCAGCATCGAGTACGACATCATGGTCGGGGTCATCCTGGCCTTTATTTTCCTCACCCCGCGCCATCTGTTCCGCGACCAGCCCCGCCCCACGCCGCCGCCGGTCGCCATGCATGCGGCCCATCTCGAGGCACCTTTCGAGGTAACTTGGCTGGGTGCAAGCGCCCGTGGCGCGTTCGCCGTGCCGAGCGGGCGCGCGTTGCCATCCGGTGAATTCCGGCCCCAGCCCGACCCGCGGGGCCCCCAGCGCGCGGGCGTGCTGGGGTGGCAGCGAGAGGGCGTCCAGAACATGGCGGCCGCGCCGCTCCGCACGCCAGGCGCACGATGAAGGGGCTCCGCCTTTTAGGGGCGCTGGCGCTCGCCGCGGCCGCCGTCTGCGCCCAAGCCCCCAGCCCCGCGCCCACGACACTCGCCGGCGTGCTGGCGGCGCTCGACCGCACCGCGCCCGGCATTCAGGCCGCCAGCGCCGCCGTCACCGTCACCGACTACACCGCGCTCGTGAAGCAAAGCTCGATCTCCAGCGGCGAGTTCTACTTCGAGCGGTCGAAATCGGGTCCGCGCTATGTGCTCGACCTGACCTCGCCCGCAGACGCCGCCAAGAAGCTGGTTTACCGCGATCAGACCGCCTGGGTTTACGTTCCGGCCTCGAAACAAGTCGACAAATACCCGCTCGCGGCCCACCACACCCTGCTCGATCAGTATCTGCTGCTGGGCATTGGCGCGACCGGCCGCTCGCTCACCGACGCCTACAATATTGAGTTTGACGGCGCCACCCCGCTCGACGGCACCAACACCGTGAAGCTGACGCTGCGGCCCAAAGACCCGGCGGCGGGGAACCTCTTTACCGACATACAGGTTTGGTACGATCCGTCCACCTGGCTCGCCGCCCAGCAACGCCTCGACCAGCCCGGCGGCGACTACCACCAGCTTCGCTATCGCAAGGTCGAACTCAACCCGCACCTGCAGGGCAGCGTGTTCTCCACCCGCTTTCCGGGCGCCACCGTGGTGGTTCCGAAACCTTAAGCCGGAACAAGGCAACGTGGACCGGTGAAGGCGCCGGTGGCGCGTTCACCGAGCCGAGCGGGTGCGCGTTGCCGCCAAGCGAATTTCGGCCGCAGCCCGACCGCCGGGGCCCCCAGGGCGCTTGCGCCTTGGGGTGGGAGCAGCGCGAGGGCGTCCAGTCGCGGGAGTCGCGCCGTTTGCACGCGGGCAAAGTCGGCGCGAAGGGCTGCGAAAGTCCGGAGGGGTGAAAGCGCCAGTGGCGCTTTCACC
>JBOGKJ010000217.1:0-2794 GCA_050745565.1 Terriglobales bacterium | reverse complement strand
AGCTATGCACCGGACGATTGGCGGCAGCCGGGGCGGCATTTCATCACACTGAGCGTGCATCCGCTGCCGGGGCAGACCAAGGTGGGGAAGCTGGCGTACCGGCGGGGCTACGTGAAGTAAAAAAGTGGCTAGTGGCTAGTGGTTAGCGGCTAGTTAAGGCGCGGTGGCGGGCGGAGGCGGGCCCTGAAGTGGCGGAGGCAGGGGGCCTCGTAGGTGAGTTCGAGGCTGCGGATGGAGCCGCGGCGGCGCCAGACTTAAAGTATTACTTCAACCACGTAATCCATGTGGGACTGGGTGTAGACGCGGCGGGGGATGGCGAGGCGGAGCAGGTCCATTTTGGCGGCGGGGCCGAACATGAGGGTGCCGATTTCGACCGAGCGGATGCTGCCTTCGAGGTAGAGTTCGGCGCCGAGGGCAACGCCCGGGAACTGCGCCGGCGGGACGTGGGGCAGGAAGGCGCGCGCATCAATGTAGATGGCATGGCCGCCGGGGGAGTTGCTAGTTCCTAGTTGCTAGTTCAGGCGCGGCGGCGGGGCGGAGGCGGGCGCTGAAGTGGCGGAGGAAGGGGGCCTCGTAGGTGAGTTCGAGGCCGCGGATGGAGTCGCGGCGGCGCCAGACTTCAAGTATTACTTCAACCACGTAATCCATGTGGGACTGGGTGTAGACGCGGCGGGGGATGGCGAGGCGGAGCAGGTCCATTTTGGCGGCGGGTCCGAACATGAGGGTGCCGATTTCGACCGAGCGGATGCTGCCTTCGAGATAGAGCTCGGCGCCGAGGGCAACGCCCGGGAACTGCGCGGGCCGGACGTGGGGCAGGAAGGCGCGGGCGTCAATGTAGATGGCGTGGCCGCCGGGGGGCTGGACGATAGGGACGCCGGCGGAGGCGATGTGGTCGCCGAGATAGGCGGTGGAGGCGATGCGGTAGTTGAGGTAGTCCTCTTCGAGGGCTTCATTGAGGCCGACGGCGATGGCTTCGAGGTCGCGGCCGGCGAGGCCGCCGTAGGTGGGGAAGCCTTCGGTGAGGATGAGCAGATTTTTTTCCTGCTGGGCGACGGCGTCGTCGTTGGTGCAGAGGAAGCCGCCGATGTTGGCGAGGCCGTCCTTTTTGGCGGACATGGTGCAGCCATCGGCGAGCGCGAACATTTCCCGGGCGATGGCGCGCGGGGTGGCGTCGGCGTAGCCGGGCTCGCGCAGCTTGATGAACCAGGCGTTTTCGGCGAAGCGGCAGGCGTCGAGGTAGAGCGGGACGCGGTGGCGGAGGCAGACGGCCTTGACGGCGCGCAGGTTGGCGAGCGAGACCGGCTGGCCGCCGCCGCTGTTGTTGGTGATGGTGACCATGACCAGCGGGACGCGGGAGGGGCCGAGGCGGGCGAGCGTGGCTTCGAGCGCGGCAACATCCATGTTGCCTTTGAAGGGGTGACGCTCGGCGGGCACGAGGGCTTCAGGGACGGGGAGGTCGAGGGCGGTGGCGCCGGCGGCCTCGCAGTTGGCGCGGGTGGTGTCGAAGTGGGTGTTGTTGGGGACGACGTCGCCGGGCTTGCAGAGGGTGGAGAAGAGGATGCGCTCGGCGGCGCGGCCCTGGTGGGTGGGGATGACGTGGCGGTAGCCGGTGATGGCCTGGACGGAGTCGCGGAAGCGGGTGAAGCTGGGGGCGCCGGCGTAGCTTTCGTCGCCGCGCATGAGGGCGGCCCACTGGGCGGTGGACATGGCGTTGGTGCCGCTGTCGGTGAGCAGGTCAATGAGGATGTTGTCGGAGGCGATGAGGAACAGGTTGTAGCCGGCGGCCTCGAGCAACCGCTGACGCTCCTCGCGCGTGGTGTGGCGGAGCGGCTCGACCGACTTGATGCGGAAGGGTTCGACGATGGTGTGGAAAGGCATGACCACGGAGAAGGCGTGTAAGGGTAGGATACAGCGTGGTCTGGGGGTGAGGACATACCGCACCATTCGCGGGAGTCGCGCAGTTTGCACTGCGGGCAAAATCGGCACAAAGGGCCGCGGAATTCCAACGGGGAGGAAGCGCCAGTGGCGCTTTCACCGCTCCCGGCAAACGAAGCGGCGCGGCTCCCTTCCAACCATGCCGCTCGCCCCCACCCTTGGGTTCACCGGGCCCCCGGCCGGCGCGAGCCCAAGCGGGATGCCCGGCGTAGCCGGGAGGGGCCCGCGCCCGTCAATGGTCATGCCCGCAAGACGGACGAGCCGGGGTTGCGAGCGGCTGCAGATTTAGCGGCGTTGCCGATGCTAGTGTAGCGCCCTGAGGAAGTGGTGGATATGCTGGCAAGGGGAATGCGACTTTTCTTGTGGAAAATCGCATCCGGGACGAGTGAGACGTATATTTCGGGGGCACGACGCTAGGCGGGGGCGGCAGGGCGCGGGCCAGCGCCCCGCGCCACGCGGCAGGGTACCAGCACGTCATCGGCTGCTGACGCCTACGATGTCCCACGCTGCCAGGCTGGCAGCGGAACGGCAGCAGGCGTAACCAGCGGCGTTCAGCAGCCGGATGCCAAGGAAGATCAGAAGTGCTTGCGGTCGGCCAGTCCGGCCTGTTTCAGAATGCCGTTCGCGGTGCGGCGCGAGAGAATTTTGTGGTCTACGGGAAACACGGTGCCGCTGATCGGGCTTTGCCACAATTCGTGATCGCCCATGCCGAGGCGCACATAGGTGCAGCCGTTCTCTCGCAGAAATCGCCTGAGTTCCGGGGCGTATCGCGGGAGTCGCGCCGTTTGCAGGGCGGGCAAAGCCGGCGCGAAGGGCTGCGAAAGTCCGGAGGGGTGAAAGCGCCAGTGGCGCTTTCACC
>JBOGKJ010000216.1:0-3501 GCA_050745565.1 Terriglobales bacterium | reverse complement strand
GGTGAAAGCGCCAGTGGCGCTTTCACCGCTCCCGGCAAACGAAGCGGCGCGGCCCCCCCTCCAACGACGCCGCTCGCGCCCCCTTGGGCTCACCGGGCCCCGGGCCGGCGCTCCACAGCCCTTCGAGTGCGGGCGCGGCGCTGCGAGCGTCTCAGCCGAGCAGGGGCAGGGGCCCGCGCCCGTCAATAGAGCGTTGACACTCGTCGCAGGGGTATTGACGCGGCGGCATCAGCGATGGTATATTCGAGTTTCTGTGGTTCCGGCTGCCGCCGGGGCCAACTTCCGCCTGAAATTGCTGCCCGTTGCCACCACGCTGGCTGTCGTTCCATGAGGTGCATTCGCCTCCTGTCCCATTCCCCTCGACCGCAACACGGCTGAAATCGCATGACCATTGCAGAACTCAAGGAAAAATCCATCACCGAACTGGCTAAAGTCGCCCGCCAACTGGAGCTGCCCGGCGCCAGCGGCATGCGCAAGCAGGACCTGATCTTCAAGATCCTGCAGGCGCAAAGCGAAAAAGAGGGCCATATCTTCGCGGAGGGCGTGCTCGAAATCCTGCCCGACGGCTATGGCTTCCTGCGTTCGCCCGACTACAACTACCTGCCCGGTCCGGACGACATCTACGTCTCCCCCTCCCAGATCCGGCGCTTTGACCTGCGCACCGGCGATACCTGCTCGGGGCAGGTGCGGTCGCCGCATGAGGGCGAAAAGTATTTTGCCCTCACCAAGATCGAAGCCATCAACTTCGAGGCGCCCGAGGAGGCCCGCAGCAAGATCCTGTTCGATAACCTGACGCCGCTGTACCCGTCCGAGCGCGTCAAGCTTGAGACGGTGCGCGAAAACGTCTCCGGCCGCATCATGGATCTCTGCACGCCCATCGGCAAAGGCCAGCGCGGGCTGATCGTGGCGCCACCCCGCACCGGCAAGACCATGCTGATGCAGTCCATCGCCAACTCCATCACGGCCAACCACCCCGAGATCGTGCTCATCGTGCTGCTGATTGACGAGCGGCCCGAGGAAGTCACCGACATGCAGCGCACGGTCAAGGGCGAGGTCATCAGCTCGACTTTTGACGAGCCCGCCAGCCGCCACGTGCAGGTGGCCGAGATGGTGATCGAGAAGGCCAAGCGGCTGGTCGAGCACAAGCGCGACGTGGTCATCCTGCTCGACTCCATCACCCGCCTGGCGCGCGCCTACAACACCGTCGTGCCCCCCTCGGGCAAGATTCTCAGCGGCGGCGTGGACTCCAACGCCCTGCAGCGCCCCAAGCGCTTCTTCGGCGCCGCCCGCAACATCGAAGAGGGCGGTTCGCTGACCATCATCGCCTCGGCGCTGATCGAAACCGGCAGCCGCATGGACGACGTCATCTTTGAGGAGTTCAAGGGCACCGGCAACATGGAGGTCATCCTCGACCGCAAGCTGGTGGACAAGCGCGTGTTCCCCGCCATTGACATCCAGCGCTCCGGGACCCGCAAGGAAGAGCTGCTCATCCCCTCGATCGATCTCAACCGCGTCTGGGTGCTGCGCAAGGTGCTGAACCCGCTCTCGGTCACCGAGTCCATGGAACTGCTCCGCGACCGCCTGCTGAAGACCAAAACCAACGCCGATTTTCTGGCTGCGATGAACGCTTAAGCGCGCCATGCCCACCCTGCCCGAACTGGTGCGGCGGCTGGAGCAGGAGGAAGCCGAATTGCGCCAGGGCGGTGGCGAAGCTGCCCTGCGCCGTCAACACCAGAAATCGCGCCTGGGCGCGCGCGAGCGCCTGACGCGGCTGCTCGACGCCGGCTCGCCCTGGCTCGAAGTCGGCCTCTGGGCCGCCTGGGAGATGTACGAGGAGTGGGGTGGCGCGCCCGCCGCCGGCGTAGTCTGCGGCCTGGGCCAGGTCGCCGGCCGCTGGGTGATGGTCATCGCCAATGACGCCACGGTGAAAGCCGGGGCGTTTTTCCCGATGACGGCGAAAAAGGTCCTGCGCTGCCAGACCATCGCACTCGAGAACCGGCTCCCGCTCATCTACCTGGTGGATTCGGCCGGCGTGTTCCTGCCGCTGCAGGACGAAGTTTTCCCCGACATTGACGACTTCGGCCGTGTGTTCCGCCACAACGCCGTGGCCAGCGCGGCGGGCATCCCGCAGCTCACCGCCATCATGGGCAACTGCGTCGCCGGCGGCGCCTACCTGCCCGTGATGTGCGACACCATCCTCATGACCGAGGGCAGCGGGCTCTACCTCGCCGGGCCGGCGCTGGTGCAGGCGGCAATCGGCCAGCAGACGTCGAGCGACGAGTTGGGCGGGGCGCACATGCACGCCGCGGTCAGCGGCACGGTGGACTTCCGCGAACCCACCGACGAGAGCTGTCTCGAGCGCATCCGGCGCCTGGTCGGGCAGTGGGGACCGCCGCCGTCGTCGCCGTTCCAGCGCGGCGCGGCACAGCCGCCGGCGCGGCCGGCCGATGATCTCCTCCAGACTTTCTCCGCCGACCCGCAGGCGGCCTACGACGTGCGCGACGTGCTGGCCTCGATTGTCGATGCCGGCGCTTTCGATGAGTACCGCGCCGAGTTTGGACAGACGCTGGTGTGCGGCTACGCGCGCCTCGGCGGTTTCGCCGTGGGCGTGGTCGCCAACCAGAAAAAGACCGTCAAGCGCTCGACCGCGGGCGGCGCCAAGCGCCTCGAGTTCGGCGGCGTGATCTACCCCGAGAGTGCCGACAAAGCCGCGCGCTTCATCCTCGATTGCAACCAGGGCCGCATCCCGCTTCTGTTTTTCCACGACGTCAACGGTTTCATGGTGGGCAAGGAGGCCGAGGCCGCGGGCATCATCCGCTCGGGCGCCAAAATGGTCAACGCCGTGGCCAACAGCGTGGTGCCCAAGCTGAGCGTGATCCTGGGCGGCAGCTTCGGTGCCGGCCATTATGCCATGTGCGGCCGCGCCTACGATCCGCGCCTGCTACTGGCTTGGCCGACGGCCCGCTACGCGGTCATGGGCGGCAGCCAGGCGGCGAGCACGCTGGCCGAGATCAAGGAGCGGCAGCTCGAAAAGCAGGGCCACGCGCTGAGCGACGCCGAAAAGGCCGAGCTACTCGCGTCCATCCGCGCCAGCTACGAGGCGCAGACCGACCCGCGCTATGGCGCGGCCCGGCTGTGGCTCGATGCCATCATTGACCCGCGCGCCACGCGCGACTGGCTAATCGCCGGGCTCGAAGTGGCCGCTCTCAACCCGGAACTCGCGCCCTTCCGCACCGGCGTGCTGCAGACGTAGAACGTTAAAAGTTGCTAGTTCCTAGTGGCTAATTGCTAGTTAAGCGTCGGCGGCTGGCGCCGCCTCCACGTTGCGGAAATGCAACTAATTACTTAGCGGTGGGGGTGGCGAGGACGGCGTCGGCGTTGATGGCCAGGCGGCTGACGACCAGGCGGCCGTCGGGGGCGAAAGCATGGCCGTCAATGTGAAGGTCGGTGAAGTGGGTGATAGCGAAGGGCTTGCCGCCGGCGATGGGGAGAGCCCAGAGG
>JBOGKJ010000215.1:0-5395 GCA_050745565.1 Terriglobales bacterium | reverse complement strand
GAAGAACACGTCGCCGGCGGTGTCCAGCGCAATGGCGCCGTCCGGGGTGATGGCGGTCGTGGTGACGGCACCATCAGCCGAATCGCCCAAAGTGCCGGTGCCCGCCACAACGGTCAGAACGCCAGGGTTGGTGGCGGCGGCGGGGTTGGTGATTTCCCAGATAACCGCGTCGGCGGTGTCGGCGACATAGAGGTTGCCGCTGGCGTCAAGGGCAATGCCAGCGGGCGAGCCGATGGCGGTCTTGCTGGCGGCGACGGCCGTAGGGGGCTTCGCCGTAGCGGCGCTGATTACGGCCGCGGCCGTGGCCGTGGTGCCGGCGATGCCGACGATGGTGCTGATGTTGCCGGTGGAGGCGGTGACTTCGCGAATGACGTTGTTGCCGGTGTCGGAGATGTAGAGGTTGCCGCTGCCGTCCACGGCGACCGCCGTGGGATTGTTCAACTCGGCGCCAGGGACCGCGGCGGTGGTGCCGCTGGCGGCGGTGCCGGCCGCGATGGCCAAGCCGCCATCGCCGGCGTAGCCGCAGGTGCCGTCGCCGACGACAGTCGAGATAATGCCGGCGGCGGTCACTTCGCGGATGACGCAGTTGCCGTTATCAGGGATGAACAGGTCGCCGGCGGCGTCCACCGCCATGCCGTTCACCTGGGTCAGGTTGAGCTGGGCGGCGGTGGCGGTACCGAGGTCCGTCTTGCTCAAGTCGCCGCTGTAGCCGGCGAGGTTGCTGCCGGCGTAGACGGTGACCACCAGATTGGGCGAGGTGCCGGTAACCTTTAACACGACGCTCTGCTGGGGCGTGTTCTTGGCGCCCGCGATGGCCAGATACGCATTTGTACCGCTGCTGTCAGCCACGATGGCCTGGGGATTGCTGAGCGCGATTGACGAGGTGTAATTCGTACCCGCCAGCAGACCCCCGCCAGCAACGGTTTGCACCGTCTGAGCGGCGGCGGCCACGGCAAAAATGGCGACACACGCAAACGTAACGCAAGCGGTCTTCCGCATAATTTTAGGTCTCCCTGAGAACGTCCGGCGACGGTCAGATTGCGCTACTGGCTGCAAGATGTCAAGAAAGAAATATTGCAACTGATGTCACTGCGAGCACGTGGGTCAACATTCTATTGATTTGGAAGGACTTATTTAACCCATTGCCTGCCGCTGAAGTATGCCATGCTCACCCCATGGGAACGTATCACATCGTATGGGCGCTGACCGCGCTCGCGGCCGTGGCGGCCGCGCAGCAGGCGCCGGCGGCGGATAGCAATCCATGGCAGGTGGTGGCGCTGGCGGAGGCGCCGGTGGCACTCACATCGCACAGCGGGGCACTGTGGCTGGCGGGGGCCGACGAAATGGTGGCGGAGTCAACCGATGGCGGCGCGCACTGGGCCGTGCGGCATCACGCTTCCGGCGGTCAGGTGCTGACCGGGCTCGCCTTCGCCGGCGACAGAACCATCTACGCGATGGGCTCGGGACATTCATGGCTGGTCTCGAACGATGGCGGCGAACATTGGTCCATGAAGCACTGGCCCAAACTCAGTTGGCGGGACGCGGCGTTCGCCACGCCGAAAATCGGCGTGGCGGCCTCGTCCGATGCGTGGGGCATGACGCTCGACGGCGGCGAGCACTGGAGCACGCAGGGGCTTCCGCTGCCGGCCGATGCGCTGCAGCCGCCACGCAAGCCCGGCCAGCCCATGCCGAAGACGCCGATTCTGCACACCTTCAATCGGCGCATTCTGGCGGTGGCGATTTTGGACGCGCAGCGGGCGGCGGTGTTGTTTGCGCCGGAAGAAGGCGGACAGCCGTGGGCATCATCCACCGACGGCGGCAAGAGCTGGAGCCAGAGCGGGCTGGATCAACAGATGCAACTCACCGGCATGCGCGCCGCCGGAGGCAAGTTCTGGATCTACGGCGCCAGCAAGGCGGACGGCTCGCCGATGGCCATGTCCACCGCGGATGCGGTGAACTGGACCACGGAGCCCGCTCCGCCCGCGGTGTTTTCGCGCTGCACCGCCGAGGGCTGCCTCGCGCCGGGTGGCTGGGCCGATTTGGCCGGCGGCACGGCGAAGTTCCTGGCGCTGCCGCCGCTGCCGGCTGAGGGCGCCATCACCGCCTGGGCGGCGGCCGATGGACGCGTGTGCGCGCTGGGCGGCGGGCGCCTCTACTGCACCGCGGCCCAGGCGGGGGCGTGGCCGACGGCGGGCGCGGCAGCGGCGCCGCTGGTGGTGGACTACCGCGACCTGCATGTGACCGGCTACCAGCCGCTCGAGCTGCCCGCAAGCAACCACGACGGCATCGTCTCGGTACGGCTGGCGATCAGCGCCGAGGGCCGTGTGACCAGCGAGCAGGTCGAGGCGGCCGAATACGGCGATCTGGCAGCGTCGGCGCTGAAAGGGCTGAAGCTCTGGCGCTTTGCTCCAGTGGAATCGGGCGGCAAGGCGGTGGCGGCCGTGGTGACGATTCCCTACTGGTTTCTGCCCAACGGCAACGTGCCCATGGCGCATCCCGGGCAGCCCTCGGCGGTGAACGCCTGCTGTGCGGTGCGATAGCGGTGGGGACATGCGAGCAGCGGCGGCAAGGCGCCGCTGCGGCTATGATGAGGATTATGGACTTGGCTGTAGGCAGCGGGCTCACCACCACGGAGGCGCCTTTCATCGAAGCCGCGCAAGCGGCCGGCGAGATGTATATCCATCAGCCGTATGAGCTTTATAGCGCAGCCAACCACGAGGCCTGGCGCCGCCTGTTCGCGCGCATGCGGCCGCAATGGGAGCGCTACGCCAACCCACGCTTCCTGGACGGCATTGCGGCGCTGTGCTTTGACGCGGAGCGGGTGCCACGGCTCGAGGAGGTCAATCAGTTTCTGGCCCCGCTGACCGGGTTCCGGGCGCGGGCGGTGAGCGGCTACGTGCCGGCGTTCGACTTTTTCGACTGCCTCAGCCGGCGCGAGTTCCCCACCACCATCACCATCCGCCGGGCGGACAAGCTTGATTACCTGCCGGAGCCGGACATTTTCCACGACATCGCCGGGCACGTCCCGATGCACACCGACCGCAAGTTTGCCGACACGCTGGTGCGCTTCGGCAAGTGCGCGCATACGGCGGCGGCGCTAGCGGCCGAGGAGCGTGACCCGGAGCGGCGGCAACGCCGGCTGACCAGCATGGTGAAGGCGCTGGCGCGGTTTTTCTGGTTCACGGTGGAGTTCGGGCTCATGCGCAGCGAGGGCGGCGTGCGCGCCTATGGCAGCGGGTTGCTGTCGAGCTACGGCGAGCTCCCGAACAGTCTGGAAGCACCCGAAGTCCAGCGCTACCCCATCCAGATGAACTGGGTGGTCAATCAGGCGTTCGACTATCACCACTATCAGCCGCTTTTTTTCATCGTGGACTCGTTCGAACACCTATTCCAACTGGTGGACGAGTTGGAGCGGCAGTTGGCCGCCGGCGAACTGATGAACGTCGCTCCCGGCGCGCCCGACATCAACGACGCCGACCAAAGCAGCTTCCTGCGCGGGGAATAACGCCGATGGCGACGGCGCGCGAGCTGGCCGCACGCGGGTGGCGGCCGCTGCGCCGCGGGCTGCACCGCACCCAGGACCGCCTCAATGGCGGGCGCGGCATTCCGCTTCGCGCCGCCCCCGGCTGGACCGTCCGCACGCCGCCGGAAGCCTGGGAGGAGCTGCGCTACTGGCTGTGCTACGAGGCCGCCACGTTTGCCTTAATTCGGCGCATCTGGCGCCGCGGCATGACGGTGCTGGATGTGGGAGCGCACCACGGGCTGTTCAGCCTGTGCTGCTGCCGGGCGGAGGCGATGCCAGGGCGGGTGGTGACGGTGGAACCCTCGCCGAGGGCGCTGCCGCTGCTGCGTCGCGCGCGCGCGCTGTACCCGGGGCTGAACTGGACGGTGGTCGAGGCGGCGGCGGGCGAGCGCGTGGGGCGGCTGCGGATGGCAGCGGGGATGGAGCAGATGCTGGTGGTGGATGCCGCCCTGCACGCTGAGGGTAGGGCCGCCCCGGGGGCGGTGCCGGTTCCCGCGGTGGAGGTGCAGGTGGCGCGGCTGGATCAGATGGCGCGCGAGCTGATGCTGTGGCCAGACCTGGTCAAGGTGGACGTGGAGGGCTATGAAGTTGAGGCGCTGCGCGGGGCCTCCGGGCTGCTCGCGCCGCAGACGGGCGCGCGGCAGCCCTGGATCGTGCTGGAGTGGCACTGCCAAATGCTGCGGCAGCGCGGCCTCGATCCGCTGGCGGCGTTGGTGCCGCTGGCCGCCGGCGGCTACACTTTCGAGCCCTACGAGCAACCCGAAGTGCGCCCGCTCGAGTTTGCCGCGGTCGCCGGCCTCGCGCGCCACTCGGTCTGCCGTTTGTTCTGCCGGCCACGCCTGGACTGACGCGCAAACTTTTGCACATTTGCGGCAAAGCGGACGGTAGTCTGCAAAGACTTGCACGGTCGGCGGCTCCCCAATCGCGCCCAATCGTTCCATTTCAACGACTTGGTGTTTGGGCGAGCTCACCGCCAAGCCCATCGGCGCTGGAAATGGCCGGTAATTAATGAAACGATTCGCTCAACTGTCCATAGTTACCGTGGCGATGATGGCCATGTGCCCGTTCGCGGCGGCCACTCCTATCACCGGAATTGTGTATCAAGGCATCCCCGATGCGAGCAACGCCGCGGACCCGGCGAGCATTGCAGTTTCGCTGCCGCAGGCCAGCTTCACGGTCGGGCCTGGCCGCATCAACTTCACGAGCGGCGACAGCGACGCTGACACGCCCGCCAATTTCCTCAGCAACCCCACTTTCACCAACCAGCAGAACGGGTTCGACCCGAACGGCGTATTGGACAACTCCTAACCGGTTCTGACCGGCGGGCTTTACCTGGCAGCCGGCAACAACTCGTTCGTGGTGGGGCATGATGACGGCGTGGTGCTGAGCATCGCCGGCATCGGGACGGTGGTCAACGCACCCGGGCCGACGGGCCGCGTTGAGACGCCGTTTAATGTGCCCAACTCGGGCACGGCGGATGAATTCAACTTCACGCTGGATTACGCGGAAAGCTGCGGCGGCCCGGCGGATTTGATTTTTGCCGTCAACGATCAGAATTTGGGCGCGGTGCCGGAGCCGGCAACCGTGGCCTTGATGGGCCACCGGGATGCTCATGCTCCTGGGTTTCGCGGTCAAGGCGCGAGCGTAGCCGACGCGCGGCATTGATCCTTACCCCGGCGGCGGGACAGTTCCCGCTGCCGGGGTTTTGTTTGTTGTGCGTTCCGCTCTATTAATAAGCGCGCTGGCCGGCATGGGCTGCGGCCGGAATTCGCTTGGCGGCAACGCGCGCCTACTCTGCTCAGGGCGCGTCAAAGTTGCGACGTCAGGCGACGGAGAACATTGCCAGCTGCCCGCCACCGAGGCAGGCGACAA
>JBOGKJ010000214.1:0-3028 GCA_050745565.1 Terriglobales bacterium | reverse complement strand
GTCGCGGGAGGAGCGGATGAGGCGGCCAAAGCCCTGCTTGAGCTCGAGCACGGCGCGCGGCACCTGGAATTCGTCAAAGGGATTGCGGCCCTGCTGGCGCAGGAGATGGATGCGGGCCTCGACGGCCGGGTCGCCGGGCGGGGCGAACGGCAGTTTGTCCACGATCACACAACTGAGCTGCTCGCCCTGCACATCCACGCCCTGCCAGAAGCTGCTGGTGGCAATCAACACGGCGCCGGGCTGAGCGCGAAACCGTTCCAACAATTGATGGCGGGGCGCGGTGCCCTGCAGCAGCAGCGGGAAGTTAAGCCGGGGTTCCAGCAGGTCGTAAAGCGCCTGCATGTTGCGATAGCTGGTGCAGAGCACGAAGGCACGGCCGGCGCTGGCCTCGAGCAGGGCGGCGATTTCCTCGGCTGCAGCCGGAATGAAACGCTCGGAGGCGGGCAGCGGCAGGTGCGTGGGCAGATAGAGCAGCGACTGGCGGGCAAAATCGTAGGGCGAGGCGATCTGGCTCTCGCGCCCGTGCTGCAGCCCCAGGCGTTCCCGGATGTAACCAAAACCGCCGCCGACGGCGAGCGTGGCCGAGGTCAGCACAACGGTGTCGGTGGCTTCAAACAGCATTTCGTTCAGCCGCTTGGCCACGTCCAAGGGGGCAGCTTGCACCTCGACGGTGCGGCCGCGGCGCTCGACCGAGTACACGGTGCCTTCTTCCTCGCTTTCAAACAGGAACGCGAGGTGGGCGCGGAGCTGGCGCAGCCGGGCGATGAGGTTGTGGATGGTTTCGGGCTTGTCCGGAAGGGTGTCGAGGCCGCTTTCCAGGTGGGCAATGGCATGCAGGCACTCGTCGTAGGCGGCGCTGTGTTCCTGCAAAAACTCCGCCCGCCGGCTGAAGGCGCGCCGGCCCTCCTCGAGGCCCAGCCGCATCCACAGTGCCTGGGCGGCGATCTGCATCCGCTGCTGGCGCTGTTCCAGCTCCGGGGTTGCCAACTTTTCCGCGCGCAGCGTGACCGCCGCATCGCGCCCCAGATCTTCCACGGTGTGGCTGCTGACCGAGGTGGCGAAGTAGCGGCTGGCGATGGCTTCCAGTTCGTGGGCTTCGTCGAGCACCACGGCTTCATAGGGCGGCAGCACGCCCGGCAGTTCCTGGCGCTTGAACGTCAGGTCGGCGAAGAAGAGATGATGGTTCACCACCACCAGGTCGGCCGCGGCCGCGCGCTGGTGCAGCAAGGTCAAAAAGCACTGGTCGTAGCGGGGACATTTGCTGCCGGTGCAGGTCTCACGGCGCGCGTTCAGCCGCTGCCACAGCGGCGAGGTTTCTCGTAAAAACGTCAGCTCGGCCTGGTCGCCCGATTGGCTTTCGGCGGCCCAGGCGCGGAGGCGCTGGTAGTGATCGAGGTCATCCTGATCGAGCAGGTTGGGCTGGCGCTCGAGCTCTTCGACTTTGAACTTGCAGGCGTAATTCTGCCGCCCCTTCATGCAAACGACGTTCAAGCGACGATGCAGCGCCCGCGCCAGCAGCGGCACATCCTTGTTGACCAACTGCTCCTGCAGGTTCTTGGTGCCGGTTGAGATCAGCACCCGCCGCCCGCTGTAGAGCGCCGGCAGCAGGTAGGCCAGGGTTTTGCCCGTGCCCGTGCCCGCCTCCACGATCAGGTGCCGGCGCTCGGCCAGGGCCGCCGCCACGGCTTCGGCCATTTCCAGTTGTCCGGGGCGGTTTTCATAGCCCGGGTAGGCGCGCTGCAACAGCCCGCGGGGACCAAAAAACTCCTTTAGTGTGGGCCGCTTGGCGGGCATGCTATAGGCCAGTGTAGCCGTGTTCAGATATCATGAATCCTTATGGCAAAGGCCGCCGCCACTTCCAAACCGCCCCGCGCCGGTAAGCCCGCCCCCAAGCCGCCCATCCGTGCCAACAATGGGAAAAACCATGCCAAACCGGCGAAGCCGGTTGCCACCGCGCCCACCAAAGAGGAGCGCGCGCTGGCCGAGCTTGCTGCCAAGATCCTCCACCTGATTTCCGAAGAGATGGCGGTGGAGGAGGCCGAACTCACCCCCGGCGCCATTTTGAAGGAAGACCTCAACCTGGATGCGATTGATATCGCCGAGGTGCTGATGCAGGCGGAGGTGGCGTTCGGAGTCTCTCCGTTCACTGAGGCCGAGTGGCAGAGCTGCCTCACCGTGGACGATATCGTGCAACTCATCACGCAGCGGAGCCAGGCCAAGCGCGCCAAAAAGCCCGGCGCCCGTTCCTAGCCATGTCCCGCCGGACGCCGGCCAGGCGCTCGCCCCAGCGTGGCGGCAGCCATGCGGTCGCGTGGCTGGTGCTGGTGCTGCTGGTGGCGGCGGTGGCGGGCTACTGGTTTTATCGCCACCGCCCGGCAGCGCAACCGACCCAGTCCGCCGCCAATGGCTGCGGCGCGGCCCTGCCGGATTTTCATGGCGCGGCGGTCACCCGGGCGCGCACAGCCGAGTTTCGAACCGTCGAACAACTCCAGCGGCAGCGGCCCAACGGGCAGCCCTTGGTGCGGGTTCAGGCCCGGCTGCTGGAATACAGCGTCCAGGGGCGCGACTACCGCCTGCTGCTCGGCTCCCTGGTTGATCCCCGGTTGACTCTGGCCGCCTTCCTGCCCGCCGGCGCCTGCGCCCGCGATGAAGCCGATGGAGCCCTCTATGACGAGTTGCGCGAGGACATGAACCTGCGCTTCGGTCCCGTCACCGACCGCCGGACCGTCCCGGCGCCGGCCCCCACCGTCGTGGTTACCGGCGTCGTCACCCTCGTTTCCGGCCGCCTCGCGTTGCGCCCGGTGTTGGATTTCAAGGCATCCGAGAATGCCGAGCCCTCAACTAGCCACTAACCACTGGCCACTAGCCACTTTTTTCGGTAACTGCCAACGCTCGCGCCGGTTTACGCCTATGAGGCACATATGAGACTGGCTCAAGATTTCCGCTACGCCTGGCGGCGGTTGCGGCACGCGCCCGGCTTCACCGCCATTGCCATCGTTGTGCTGGCGCTGGGCATCGGCGCCAACAC
>JBOGKJ010000213.1:0-38444 GCA_050745565.1 Terriglobales bacterium | reverse complement strand
TCGCTCCGGCAGAAGTGGCAGATCCTCGCCGTCACCCGGATGCTCTCCCCGCACATCGGGCAATCCCGCCGGTCGGCCTGGGCCCGCGTGACGGTCACCCACTCCGGCAGTTGCGCGATCTCGCTCGCGGTGAACAGCGCCCGCGCCGCGTCCCGCTGCCGGTCGGTAATCATCTTGTGCTGGTGATACCGGCTCCAGTTGTCCACCGCCTGCTGGTACTGCTGCCGCCACCACCCCAACTGCCGCGCCTTGGCCTCGGCCACGTCCTCCGGCTTCGGCTCGCCAGTGCCGGCGAACCACCACACCCCGCCGGTCGCGCCGTACTCGCGCATGAACTCTTTGGCCAGTTCGGTTGGCAGCACGCTCACCGGAGTGAAGTTGCCGTCGCCGAGGTCCCGCATGGAAATGCGGTAGCGCTCGATCTCCAATTTCCCCGGCAGCCCGGCGGCCGCCGCCGGCACCGTCAGGATGCCCAGGTCGCCCAGGTTTACCGTCAGCGGAAACGGATGCAGGTTGCACACCGTCGCTGGCGTCCAGCCCTGCCGGTGCAGCCGCTGGTGCTCCTCGCGCACCAGCCGGTCCCGCTGCCGGTCGCTGATGCCGCCGCCCCGCAGCCCGTCGCCAAAAATCGCGTTGTAGTCGGCCCCGCTCGGGGCGATTGTCGTCTCCATGATCCCCTCCTGCTATCGCTTGCCCATTGCCTAATCCACGTCCACCGCGCGCGGCCGGGCGCTACCGCCGCCCGTCCGGCATCGCCATCGGCTCCGGCTCCTGGTCTTCCTCCTCGCCCGCACCCGCGGCCGCCTCCTGGCCCGCAAAGTGCTCGCAGTCGCCGCACTCGAATGCCTCCGCCCCGGCTTCCGGCTCGAACAGGTTGCAGCAGCCGCGCTCGCCCGACACTCCGCCCGGCACCGCCACCAAGTCGCACTCGCCGTCCTTGTGCGCCCCCTCGAGTTCCATGTAGCCGGCGATCTGCGCGCTCACCCGGCCGCCATCGTGCGCCTCATCGAAGGTGCCATGCGGCTGCGGCCGCCCCAGAAACGCCGCCTCCACGTCGGCTGCATGCTGCCGGCGCCGCTCCGGGGTGCCCATCCCCAGAGCAGCCGCCGGCGCGTCAGGGCGCGCAGCCGCGGGCCCCATTCCCGCAGCCGGAGTACGCGGCGCCCCGATCCCGATAATCATCGTCAACCCGTGCTTTTTGCCCTGTGCCATCTGCCCTCTCCGTTCTCCGTTATCCGTGGTCCGCTTTCCGCCACGGCCATTGCCCCGCCCGCCGAGCCTTCCTGACGCCTAACACCTAAGACCTAAATCGGGTGCTCCCTGATCCCCATCCGCTCCGCCATCTCCACCAGCGCCGGCCGGTGGCTGCCGCCGTAGCCCACCATCGGCGCTCCGGAGAAGGCCGGCGAGCCGTCGTCGAACACCTCCCCTGCCATCTGGTCGAACTCGCGGTCGCGCTGCTCCTGCTCCCGCTCTGCCCGCTGCAGCCGTCGCGCGGCCCGCGCTGCCCCCGTCGGCGCCATCCGCTCCAATTGCCGCTCTACCACGTCAATGGCCAGCGTTACGTGCCGCTCGGTCGGGTACCAGTGCATCCGCGCCCCGATGTCCTCATACTCCCCAAACTGCGGGTAGTCGCCCAGGCTGCCGATCGCCCCGCTCGGCGTCTGCAGCACCGTGCCGCCTGCGGCCGCCGGCCGATACCACTGCTCCGGCGTCCCGAACGCCGAGGGCGGAACCCAGCGCTCGATCAGCCAGCACTGCTCGCCGGGGTACTTCCGCACCCAGCGCAGCTCGCAGCGCCGCCGCCATGGCTGCACCGCGCCCGCCTGGCGCTCCCGGGCGCTCGAGCCTTCCTGCCAGTCCACCCACTCCCCGCCCGATCGCTCGAACCGCGCCGGCGCCCACACCAGCCGGTAGCGCGGCTCCCCGAACAACGTCCGCCCGTAGCGCCGCGCGATCAGCGCCCCAAGCCACGCCGGCGCCCGCCGCCCTTGAATGTCGCCGCGCTCGCTCATCGCCCCACCAAGTACCGCCGGCACTCGCCCAGCGCCGCCGCTGTGGCCGCGCCGTCGGCCCGCGCCATCAGCCCCCAGCAACGCCGGCAGAACCCTTCCTGGCCCACCGTCGCCGTCTGCTGGCAGCCCCGGCAGGTGCCGGGCTGGGTTGGAACCTTCGGCCGTTGCAGGCGTCGCATGTGCGGCGCCTGCCGTTCGCCCGTCCGGCTCACCCCACCAGCCCCTTGATCTGGGCCAGCGTCGCCTGCGCCACCTGCGCCTGCTTCAACTGCTCGCCCACCGTGGCCGCGTTGGCCGCTGCCGCCGCCTGCGCCTCGGCCGCCGCCGTCGCCTGCTGCTGGAAATGGCTGGCCAGCGCCGCCTTGTCGCTGCCGGCCGCGTGCTGATGGCCGGAGGCATGTCCCCCGCACAGCATCCACCCGCAGATCTCGCACAAAAACGCCGACGGCGCCGTGCAGCCGGTCAGCTCCGGCCCGGTCCACCCGCTCTGCGCCTGCTTGTTTTCGCAGGCCCCGATCTTCCTCAGCATTTGCATATCCGACATCGCACGTCCCCTTTCCGAGTCACCGGTCATCGGTCGTCAGTAAAGGCTCGACGACCGATAACCGATGAGCGATGGCCCCAGACCGCCGTTAATAGCCCGCCGGCAACGCCAGTCCGGTGAGCGAACTGACCGCCCGCGGGTTGTCAATGAAGAACTGAATGCCCGTCACCAGGTAGAACAGGTAGCTGGCCGCGATGCCGCCCGAGGCGCCGTAGACCGGGAACACCGTGGTCCCGCCCACCTCGTAGTAGTCAATCGGCAGCCACTCGACGCGTCCCCAGGTCTCCAGGTTCACCAGGTCCAGCCGCGTGGTGTCGGCGTGGATGTTTTCCTTGATCTTCACCCCGCCGATGCTCTTGTTCTTGAACAGCAGGTCGAGGTCGCCGTTGGTGCCGCCGGTCTCGATCTCGTTGATCACGAAGCCGAGCTCCTCATACGCCGCCACCTGCGCCGGGTGTCCGTGCCACAGCAGCGAGCCCAGCGCGTCCACGCCGATCGCTTGCCGGATCTGGTTGAACGCCAGCCGGATCGGCGGCAGCGTCAGCGCCGCGTTGTTGGCGTTCACCCCGTTGGCCACGGCGTAGCTGTTGGCCCGCGAAATGCCCAGCCACGTGCCCGAGGTCGAGTTGTTGTGGTGATAGGGAATGCCGTAGATGAACGTCGGCTGCGCCCCGCTCACCCCGTCCACCACCAGCACATCGGTCGCCACCGTGCCGGCCGGCACCGCGCTCACCGTGATGGTTTGCGGGCCGCCCAGGCTTTTGGTGATGCCGGTGATGGTGCAGCTGCCGCGATTGGTGGTCAGGGTCGTGTCGTACACCTGCACCACCTGCTGATCGTGCAGCAGCCGCGCCCCAAACGGCGCGTCGTTCAGCGTGATCACGGTGCCCGCCACCGACGCCACCGTCCCGTACACCCCGTTGCCCGCCGTCTGCAGCGCGGCGTCAATATCGCGCCGGAACTGCTTCATGGCGTCGGCCACGTTGCGCTTGGCCGCGTTCTCGATCGCCTTGTCACTGGCGTCGGTCGCGTACTCGACCAACTTCGTGATCTCGACCGCGAACCGGATGCCCACGGGCGTGATCTGCGCGAAATCGTAGTTGGTGCCCGAGCCCCGCCCCAGGTCGCCGCCGTCGAAGCTGGCGTAACCGAACGCGCCGCCCGGCTGCACCTGCAGCGGAATGCGCGCCGTCCGGGTCGAAACCCGCTCCACGTCGCGCTTCTGGATCAGGTTGAAAAACGTGTCGTCCCGCTCATACAGGATCGGCAGCTTCGGCCGCACCTTCTCGAGCTGCAGCGCGATTACCTGCGAATTTTGCAGTGCCATCGTTGTGTCCTCTTCCGGCCCGTCGCCGGCTGGCTGTGAACTGGCTAACTACAGTTGCTAGTTGCTTCAGGCCAGTTCGAGAATCTCTCTGTCCGTGAGCCTGCGCCCGAGCTTGCTTTCCGCCTGCCGCAGCAGGTCGCGCGCCGAAGGCTGTGCCGCCGGGCTGGCCACGCTGCTGGCCGCCGCCGGCTCGGCGCGCGCCCTCTGGCGCACCGCCTGCCGCTCGGCTTGCCGCTGCGTGATCCCGGCGCCCACCTGTTTTAGGATCGGCGCCAGAATGTCCCGCCCGTTCTGCCGCGCCCACTGTAGTGAGCGCCGCACCACCTCAGCCCTCGCCGCCGGGGTCGAACCCTGCCGCGCCAGAATGTCTTCCAGCGCCGCATTGTGCACCCGGTCGTGCTCGCTCAAGTCGCTCACCTGCTCGATGAAGTCGCGCGCGATGTTGGCCTTTTCATAGTCGGAAAATCCGGTCTCGGCCAGAATCCCGTCCACGAACTGGCGCAACCCCCGCCCAACTTCCTCGCCGGTCGCGTTCACGAACGCTTCACTCTGCTGTTGCTGCTCCGCGCTCAGCCGGGTTCTGAGTTGTTGAAGCTCGCGGGCGTTTTGCGCGCCCTGCTCCAACTGCTGCCGGATTTGCGGAGGCAGACTGCTGTCCCCAACCTTGGCTCCGCGCGTTCCATCTGTCGCCCGGGAGTGGGCGTTGCGGCTGTCAGCCCAGCCGACGGCCTCCCTGATGGCTTGCACGGCGCCGCTCAAACCTTCGTTTCCCTGGCCCAGCGCGGCATCCTCCAGCCGGTCCAGGAACACCTGGTGCAGGAATTGCACGTTGCGCTCGTAGGCGCCGGTCGCGCCCGACGCCTGGTGCAGTCCCGACCAAAACTGTTCAGGCTCCCGCCCGAAATACGCCTGATCGTAGTTGGCGAGCGCCTGGCGCGCCTCGGCCGCTTCCCGCGCCCGCCCCAGCGATGGCATCAACTCCTGGTACTCGCCCAACTCCTGCGAGCGCCGCGCCATCTGGTACAGTTGCGCCTTCACCCGCGGCGAGGCCTCGGCCGCCGCCGCCAGCTCCGGCTGCTCCTTCAGCATCCGGCTCAGCGCCGCCGTCCCGTAGCGAGCCGAAGCGGCGCCACCCGACGCCGCCTCGGCCGCAGGTTCGGCGGCGTCGGCGGAAGGGTGCCCGCTCCCCTCCGCCGCTGCGCCGCCGGCGCCGGACTCGCTTGCACCCTCGTCCGGTGTCTCGCTCTCCTCCGGCCATGCTACCTCAACGGGGTCTCGCCCGCCGGCCTCGCCACTCGCTGCCGGTTCGCTCTCTGCCACCGCCGCAGGCTCCGCCGCCGCGTTGGCCGCGGCTGCCTCCGGCGCCGCCTCCGCTTCCAAAATCGCCATGTCGTCGTCCATGTCCACCCTTCCCAACCACCCCACCGCCACGCCTTCCTAACGGCTAGCGGCTAATGGCTGACGGCCAGCGGCGTCTTCGCCGCCTTCCTCCGCTCCTCGGCCACCTGCTTGATCCCGACCGCCATCGCCGCCTTGCGCTCCCGCTCCGCCAGTTCCCGGTCCTGCTCCTCGACCTTACGCCGCCACTCCGCCGACGTCATCCCGGGCCGCGCCATCAGCCGCTGCGCCTCGGCCTCCTGCTCGGCCGCTGGACGCGGCTGAAACCGCCGATCTTCGGGGTGAAACACCGGCGCCGCCCCGGCGGCAAACAGCGCGTTGTCCACCACGCGCTCCAGCGCCTGGTTCGCCGCCGCAACATCGCGCTCCAGCCGCTGCGCCCGCGCTGTGGCCTCCTCGAGCCGCGACTCGAGTTGCACCGCCCGCACCAGCGCATGGTCGCGCTCGCGCCGCACCGTCCGCATGCCGATCGAGAGCCAACTCACCACAGCCCAAATTTCCCCATCTTCCCCAGTAGCCCCGCGTAACGATGCAGTTGCAGTCCGACGTCGGGCGCTTTGCCCGGCACCGAACTGCCTCCACCCGCTGCGGCCGCGGCCACGGCAGCCGGCGTGGGCCTTCCCCGCCGCGCCTGGTACAGCCCCCAAATGCGCTGCACGTAGTCGGTGATCTGCCGCACGTCCGGCCGCTTGCCATTGCACTCGATCGCGGCCAAGTACGGCCGCACGCATAGCCACACGCTCGGATCGAGCCCGGCCGTCGCCGCCGCGTGCTGCGCCGCCAGCACATAGCCCGAGCCGCCGTTGTAGCTCGCCAGTCCGAACTTGATGGCCTCATCCGCCGACTCCAGCATCCAGACGGCGATGCACTCGCGCAGGAACTCCGAGCCCAGTTTCACGTTGGTCGCCGGGTCCAGCAGTTGCGTCCGGGTGAACGACGGGAAACTTGACGGCATCAACTGCATCAGCCCCAGCGCCCCGCAGCCGGACTCCGACGCCGGATCAAAGCCCGATTCCTGCTCGATCACGCCGTAGATCAGCCACCAGTCAAGCCCGCTCTTCGCGTTCGCCGCCGTGATCAGCGGCCACGCCGCCTGCTCCCGGGCGCTCGCCGCCGCGCCGCTACTGTCTGCCATGGCGCGCCCCTTTCACCGCCAGCCGGATCGCCGCCTCGTCGGGCAAGTCGCCATGCCTCAGGTGGTTGAACACCGCCACCCGCAGCACCTCGATGTCCTCGCGGATAGTCCCCACCTCGTCCCGGATGATGTGCCGCGTCACCCATTGCCACCCGCTGGCCAACGCCGCCGCCAACGCCGCCAACGCTGTCACCATTGCCCAGTTCATAGCAGCCGCCTGTGGCTAGTGGCTAGCGGCTAGCGAAGGCTCGGCGGCCAGTCGGACCTCAGCAGGCGTGCGCGCCGCTGCCGGCGGCTCCGCCTCTGAGCCCGTCACTAGCCACTGACCACTAGCCACTAACCACTTGTTCTTCACGTCGTCTCCGTCTCGACCACCCGCACCGTGGTCGCCGTCGCCGTCGCCGACCGCGCCTGGCAGTACACGTCCGCCGGTCGGTAGTTGAAGGCTCCCGGAGCGCCGCCGTTCTGCGCCGGCAGCCCGGCGAGGCCGTCCTTGCCCGCGCCGGTGATGCTCACCGGCACCCCCCCAGCCACCTGATTGGTGGTGGCATAGCCGTCAAACGGGTACTGGATCTCTAGCCCCTGGGCCGCGACCGATCCGTCCTCGACGATCTGGACTGAGCGGCAGGCGATCAGGCTGCTGATCGCGGTGTAGGCGCCCCCGTTCCCATTGAGCGCAATCAGACGCGTGGCTGGCATCGTTCCCCCTCCTCCCAGCTGTACCCCAGTCCATAGCGGACGCGGATCGGCAGCGGGCCGACTTGCCGCCGCACGCGCACCACCATGGCGCGCACGTTGCCCAGCTGCCTGGCGGTCCCGCTGCCGCCGTAGACCCAGTGCATGATCTCCTCGAGCCGCCACACCCGCCCAGGCTCGCTCATCAGCAACTGCAGCAGCCGCAACGAGGTCGGCGTCATCTCGCCTCGCCTGCCGTCCGGCCGCACCAGCGCCCCGCGCTGCAGCTCCAGCCGCCATCCGCCCGCAACCACGTCTGCGGGCGCCACCGGCGGCTGGCACGGACTCCAGTCCATCCTGGCAATCGCCATTACTTCGCTCCCGCCTCTGCGGTCGGCGTCGGCGTGGGCGCAGCCTTGCCGAACAGGCCGGCCACGTCTTTGTACAGCGCCTCGATCGCCTGGATCGTCGCCTGGTCGAACGTCACGTTCAGCCCCCCGGCTCCGATCGCAGCCCCAGCGGCGCTGAACGCGTTCAGCACGTCGCCGGCAATCGCCTGGATCCCGGCCTGCACCACCGCCCCCTTGCTGCCCACCAGGCCGGCCAGGGCGGAGGCGATCGGTGAGGCATCGGCCGCCACCACCGCCTCGGCCGCCGGTACGATCTTGCTGATCACCCACGCGAACAAATGCCCAATGCTGTTGAAAAGTTTCATGCTGCGCTCTCCTCTCCAGTCCGTCCCCGCGCCCACCACCATCCCCACCGCCACGCGTTCCTAACGGCTAATGCCTAACGGCTTCCCCGCCCCTCAATACGCGGTCAAAATAATGTTCCAGCTCACGTTCGCCGGCTTGGAGCCGTGGTCGTCGCTGGCAATCGTCACCGTCAGCGGATCGGCCGCCGGGAAAATGCAATAGCCCGTGTTCAGCCTCTGCGACGTGGACTGCGCCGTCCCCGGCAGCAGCCCAGCGAAGTTGCAGGTCGAGGTGCCGTCGCTGACCGAAACCGTGATCCCGCTCGTCCCGCCCGAGCCCGCCGACTGCGCCCACATGTCCACCATCTGCACTTCGATCCCGGTGTAGGTCGTCCAGCTGCCCAGCGTGGCCCCGGCCCCGGTCAGCGCCCCGCTCCAGAAGCCGGCGTGCGTGCCCGGCCCCACGTTGCCGGCCTCCTGGATTTTGTTGCCGCCCATGTTCAGGTTGCTGTTCAGTGACTGCTGGGTGGTGCCCGGGTTGGCCAGAATCGGCGTCGGGTACTGGACCGCCGGCGGCGCCGCCAGCGGCGTCAGCGTGGCGACGTTGACATTGGTCCCGGCCAGGTACCAGCTCTGCGGGAACCCGGCCAGGGTCGCGCCCTGGCTGTCGGCCAGCGTCACGGTGTAGTAGGTGCCGGTCGGGATCACGGCATCGTTGCGCGCCACCAGGCATTCAGTTGTGTTCGCGCCCTGCGGCGCCGCGCCCACCCCCAGCGGGCTGGACTGGGTGTAGTTCCCCCAGCCGCTGACCGTCCCCTGCAGTTGCACGCCCCCGCCCGACGTCCCGATGAAGACGGCATAGCCGGTCGCCCCCGCCGGCTGCAGCACGGGCGCATGCACCAGCAGCGAGCCCGGGCCGGTGAGCGACACCGCCAGCGCCGGCGAGGCCAGCGTCTGCGCCCCCAGCGCCCCGGTGTAGGCCAGCTCCACCCAGTAGTTGCCCAGCGGCAGCGTCCCGGACCCCTCAGCCTCGACCGCCGGGATGGCGGTCGGATCTGGGGCCCCCACCACCGCGCCACCCGTCGAAGTCGCGCACGCCACCGTCGCCGGCACGTAGTAATAGCTGCCCGCGGCCAGCGCCGGCCCGCTCAGCGTCAGCCGCAGCGTCCCCCCCACTATCCCGCCCTGCGCCGGCGTCACCAGCGCCCCGGAAACCTGCGCCAACTGCTGCGCGGCCAAGGGCACCGCCAATATCAACCCGAGCAGGAGGAGAGAGAATTTCAATCGGCTTCTCATCTGACTCCGCCCTGACCGCAGTTGAGAGCGTCCCCGTTCATCCGAAATCCTCGCAGCCAGCGAGAGCCCGTCGTGTTCCGAACGCCGACACTGGAAAAGGCGCTCCAGACCGTTCGCGGGCAGCACTCGGAGTTTCGGGTGTGCCCAACTGGCCCCGATGCGCCGTCGAAAAGCCGCAGCCGGCCGTTTTGGGTAAGGTGGGCTCGCTTGGCTTGCATCAACCAACGCGCCCTGGCTCCGGAGATAAACTTCCCCGGTTCACCCTCGATTTCCAATCGTCCCTGTGCCATCGCTCAAGCCACCCGCACTGCTCCGCCTTGTCAGCGACTTTCCGCACCCTCGCTTCCGGCGGGCTGCCCGGGCGGCGGCAACCCTGCAGGCTGCTCGCCGACTTCCTGTGCGCCGGCCCGCCTGCTTCGGCGGGCCCGGCTGCTTGGGTTCGTATGTAATAGGTAGAGTCTTGTGTGCCGGAATTGGTTGGTCATTCGGCACACCACTTCTCTGCTACAAAAAGCCTGTGTGACTGCAACTCTCATCCGCGGCGGCCGGGCGCCAGCGCCGGGCGCCGTCCCGGCCGGAGCGCGCTTTGGTATCCTAGATGGCAGCGGCGTTAGGCTCCCACTGCGGGACGCGGCCTGCCATGCCCACCGCACTTGCCATTGAACGGCTCGACCCCGCTTCAGCGTTGCCCGGTGCCGAGGTGCATTTGCGCGGCCAGTTCGCTTCGGCGGCGGTGCTGCCTCAAGTCCGGATCAGCGGCGCCGCGGCACCGCTTTTGCTATACGCACCCCGGCTGCTAATTACGCGAGTCCCCGATGCGGCGGTCTCTGGCACGGTCGAGGTTGCCAACGCCACGCTGAAAGCCACCGCATCCATGCCGCTGGAAGTGGCGGTGATGATCGCCGAAAACCTCCACCCCGTCTGTAATCCAGTTCTGGACGCTAGCGGTGACATTTTCGTGACCATGAGCGGTTCGAGGGGGCAAAAGACACCCGTCAGTATCTTTAAACTTGACGCCAACTATGCCCTCAAGGCCTGGAGCAGTGCCATTACGAACCCCAGCGGCTTGGCGTTCGATTCCGCCGGCACGCTGTTCGCATCTAGCCGTTACAACGGCACGATTTACCGCCTCGATCCCGGCGGCACGCCGGAGGTCTTCTCCCAAGGCCTGGGCGTTGCGACCGGGATAGCCTTTGATCACCACGGCGACCTCTATGTCGGCGACCGTAGCGGCACGGTTTTCAAAATTGATCGTCAGGGCCAGACGTTCGTGTTCGCCACCCTCGAGCCCAGCGTTGCCGCGTACCATCTCGCTTTCGGCCCGGATCGGTTCTTGTACGTTTCCGCACCGACCACCTCGAGCCATGACACCATCTGGAAAATATCTACTGCCGGCGAGGTCCGTCCGCACTTCCGCGGCCTGGGTCGCCCGCAGGGCCTCGCCTTCGACGGCGCTGGCGCCCTGTACGTGATTGCTTCGTTTCGCGGCCGCCGCGGTGTCATCCGAATTGTGGATGGTCAGGCCAGTTGCGTTGTGAGCGGCAACAATCTGGTCGGGCTGGCGTTTGCGCCGGGAAGCCCCGGAGCCGGGCATCCTGCCCTGATCCTGGCCACACATCACGCGCTCTTCAACCTCGCATGGACCCGTCCCGCACCCCCTTCACTTTGATTAGGGCGACCCGGCAGGAAGTCGCTGCCGTTGCCCGTCAACTCCTGCAACGGCGCGAAAGCCTCGCCCTGGCGGAGAGTTGCACGGGAGGGCTGCTGTCAGCCGCTCTCACCGCCGTTCCCGGCAGTTCCGCCTACTTTCTCGGATCAGTGGTTTGCTATGGCAATGCTTCCAAGCAGCGGCTGCTGGGGGTCCCGGCCGCTACCTTGGACAGATATGGCGCTGTCAGCGCCGCGGTGGCCAAGGCCCTGGCGTCGGGCGCGCGAGCCCGCTTTGGCGCCGATTGGAGCCTCGCCATCACCGGCGTGGCGGGGCCCTCCGGGGGTAGCGCGGCCAAGCCGGTGGGCACCGTGTGTATCGCCGTGGCCGGCCCCGGCGGCCGGCCGCGCGCGTCGGTCCATCATTTCTCCGGCAGCCGCACCCAGATTCGGCGCCAAAGTGCCGCTGCCGCGCTGGCCCTGCTCGGCCGCGCGATCTGCTTACGGCAACCACGATAGACTGTGGTGTGAACCTGCCAATACCGGGGATGGCCGCCCCGCCCGCGCCCAGTTCGAAGCCAAAGTCGGGGTGGCGCAGCCGCGAGATCTGGCTTTATTTCGGCCCCGCTTTTGTCGCCAGCGTCGCCTATATCGACCCCGGCAACTTCGCCACCAATATCCAGGGCGGCGCCGAATTCGGCTATCAGCTGCTTTGGGTTTTACTCTGGTCGAACCTGATCGCCATGCTGGTGCAGTTCTTGTCGGCGAAACTGGGCATCGCCACCGGCAAAACACTGCCTCAGCTCTGCCGCGAACGCTTTTCCCGTCCGGTCGTCATTGCCCTATGGGTCATTGCGGAAATCGCTGCCATGGCGACCGATGTTGCCGAATTCTTGGGTGCAACCCTGGGCCTCTTCCTGCTGCTGCACTGGTCAATGCTGCTCTGCGCGCTGGTGGCCACGGCCGCTGTCTTTCTGATTCTTGCGATTGAAGTCTACGGCTTCCGCCGGTTGGAGCACCTGATCATGCTCTTTGTCGGCGTGATCGCGATCGCCTACTTCTACGAGATCCTTCTGGCGCGCCCCAACTGGCCCGCGGTCGCGGTGGCCACGGTCCTGCCCAGGCTGACCACCAGCAGCGCCTATATCGCGGTGGCGATGCTAGGCGCCACCGTGATGCCGCATGTGATTTACCTGCACTCCGCCCTGGTGCAGCACCGCTTCCGCCCCGACGACCCCAGCCACAGCTTGCGGCACGCCCGCTATGAGCTGTGGGATGTCTTGGTGGCCATGAATGCCTCCTGGCTGGTGAACTCGGCCATGCTCATCATGGCCGCGGCGGTTTTCTTCGGCACCGGCGTCCGCAATATGGGGATTCAGCTCGCCCATCAAACCCTGACCCCCATTCTGGGACCCGCGTCAGCTTTGGCTTTTGCTTGGGCTTTACTATGTTCCGGGCTCTCGTCGTCGGTGGTCGGCACGATGGCGGGCCAAGTGATCATTGATGGTTTCCTGGACGTCAATTTCAACATCTTCTATCGCCGGGCTCTGACCGTGATCCCCGCGCTGGTGGTAATTGCGATTGGACTCGACCCGCTGGCCGTGTTGGTGTTTTCGCAGGCCGTGCTCAGTTTTGCGCTGCCGTTTGCGATTGTCCCGCTAATCCTGTTCGTACAGGACGCCCGGATCATGGGGGAACTTGCGGTGCAGCGTTTCACGGCCATGCTCGGCTGGATTGCCACCGCGACGATTCTGGCGCTGAATGGGTTGCTGATCTTCTGGGCGGCCACCGGACGGGTCTGAGTGCGCCTGCCCTACCGCCGGGTTCATCTCGTGTCCTGAGTCAGGAGTGCCGAGTTGCCGGCTTGCGGCTCTGGACTGTGCTACTTCCACTGCACAGCCTAATCCACGCCCAGCGCATTGGGGCCGGTTACCCCTGTTGACTAGTAGCGAAGCAATTCCGCCATGGCGCGTTGCACATCGGCGGCCTGCGGCAGGATCACATCCTCTAGCAAGGGCTGATACGCGCAGAAAACATCCTTAGCGGCCACCCGGCGCACGGGCGCATCCAGATCCTCAAAGAGTTCGTCGGCAATGCGCGCGGCAATTTCGGCACCGTACCCGAAACTCAACACGTCTTCGTAGGCGACGATCACACGCGATGTCTTTTGCACCGATGTGGCGATGGTTTCCCAGTCATACGGCGCCAAGCTGCGCAGATCAATTACTTCCACCTCGGCACCTTGTTCGTGCGCCAGTGCATCGGCTGCCTGCAGCGCCCGCTGGACCACCGCGCCGTAGGTGACGACAGTCAAGTCTCGGCCGGTTCGCGCGATCCGCGCTCGTCCAAAGGGAACGCAGAAATCCCGTCCCGGGTGCGGGCCCCGGTTGAAGGGCTCGCGATACAGCCGCTTGTGCTCCAAAAACAAGACTGGATCCTCGCCGCGCAGTGCTGTGCGGAGGAGCCCAACCGCATCCACGGCGGTGGCCGGCATCGCCACGCGCAGTCCGGGCATGTGGGTAAAGATCGACTCGCCGCACTGGCTGTGGTAAATCCCTCCTCCGGTGAGATAGCCGCCGATTGCCACGCGCAGCACCACGGGCGCTGCAAACGTTCCATTCGACCGCCAACGCATCACCGCCAGCTCATTGCGCAACTGCATCATGGCGGGC
Organism: Terriglobales bacterium; assembly: GCA_050745565.1. Lineage (GTDB taxonomy): Bacteria > Acidobacteriota > Terriglobia > Terriglobales > SCQP01 > SCQP01. The sequence continues at coordinate 25,041 of JBOGKJ010000213.1, read as the reverse complement.
CAAATGTAATCGAAGAACTGAATTTCCGGCACTGGCTTCAAGCCACGCGTCGCCAAGCCGATGGCCCTGCCCACGATCGAGGCTTCAGCCAGAGGCGAATTGTAGACCCGGTCACTTCCAAAGCGCCGCTGCAGTCCGCCCGTTACCTTGAACACGCCCCCTTTGCCCTTGACCTGGCTCAGGTTGTCTTCCCGCGTGCAATCGGCCACATCCTCTCCAAATACCAGCAGCCGCGGGTCGCGTTCCATCTCCTCATGCAGGCAGGCGTTGATCAGATCCACCATCGTCTGGGGCTTGCCTTCCGTCTCCGCGGCTCCAGTGCCAAGCCCCGCCGAGGTCATGTCCACATCGGGCGAATACACAAAACTGTAGATGGAACCTGGCTCCGGGAGCGCCGCGGCCAGAGCCGTCTCGGTTGCCGCCTCTATTTCGCGCTCCACCCCGGACTCCATGGCCTCCAGGTCTTCGCCGGTCGCCCAACCCTCGCTCAGAATCCGCTCCCGCAATTGGCGGATGGGGTCGCGCCGGGCCTCGTCTTCCCGTTCCCTTTCCGGTCGGTACAATCGCTCGTCATCCGATAACGAATGCGAATAGGGCCGCACAACCTGCGCCTGCACCAGCGCTGGCCCCCGTCCCTGGCGGCAAAACTGCAATGCGCGCCCCACGGCGGTATAGCTCGCCTCCAGATCACACCCGTCACAGCGTTCGATCGCCAAATGTGGGAACTGCCCCAGTGTTTCTGACAACTCGATTCCGGCGCCCTGGACCTCGGCCGGTACCGATATGGCATAGCCATTGTCTTCGATCAGGAAGAGCACGGGCAGCTGGTTGCGGCAGGCGGCGTTGAGGGCCTCCCAAAACTCCCCTTCGCTGGTCGCGCCTTCGCCGGAACTGACCAGCACTACCTCGTCGGCATGGTGGACGACGGTCTGTGGGTGCGGGTGTTGCTGCAACCATTCTCCTACGTCCCCATGCCGGTTCAGATATTGCCCGGCTTCGGCACAACCCACCGCTTGCAAGAACTGGGTCCCGGTCGGGCTCGAACTGCTGACAATGTTATAGCGTGCATGCCCCCAATGCGAAGGCATCTGGCGGCCGCCGGAGGCAGGGTCTGCCGCCGCCCCCACCGCCGCCAGCAACATTTCGGTCGGCGTGACGCCCAATCGCAGGCAGAGCGCCCGATCCCGGTAGTACGGGTACACCCAATCGTGGCCCGGCCGCAGTTGGTCGCCCGCTGCTGCCGTAATGGCTTCGTGTCCGGCCCCGCTGATCTGAAAATAGATCTTCTGCTGCCGCTTCAGCAGGATTTCGCGGTCATCCAGCCGGCGCGATAGCAGCATCACCCGGTAGAGTTCCACGCTGCGCTCCGGCCGCAGGCCCTCGCCCGGGCCTGGCGCTTTGCCTGAGTGTGCGACTTTGAGGGCCATTGAGGCCATTATCGAAGCCCGCCACGGCCCCGTCAACAAACCGAGCGGTCGGCTTCGGCCCGTTACAGTTTGTACAGCTCGCGCAGCTGCCGGCTTTGTTGCCTGCTGACCGGCACCTCTGTTTGGTGCCGGTCGTCCATGCGTAGCTGATAGCTGCTGTTGAACCACGGTACCACCTCTTGCACGTGATTCAAATTCACCAGAAACGACCGGTGTACCCTCCAAAAGTCCTTGCTCCCCAGGCTGGCTTGCAGTTCCTCAATCGTGCGATAGCTGGCCTGCCCCTCCACCTGCCGGGTGGCCACCGTGATCACGCCATCTTCTACGCGCGCAAACACAATGTCGCGTGCATCCAGTAGCAATTGTCGGCCTTGGGCCTTGATCAAAACCTTCGCCGTCGGCATCTGGCCGGCATGCAGCAGCTCCAGCATCCGGTCCAGTTTGCCTGCCACCGTCTCGCCGCCCTGCATATTCCGTTTTACTTTCGCCATCGCCTTGGCGAGGCGGCCCTGGTCAAACGGCTTCAGCAGATAGTCCACCGCGTTAGCGTCGAACGCCTGCAGCGCATACTCATCGTGCGCGGTGGCGAAAATGATCTGCGGCATCCGCATGTGCTTGGCTTCCATCAGCCGCACTGTTCCCAGCCCGTCGAGTCCCGGCATTTGGGCATCAAGAAACAGCAAGTCGGGCGCATGCAGCCGCACCAGTTTCACCGCCTCGATGCCGTTCTGCCCGGTCGCCACCAGTTCCACGTCGGGGTGGGCTTGAAGCAGGTACGCCAGCTCATCGCGCGCCAGTTTTTCGTCGTCCACGATAATCGCGGAAATCGGCATGGCTTTCCGTCCAGTATACCGGCGGAGCGCTGCTGCGGCGTTCGCAACATCCCTGCGTACTCGACCCGTTGGCTGCCCTTCCTCCGGCTCGGGAACAGTGCTATGGTGCAAAAAGATGCCTCCTTCCAGGAGACCCGCCTCCCGGCCTTCCGTCGGTTCCCGCCCCAGCGGCAACAACTGGCTGGGCGATGCCGACCTCCATTATTTTCGGCAAGGCCGTCACCTGCATCTGTATGGCAAGTTTGGGGCGGTCCCCTCGCCGGCTGACCCGGCTGCCACGCATTTTGCGGTATGGGCGCCCAACGCGGATCAGGTATGCGTCATAGGCGACTCTAACCACTGGACGCCTGGAATCAGTTCACTGCGCCCGGTCGCGGACTCCGGCATCTGGCAGGGTCTCGCTCCCGAAATGCCTGTAGGTGCGCTTTACAAATTCGCCATCCACCCACGCGGCGCTCCCGCCGGCCAGTGGCTCGAAAAAGCTGACCCATTCGCTTATTACGCTGAATTGTCCCCGCGCACCGGTTCGGTTGTCTGGTCGCTTGATTATGCCTGGAACGATCAGGCATGGATGGCCGATCGTGCGCGGGCGAATGCCCCCGATGCGCCGATTGCCATCTATGAGCTGCATCTGGGCTCCTGGATGCGCGCTCAGCCCGGGAATAGATGTTTGACCTATCGCGAGCTTGCTCCCCGGCTGCTGGAACACATGGACAAGACCGGCTTCACCCACGTCGAATTCCTCCCGGTTATGGAGCACCCGTTTTACGGCTCCTGGGGCTATCAGGTTTCCGGATATTTCGCCCCCACCAGCCGCTATGGCAGCCCGCAGGATTTCATGTACCTGGTGGATCAGCTCCATCAGCATGGCTATGCCGTCCTGCTCGATTGGGTGCCGTCGCATTTCCCGAATGATCCGCATGGCTTGGCCAACTTCGATGGCACACATCTTTACGAACACGCCGACCCGCGCCAGGGATTTCATCCCGACTGGGGCTCGTGCATCTTCAACTACGGCCGCCACGAAGTCCGCAGCTTTCTGCTCAGCAACGCCATGTTCTGGCTCGATTGCTACCATGCCGACGGCCTGCGCGTGGACGCGGTCGCCTCCATGCTTTATCTCGATTATTCCCGCCCTCCGGGCCAATGGGTTCCGAACCAGTTCGGAGGACGCGAAAACCTGGAATCAATTTCGCTGCTGCGAGAATTGAATCAGGACGCGTACGGCAAGTTTCCTGGGATTCAGACCGTCGCCGAAGAGTCCACATCGTGGCCCATGGTTTCCCGCCCGACCTATGTGGGAGGCCTCGGCTTCGGCATGAAATGGGACATGGGCTGGATGCATGACACGCTCGCCTACATGGCGCATGACCCGGTTCACCGCCGCTTCCACCACAATGAGCTAACCTTCCGGCAACTCTATTCCACTCAGGAGAACTTCGTCTTACCCCTGTCTCACGACGAGGTTGTGCACGGCAAAGCTTCCTTGCTGTCCAAAATGCCCGGAGACGAGTGGCAGCGGTTTGCGAACCTGCGACTCTTGCTCGGCTTGCAGTATGGTCAGAACGGCAAAAAACTGCTGTTCATGGGAGATGAATTTGGCCAGCCGGAGGAATGGAACCACGACAGGGGTTTGCCATGGGACCTCCTCCAATTCCCGTTCCATGCCGGCATCCTGCGTTGGGTATCGGATCTCAACCACGCCTACCGCTCCCTGGCCTCGCTCCACCAAGCCGACTTTTCCCCGGATGGCTTCCGCTGGGTGGACTGCAATGATGCCTTCCAGAGCACCCTCACATGGCTTCGGTTCAGCCACGAAGGTCCTCCCGTGCTGGTCGCCTGTAATTTCACCCCGGTGCCGCGGCCCGATTATCAGGTGGGCGTGCCGCGGGGTGGATTCTGGCGAGAATTGCTCAACAGTGACGCGACCGTCTATGGCGGCGGCGGCATCGGCAACTTCGGCGGCGTGCACGCCACCGGCATCTCCTGGCATGGCCAGGCGGATTCGCTGCGGATTCAACTCCCGCCGCTGGGCTGCCTCTTCTTGCAAGCTGAAACCTGAGCTGGGCGCAGCGCCATTCAACCCCATGGCTGAGGTCTCTTCGCTTCCGTCGCTGTTGTCGCGCCTGCCAGCCCTGCTGGATCTCACCCCGGAACCGGCCGCGGCCCAAGCTGCGCTTACTCGCCTCCTAGCCGCGGCCTCTTCGGCAGTTCGTCGCGCGTTCGAAACCGACGCTGGGCTGTTGCCGTCCGTGCTCGTCCTGCTGGGCAGCAGTGATTTTTTGGCCGAAGCCCTCATCCAATCTCCTGATCTCCTGCTGTGGCTTCAGTCCGAGCGGCGCCACCCGCGCCCCCGGCCACGCGAACAGTGGGCCGCTGCCTTGGCGGGATTCACGTCGGTGCTTCCGGAACTCGAACGCCCCCTGGGCCTTATCCGCTTCAAGCGTCGCGAATACCTGCGCATTGCGCTTCGCGACCTCCAGGCGGAAGCCGGCCTGGCCGAAACCACCCAGGAACTGTCCGATCTCGCTGATGCACTCCTCCAGCAGGCCTTTTCCTGGGCGTGGAATGCCCTTGTCGGCCGCTTTGGCATTCCCCAGCAGCCTGATGGACGCAGCGCCGATCTGGCTGTCCTGGCGTTGGGGAAGCTCGGCGGCGGCGAGCTCAACTACAGCTCCGACATTGACCTGATCTTCCTGTACAGCGCCGACGGATGGACCGGCGGTGGTCGCGAGGCTGCGAGCAACAAGGAATTCTTCACACGCATGGCCCAGGCCATCACGCATTTTGTTTCGGCAGTAACCAGCGAAGGCCTTGCCTACCGCGTGGACTTGCGCCTCCGCCCAGGCGGGCGCGAGGGCGAAATCGCCGTGCCGCTGGCCCAGGCGCTGGAGTATTATCACCGCCAGGCGCGCCCATGGGAGTTGCAAATGCTGACTCGGGCGCGAATCTGCGCCGGTTCCCGCGTGCTGGCTCAGGCTTTTCTGGCGCCGCTGGCCGCCGCCGTCTATCCCTCGCTGCCCGATGGGGTGGGGATTGCCGCCGCCATCCACGGTTCCCGGATGGCGCTCAATGATTCGCTGCGGAACCAACGCGCCCGCCGCCCTGGCCTTGCCGCTCTGGATGTGAAACTCGACCCCGGCGGCATTCGCGACATTGAGTTCCTTGCCCAATTCCTGCAGCGCCGCCATGGGGGAGCTGCTCCGTGGCTTCGAACCGGCAACACTCTCATCGCCCTCCAACGCTTGCAGGATCACCACGTGATTTCCGCCGCAGAGTGGCAGCAACTATCGGCCGCCTACCTGCTGCTGCGGCACACGGAACACCGCATCCAATTGCGCCGTGGGCAACAACTTCACGGCTTGCCCGTTGCTCCCGACCGGCTCGCCGCTCTCGCCCGCAGCTTGCGAGCGGTTGCTCCCGCAACCGCCCTAACGGCCGGGTCAGGTGGCAACCGCGACATTCTGGGCTTGCTCCACGATCACATGGATGCCGTGTCAGCACTGTGGCGGCGCTATCTCGAACCACCGGCGGCCGAGCACACGGCCACGGCGCCAGTGGCTCCGGCCCCTGAGCCCGCAAGTTCACCCCCAACCCTCGCGCCGGAGGACGTCGCCGCCCACGGCCAACGGCAATGGCAGCGTTTCCAACGCTCTCTCGCCGCGCTGCCCGATGCACCCCGCCCCGCCCCCCCCCTCCTGTCACGCCTGCGCCGATCGATTCAGTCAAGTGACTGGATGGCCGAAACCCTCATCCGCCGCCCCCGCCTGCTCTCTGCATTGGATCCAATGTCGCCGAATCCAGCTTGGCCGGCGCCGTCCCAAACCCCTGAGGCCATGGCATCGCTGCGCTTGTGGCACCAGCAGCAGACCCTGAAGCTGCTGGCGGAGGAATGGGAAGTCCGCCGCCCCATTGCTGCCACGCTGCGCTTGCACTCCGATCTCGCCGTCGGCATCATGCGGCGCGCGCTCGAATACGCGCACTCGGCCGCGCCCGCCGCTCCCTCGTTTGCCGTGTTGGCACTCGGCCGCCTCGGGCTTGCTGAACTCGATCTTTTGTCGGACCTGGATCTCGTATTTCTTGCCGCCGGCCCAGAATTGGAGGCCGCCAACCGACTCGCCGCCCGCTTCATCGGCTTCCTCTCGGACTACACGCAACAGGGCAATCTCTACAATGTCGATACGCGCCTGCGCCCAGGTGGTGGCGAAGGCGAGTTGGTCCAGACCCCGGCCGCTGTCCGCGCATACTTTCACAGCCAGGCCAATGTGTGGGAGGCGCTCAGCTACCTTAAAGCCCGACCCGTCGCTGGCGATCGCCTCACAGCGGGCAACGCTCTCGCCGGCGTGTACGATGCGTTGTCCACACGCTTCCGTTCATATTTGGCGACGCCTGCGGCCCGAGTCGAGCTGGCCGCGCTCCGCCAGCGTATTGCCAATGCGGGGCATCCGGGCCGCTGGGGCCTGAAAACCGGCGCAGGCGGCTACTACGACGTGGATTTTCTGCTTTCGCCTCGTCTCATCGCAGCGGGCCGAGTGAGCGCTGGGGCAGGAGGTTTGGCGGCTGCCGTTCGCTCCCTCCCTCTGCTCGCCCAGTCCTCCACCGGCAATCAAGCCCTGCCTCCCGCTGCGGCTTCTGAACTGGCCGATCTCGTGTCCCTGTTGCGCGCTGCCGACCACGCGCTACGGGTTGTCACTGGCAGCGCCGGCGCGGCAATCCCATCTGCGGGCCCCTCCGTCGAGCGCTGCTGGGTATGGCTCTGCCGCATCCACCCTCATCCGATCCACTTGCCCTGGAATTCCGATCGCGTCGCCTCAGTGCGCGACCGTGTGCACGCGATCTATGAACAATGGCGCTAATCTCTTCATAGGTGACATTTCTACCTCCAACCCGTCCAGCTTCGTCTCCTCTTCATCCCCAACTAAGGGCATCGCGCGGTGACAGCCTCCGGTCTTTTTCGCTACTATATTGGTTCGGGCTGCTGGTGGGGTTGGGCGGCGTGATGTTGCGCTTCTGGACTCTCCAGATCCGGCTGGGCCTGATTCTGGCTCTGGTTGGCGTTGCCATGCTGCTGACGGCTCGCGTGGCGCAGGTTGTAATGCGCGGCCGCCACTCCGGCGACCGCGATTAGAGGTTCACGAAGGAGCAGCATGCGCAAGTACAACGGGACCGAAGTCCCCAACGGCGAAATCATCCAGGCTCAGAACGGCCGCTTCCTGGTCCCCGATCACCCCATCATCCCCTTTGTTGAAGGTGACGGCACTGGGCCCGATATCTGGCGCGCCAGCCGGCCGGTGTGGGATACCGCGGTTGATCTCTGTTACGGCGGGCGCTGCCGCATAGCTTGGTACGAAGTTTTTGCTGGAGAAAAGGCCTTCCACCGGTTTTCGGAATGGCTCCCAGACGACACCGTCCAGGCCGCGCGCGATTTTCGTGTCGCCATCAAGGGACCGCTCACGACGCCCGTCGGCGGCGGCATCCGCAGCCTGAACGTCAGCATCCGCCAGCAAATGGATTTGTATGCCTGCGTACGTCCGGTGCGCTATTACACCGGCGTCCCCTCACCCGTAAAGGAACCCGAGGCGCTCGACGTCATCATCTTCCGCGAAAACACCGAGGATGTCTACGCTGGAATCGAGTTCAAGGAAGGCACGCCTGAGGCACACAAACTGATCGCGCTACTCAAGTCGGATTTCGGCAAGTCGGTTCGGCAGGACTCCGGTATCGGCATCAAACCGGTGTCCATCACCGGTTCCCAGCGCCTCGTGCGCCAGGCGATCCGGCACGCGATCGAGCAGGCCAAAACCACCGTTACCCTGGTGCACAAGGGCAACATTCAAAAATTTACTGAGGGCGCGTTCCGCGACTGGGGTTATCAGGTCGCGACCGGGGAATTCCGCGACCACTGTGTCACCGAAGCCGAACTGGCCGAAGCTCCTTACCTTGGCAAGCTCCCGCCCGGCAAGATCCTGGTCAATGATCGCATCGCCGATTCCATGTTCCAGCAAATCCTCCTGCGGCCGCGCGACTATCAGGTCATTTGCACCACCAACCTGAACGGCGACTATCTCTCCGACGCCTGCGCCGCTCAAGTGGGCGGCCTCGGGCTGGCCCCCGGTGCCAACGTCAGCGACGAATATGCCTTCTTCGAAGCCACCCATGGCACCGCCCCCAAGTACGCCGGCAAGGATGTGATCAATCCGGGCTCGCTCATCCTCAGCGGTGTCATGATGCTCCATGCCTTGGGGTGGCACGAGGCCGCATCCCTTGCGGAAGCAGGCCTGGCAGCCACCATTCAACAAGGGCGCGTCACCTACGACCTCGCACGGCAAATGCCGGGAGCCACCCAGCTGAAGACCAGCGAGTTCTCCACCGCCATCATCTCCAATATGCGCTCCCAGCGCGCGATTTCTGCAGAAGGGAAGTGCTGAGTTCATGCGCAAGAAAATCACCGTCGTTGGTGCCGGCAATGTGGGCGCCACTACCGCCCATTGGCTGACCAGTCGCGAGCTCGGCGATGTCGTCCTCGTGGACATCGCCGATGGCATCCCTCAAGGCAAAGCTCTGGACCTGCGTGAGGCGGCGCCGATTATCGGTAGCGACGTGGCCCTGGTTGGCGCCAATGGCTACGCCGAAACTGCCAACTCCGATATCGTCATAATCACGGCCGGTCTCGCGCGCAAGCCCGGCATGAGCCGCGACGACCTCTTGAAAAAGAACTATGAGGTGATGGAGAGTTGCGTCCGCCCGGTCGCCACCCACTCGCCCAATTCCATCCTCATCCTGGTCACCAATCCGCTGGACGCAATGGCGCAGGCGGCCTTCAAGATCAGCAAATTCAGCCGTAACCGCGTTATCGGGATGGCCGGGGTGCTCGACTCTGCCCGCTTCGCTGCTTTCATCGCCATGGAATTGAACGTGTCGGTGCAAAACATCAACGCCTTCGTCCTGGGCGGCCACGGCGACACCATGGTTCCGCTGCCGCGCTACACCACCGTGGCTGGCATTCCCCTTACCGAGCTCCTGGACAGCGCCGCCATCGAAAAACTCGTTCAGCGCACGCGTCAGGGGGGCGCTGAAATTGTCGCCCTGCTGAAGTCCGGCAGCGCCTACTATGCTCCCTCCGCTGCGGCCGTGCTGATGGCCGAGGCGATTCTCAAAGACAAAAAGCAAATCCTGCCATGTGCCGCCTACCTCGAAGGCGAATATGGTATCTCTGGCGTTTTTGTTGGCGTCCCCTGCAAGTTGGGAGCGCGCGGCATCGAAGATGTCATCCAGGTGCGTCTGACCCCGGAAGAGCAGGCCGCGCTAAACAAGTCTGCCGATGCTGTGCGGCAACTCGTCCAGGTCATCGGAGTCTAAGCGGAGAATTCATTATGAGCACTATCGAACGCCCCAATGCGACAACCATGCGCGGCAACCCCCTGACGCTGCTCGGCCCCGAACGCAGGGCCGGCGATAAGTTGCCTGGCTTTATCCTGGTCGATAACTCTCTCAAGCCTGTGGCGGCCGGCGACACCACGGGTACAGTGCGGATTTTCAGCGTTGTCCCATCCCTCGATACCCCGGTGTGCGACCTCCAAACCCGCCGCTTCAACGAGGAGGCAGGCAAGCTCGGCGATAAAGTCCGGGTGCTGACGGTCAGCATGGATTTGCCCTTTGCGCAAAAACGCTGGTGCGGCGCGGCTCATGCCGATCATGTCCAAACCTTGTCGGACTACCAGACCGGATCATTTGGGCTGGCCATGGGGACCCTGATCAAGGAACTCCGTCTCGAATCCAGGGCCATCTTCGTCGTCGACCCCCAGGACACAATTCGCTACGTACAGTACGTTCCCGAAATTGGTGAACACCCGGATTACGACCGCGCTTTGGCCGCTGCGCGCCAGTTGCTCTGACAAGGCAGCGCGCCATCCCACGCAGGGCAGGGAAGCATCGGCGCCATGTCGGGCGCGCCAGGCGCGCTCAGCCGGCGCCGGCCTGCACCGCCCATTGCAAGGCGCATCTTCTTCGCCGAAACGCCAATTCGGCTAGGGTATTCTATTGAGCAAGATGCTGAAAAAGGAACGCCTATTCACACCCGGACCGACCGCGCTGCTCCCTCAGGCACAGGCCGCCATGGCGGCCATTGCGCTCCATCACCGCACGCCCGAGTTCCGCGCAATATTCAAGCAAACGCGTGAACGCCTCCAGGCCTTCCTGGGCACCCGTAACGACGCCCTCCTGCTGGCGTCCTCCGGTACCGGCGCGATGGAAGCGGCCCTGGTCAATGTCACCTCGCCAGGTGAGCGTGTGCTCGTCCTCTCCGCCGGCAAATTTGGAGAACGCTGGACGAACTTGGCGCAGGCCTATGGTTTGTCCTCCGAGGTCATTTCACTGCCCTACGGGGAAAGCTTCGGCGCCGCCCACATTCAAAACCGCCTTTCCGTCCCCAATGCCGCCAAAGTCGTGATGATCCAGGCCAGTGAATCCAGCACTGGCTGCAAGCACGACATTGCCGCTATCGCTCGCGCCGCGCGCCAACAGTCGCCGGATGTGCTGATTCTGGTGGATGGCATCACCGGTATTGGCACCCAGGCCCTCGACATTGATGCTTGGGAGCTGGATCTGGTGGTTGGCGGCTCGCAGAAGGCCGTGATGATGGCCCCCGGACTCGCCTACCTGAGCGTAAGCGAACGCGCGTGGCGAGCGATGGATTCGGCCCGCTCCACGCGCTTCTATTTCGATCTGCGGCGTGAGCGCAAATCTCAGGCTGCCGGAGAATCCGCCTTCACGCCGGCGATTGGCCTCATCGCCGCACTCAACGCCGCGTTGGAGTACATAGAGAAAATGGGCGGCTGCGCGGCCTTGATTGCCAACGCCGAAGCCCTCGGCGCTGCCACACGTGCCGCCCTCGACGCTCTCGGGTTGGAGCGCTTTGGCTCCGGCCTCCCCTCCGGAGCCCTGACGGCCATTGCCATGCCCGGCAACCTCGATGCGAGCCTGGTGGTCAAGGCCTTGAGGGAGCAGTTCGGCAGTGTGGTGGCCAATGGCCAAGGCGAAATGAAGGGCAAAATGATCCGCGTTGCCCACCTCGGCTATTACGATTTCCCGGAAACCCTCTCACTGATTGCCCAACTCGAGATCGTTCTCGCCGGATTGGGTGCGCTCGATCGCGCCAAGCTTGGCTCTGGCGTCCGCGCCGCGCAGTTGTTCTGCCTGGCCCAGCAGCAGGCTGCTAAAACCTCCGCCAAGGCCTAGCTCTATGAAAATCGTCGTGCCGGAAAAAATCGCTCCGTCCGGTGTCGATCTTTTACGGGCCGCCGGCTTCACCGTTGTCACCCTCGCTCCCGCTTCCCAGGCATCGGGTGAGCTGGCGCGGGAAATTGCCGATGCCGAAGGCCTTATCGTTCGCTCCGCTGTCAAAGTCACAGCCGAACTCATAGCCGCGGCGCCGCGGCTACGTGTTGTCGGACGCGCCGGCGTCGGCGTCGATAACGTGGACGTCGCCGCGGCCTCCGCCCGCAGTATCGTCGTCATGAATACGCCGGGTGGCAGTTCGATCGCCGTCGCCGAACTGACGATGGCCATGATCCTGGCCCTGGCTCGCCAACTCCCCCGCGCCGATGCCTCCACCCGGGCAGGCCAATGGGAAAAGAAATCCCTCGAAGGGGTCGAACTTCATGGCAAGACGCTCGGGTTGGTAGGCTGTGGGCGCATCGCACGCGCGGTTGCCGTCCGCGCCCGCGCCTTTGACATGCATGTGCTTGGCTGTGATCCTGTCGCTTCGCCCGACGCGACCGCCGCCGGGATCGAGGTCGTCGATATTGATCGCGTCTTGGATCAATCCGATTACCTCAGCCTTCACGTCTCCCTGACGCCACAATCTCACAACCTACTCAATGCCGCTGCGCTGGCCAAGATTAAGCCCGGGGTGCGCATTATCAATTGCTCTCGCGGTGAAGTTGTGGACGAAGACGCGCTGCAGCAGGCGCTGCTCTCTGGCCGGGTCGCGGGCGCCGCGCTGGATGTTTTCCACCGCGAACCTCCAGGGGCACTGCCGCTTTTTGCTCTGCCCAACGTTATTGCAACGCCCCACATCGGCGCCTCAACCTATGAAGCCCAGGAACGGGTCGGCGTGGCCATTGCCGTCCAATTGCGTGATTTCCTGTTGCACGGCACTCTCGCCAACGCGGTGAACGCTTAAAGCGGGGTCACTGCTGCGCCGCCCAGCGCCGAAGCCGGACGCGCAGTAAGGCCGTGCTGGGGTCAGCGCCAACCAACGCTCACGCCTATAATCAAACTCTCATGGCTTTGGATCAGGAAATCTTTGAGCAACGCTTGGCGAAGCTCAATGGCGTGCGCCTTGCCGGCGCAGACCCCTATCCGCGCAGATTCGCCTTCTCTGATAGCCTCGCCGCGCTCCACACGGCTCACGATCCCGCCACCGCCGAGGCTCTCGATCAACAGCGCCCGCCGGTTGCCGTTTGCGGCCGCCTGATCGCTCTGCGCGGCCATGGCAAAGCCGGTTTTGGTCACCTCCTACAGGACGGCTCCCGGTTGCAAATCTACGTGCGGCAGGATGGCGTCGCCCCCGCTTCGTTTGATCTGTGGAAAAACACCGACCTCGGAGACTTCCTGGGCGTTCACGGCTATCTCTTCCGTACCCGCACCGGCGAGCTGACGGTCCATGCCCAACGGATCGAACTTCTGGCCAAGGATCTGCTCCCCCTTCCCGAAAAATGGCACGGGCTGGTGGACATCGAAGCCCGCTATCGCCAGCGTTACCTCGATTTGCTGGTCAATCCCCCTTCGCGCGAAATTTTTGTCAGGCGTGCGCATTTGGTGGAAGCGCTGCGCTCGCGCTTTCACGCTCGCGGATACCTCGAAGTCGAAACGCCCATGATGCAGCCGCTGCCCGGCGGTGCGGCCGCTAAACCGTTTCAAACCCACCATGCGGCTCTCGATCTCCCGCTTTATCTCCGCATCGCTCCTGAGCTGTATCTCAAACGCCTTGTTGTCGGCGGCTTTGATCGGGTCTTTGAGATCAACCGCAATTTCCGCAATGAAGGCATCTCAACCCAGCACAACCCCGAATTCACCATGCTGGAGTTCTATGAAGCCTACAGCGACTACCGCGTGCTGATGGACTGGAGTGAGCAGCTTCTTCTCGAGATCGCCCGCCAGGTGACGGGTGATACAAAGGTGGAGTTTCGAGGTCAGCCGGTCGAGTTTGCCTCCTGCCGCCGCATTAGTCTCCGCGAGGCCATTGCCGAGTTCTGGCCCGCCGGTGCCGGCCCGGCGCCCACGCTGCCACAGCTTGCCGATCCCGCTCAAGAACGCCCGCTGGCAGAGCGCTTCAACCGCTTCGCCGCTAATTCCATTGATTTGTCCCCCGTCGCCCTTCCACCCGACTGCGATCCCGGGGTCCTGCTGATGTCGCTATTCGAGAACGTTGCCGAGCACCATTTGCACCAACCCACTATCGTCTTTGACTTTCCGCTTTCGGTCTCACCTCTGGCCAAAGCCAAGGCCGACGAGCCCGACTGGGTGGAGCGCTTCGAGCTCTACGCTGGCGGCATGGAGATCGCCAACGGATACAGTGAATTGAACGATCCTGAGGAGCAGCTCAACCGCTTCCGTCAGCAAATGCGCCAACGCGAAAGGGGCGATCAGGAATCCCACGCGCTTGACAACGACTACGTGCGCGCCTTGCGCTACGGCATGCCGCCAACCGCCGGCGAGGGCATCGGCATCGATCGCCTCACCATGTTGCTAACCGGCGCCGCATCCATTCGTGACGTCATCCTGTTCCCGCTGCTGCGACCCGAAGGAGCCTGAACCCTTGCCACCTGACCTGCTGGATGAAATTAGAGGACGCGTCGTGGTTGCCGACGGCGCCATGGGCACCATGCTCTACGCTCATGGCGTTTTCATCAATCGTAGCTATGACGAGCTCAATCTCTCCCAGCCGGCCCTGGTGCGTGAAATCCACTCTGCCTATGCTCACGCTGGCGCCGAGATGTTGGAAACCAATACCTTTGGCGCCAACCCCATTGCCCTCGGTAAATACGGCTTGGCCGATCAGGTAGAAGCGATCAACGCCGCCGGCGTTGCTCTCGCCCGTGAGTGTGTCACTGAACACGGTTGGGTCGCCGGTGCCGTCGGACCGCTGGGCGTCTATCTCGAACCACTGGGGAAGGTGAGCTTTGCCGAGGCCCGGGACGCGTTCAGCCGGCAAATTCGAGCCTTGGTCGCCGCCGGCGCCGACGTTCTGATGCTGGAAACGTTTGGACATCTGGCCGAGTTGAGAGAGGCCATTGCGGCTGCCCGCGCCTGCGCCGCCGCGCCCGATGGCCGCCGCCTGCCCATCGTTGCGCAGATTACCGTCGATGACGAAAATCGTGCTCTCGATGGCACTCCGGCGGCCGAGGCCGCGCGTCGCCTCGAATCCTGGGGCGCCGACGTCATCGGCATCAATTGCAGCGGCGGTCCGGTGACCATGCTCGATGCCCTCGAACAGATGGCTCGGGTGACGACGCGGCCGCTCATTGCCCAGCCCAATGCCGGCAAACCGCGCAACATCGAGGGCCGCAACCTTTACATGGTCTCCCCAGAGTATCTGGCCGATTTTGCCCGTCAGTTCATTGCCGCCGGCGCCAAAATCGTCGGCGGCTGCTGCGGTACCACCCCTGACCACATCAAATGGATCCGCAACTATGTGCGCTCCACCGCCCCCGGCAAGCGGCGCGTACGCGTCGCCACCACGCCGAGTGCGGGCGCCCTGCCCCACGCTCCGCCCCCTTTGGCCGAGCGCAGCCGCCTCGGATTGAAGCTCTCCCGGCGTGAATTCGTCTGCATGGTGGAGATTCTCCCACCGCGTGGCAGTGATGCTACCCGCGAATTGCGCAGCGCGGCATTTTTCGAACGCCAGGGCGCCGATGCCATCAATATCCCCGACGGCCCCCGTGCAAGCGCGCGCATGAGCAATCAGGCCCTCGCCGTCATGCTGCGCGCCCAGGCCGCCATTGAGCCTGTCCTGCATTACTGCTGTCGCGACCGGAACGTCATCTCGATGCAGTCGGATCTGCTCGGCAGCTTTGCACTGGGCATCCGCAATTTAATTCTCATTACTGGCGATCCCCCCAAGTTGGGCAACTATCCCGATGCCACCGCCGTCTTCGACGTCGATGCCATCGGATTGACCAACCTCGCCCATAACCTCAACCATGGCCTGGACCTTGGCGGCAACTCCGTTGGCGGACAGACAGCTTTTGTTGTCGGCGTCGGCGCCAACCCTGGCGCCGTCAACTACGACGAGGAAATCCGCCGCCTGCAATGGAAACTGGAAGCCGGCGCAGAATACATCGTCACCCAGCCGGTGTTCGATGTGCAGTTGATGGATCGCTTTCTGGCCGAGCCTGTTCTGCAGGCCACTCCCGTGATTGCCGGCATTTGGCCGCTGGTAAGTCTGCGCCAGGCCGAGTTCATGGAGAGCGAGTTGCGCGTTCAGGTGCCGCCTGCGGTGCTGGAGCGTATGCGCCTCGCCCCTAACGCTGACGCCGCGCGCCGTGAGGGCCTGGCCATCGCCAAGGAGATGATTGTAGCCCTGCGCAGCCGTCTGGCCGGCATTCAGATCAGCGTTCTTGGCCGTGACGTGGCTGCGGCTGAACTCCTCCAGGTCGCTGGCGCCGGCCGCTCCGAAGCCGCCGGAGCCGACGTGCGATGATCTATAACCACTGGCGGGATTTTGCTGTCGGGCGGCAACAGCTGCGGAACGCGCGCCAGCGTCTGGTCCTTACCAATGGCTGCTTTGACCTTTTGCATCCCGGTCATCTCGCTCTGTTGGAGGAAGCGCGCACCCTGGGCGACTTCCTGTTGGTGGCGATCAATGCCGACAGCAGCATCCGCAGTTCCAAAGGCCCGCAACGGCCCGTCATTCCTGAGATGGAGCGCGCCGAGTTGCTGAGTTCGATGGCGAGTGTGGATGGGGTCGTGATTTTTCCCGAGCCCACTCCCATCGCGATGATCTCGACGCTGCTCCCAGAAGTGTTGGTCAAGGGGGCCGATTGGGGCCCGGGCCAGGTCGTAGGCGAACCCGAGGTCCTGGCGGCCGGAGGCCGGGTCATTCGCGTGCGGCTCCAAACCGGCTACTCTACCTCCGGCACGATTGCCCGCGCCCGCACGCTCCCAGGCTCCGCCATCGGTCGCTGAATCTGGCCTACGCCTGGGCCAGCCGCCGGGTTGCCTCCAGCAGTTCGCCCCGCTGCCGTGGAGCAAGTTGCGGCAGGTACGGCAGCAGTTCGCGCATAAACGCATCCGCGTCGCTTTGGAGCAGCATCACGATGCTGATCTCCATCGCCGCCGCCATGCGTTCCAGCGAGGCGACCGTCGGCATCGCCTTGTCATTTTCAATCTTGCTGACGTAGGTTCGAGGGACCCGCATGCGCTCCGCCAATTGGCGCTGGCTCAACCCGCGCTGCTGCCGGCATTGCCGGATCGCCTGCGCCACCGCAGGCTCGGCGCTGGCCCGGATGCCGCCGCCACTGGCTTGAGCTGTCTCCATGCCCGGAGCCAGCGTACCGGGAGCCGTTGTCACCATGGCCGGCGGGGGCGCGTCCAGCGCCTCGCGGCAACGGCGGCAAATCCCATTGCGGGTGCGGAACTGCACCATCCGGCACATGTGACACCGCACCACGTCGCGGGTCGCTTCTGTTTCAAGTTGTGGGTGAACTACCCCCTCGGTCTGTGGCTCGTCGGCCAGGCGGGCAGCAATTTGTGTTCCCATGCCGGGTGGGAGGTAGCTAGAGCGTCGGCAGGCCTACTGTGACTTGCTTGCTATGGTTCTGTCAAGCAGTTTTTCCACTACGTCGTAGACCCCCTCCAGCGCCGCCTCCAGTGCCGCGGCGTCCGCCGTGCCGCCCTCGGCAAGTTCCGCCCGGCCGCCGCCCCGGACCCCGGGCAGCGCCTTGAGAATCGCCCCCGCCCCCAACCGGCTGGCCACACCTGCCGTCGTCGCAACCACAATGGCGCCCTTGCCGGATTCGACGTTCCCGACCGCCACCACGCCCTCCCCGACCCGCCGCCGCATTTCGTCGGCGATGCTTCGCAACTGGGCCCGCTCCAGTCCATCCATGCGAGCCGTCACCACGCTCACGCCTCCTATTTCCCGCCGGCGCTGCGCCAGGCCTGCGCCGGCCTGTTGCTGGGCGCTGCGCATGCGCAGTTGCAGGTTTTCGTCCTGCAACTTCCTCTGTTGTTCCAACAGCCGTCCCACCCCCGCCGCCAGTTCTTGTTCCGGCGCCCGCAGCAGGCCGCTGAGCTGGTGCAATTGCTCGCTGGATTGCTGGAACCTCTCGTACGCTCCCTCTCCGGTCACCGCCTCGATCCTCCGCACCCCCGACGCTACGCTGGACTCATACACCACCTTGAACAGACCGATGTCGCCCGTTCTCTGGCAGTGCGTCCCACCGCAAAGCTCCTTGCTGAAGCCGGCCACCGAAACCACTCGCACGCGCGATTGGTATTTCTCTCCAAACAGCGCCATGGCGCCGGTGGCCACGGCCTCCTCGAGCGGTAGACTCTCGGTCTGGACGGGGATGTTGGCAAGAATCTCGCCATTCACCAGCCGTTCGATCTCCACGATTTGACCGCTGGACAGCGGGGCAAAGTGGGTGAAGTCAAAACGCAGTCGTCCAGGCTCGACCACCGATCCCGCCTGCTTCACGTGTGGCCCCAGCACCTGCCGCAATGCCGCTTGCAGTAAGTGCGTTGCCGTATGGTTACGGCGCGTCGCCTGCCGCCGTGCGGGGTTTACAATCGCCTCGACTCGCTCGCCGACCTTCAGCACTTGTCTCGCCCGCACGCGATGTACGGTCAGGCCGCTGACCGGCGCGCTCGTATCCATCACGTCCGCCGCCACTCCGCTGGCGGTCATCCACTGGCCCTGATCGCCGATCTGCCCGCCGCTGGCGGCATAAAACGGCGTGCGGTCCAGCACCGCCTCCAATTCCATGCCGGCCTCGGCGGTGGTGATCGGCTTCCCGTCGTAAACCAGTGCCACGATCGCGCTGTTTTCCGCTACGGTCTGTTCGTAGCCCACGAATTCGCTCTTCGCACCCCCGGCCAGTTCGCGGTATACCGCCGCCGCGCTCGCCTGCTCGCCGCCACGCCAGCTTTGGCGCGCACGCTGCCGCTGCCTCTCCAACGCCGCCGCAAATCCTTCCACGTCCAGCAGGAAATTGCGCTCCCGTGCCATCTCCTGCAGCAAATCCAGCGGCAGCCCGAACGTGTCGTATAGCCGGAACATCTCCTCGCCAGCGAGTTGCCCGCCGGGGCCCAGCCTGGCCAATTCCGGCTCCAGTTCCCGTAGCGCCACTGCCATCGTCTGGTTGAAGCGCTCTTCCTCGCCGCCCAGCACGCGCGCCACCCGTTCCCGGCTGTCGTTCAATTCCGGATAGGCGCCCTGCATCCGCTCCACCACCGCGTTCGCTAGGACCGGAAAGAACGTGTCCTCGATCCCGAGCAACCGTCCGTGGCGCAATCCGCGACGGATGATCTTCCGCAGAACATATCCCCGACCCTCGTTGCCCGGCAACATTCCGTCATGCACCAGAAACGTGGCGGCCCGTGCATGGTCCGCTAGAATGCGAAGCGAGATGTCCCGTTCAGCGTTTTCACCGTACCGGGCGCCGGCCAGACCACTTGCCACTGCAATAATGGGTTGGAACAGATCCGTGTCGTAGTTGGATATCTTGCCCTGCAGTACCGCCGTCAGCCGTTCGAGTCCGGCCCCGGTGTCAATCGAAGGCCGTGGCAGCGGCGTGAGTTCGCCCCCGCCGTTGCGCTCGAACTGCATGAATACCAGATTCCATATCTCGACATACCGCCCGCACTCGCACGGGAAGGCGCACGCCTCGTGCCCCGCCTCGCTTGCGCCCGCGCCAAGATCATAGTGCAGCTCCGAACATGGACCGCACGGCCCCGTCTCCCCCATCGCCCAGAAGTTGTCCTCAGCCCCCAGCCGAAATACCCGCTCGCGGTTCAGTCCAATCTTCTGCAGCCAAATGCGCTCCGCCTGCTCATCTTCCGTAAACACGGTCGCAAATAGGCGCCCGCGGTCCAGCCCAAAACCGTCCGCGGAAGTAAGCAGCTCCCAGGCCAAAGCGATCGCCTCGTCCTTGAAGTAATCTCCAAAGCTGAAGTTGCCCAGCATCTCGAAAAACGTGTGGTGCCGGCGTGTGAAACCCACATTTTCCAAATCGTTGTGTTTCCCGCCCGCCCGCAGACAGCGCTGGGCGCTTGCCGCCCTTGAATAATTCCGCTGCTCGATCCCCAGAAATACGTCCTTGAACTGGTTCATCCCGGCGTTGGTAAAGAGCAGCGTCGGGTCCCGCTGGGGCACGAGCGGCGATGAAGGCACGACCTTGTGTCCCCGTCGTTCGAAAAAGTCCAGGAAGCGCTGGCGGATTTCGTCCCCACTCATCATCTGTTTATCTTAACGGACCTGGCGCCTCGCCCTGCCGGGGCGGACGCCCTGCGGCTCACACCGGCGTGACTGGAAAAAGTTGGGCCCGCCCCGGAGGCCGGGGCGGGCCCAAACGGCCGCGGTACGGCCGCTATCGCTGAGCCGATGCGGGTTCCACCGTCACCGGCTGCAGATTGTTTTGCTGCAATAAACTGTTGAAGGATTGCACGTCGCGGGCTTGAATCGTGCGCCACGCCGCCAGTTGCGTGTTCAACTGCGACGTCAGCAGGTCATACACTTGCTGAACCCCGGTCGTCGGCGCGCAGGTGCATTCTTCCACCCGGCCGGCGAGGGCTGCCAATTTATTGTCCAGCATGATCGGGTAGTTCAGCGGGTCTTCGCCGCTCTTGTTGTTGAGGTTCGCGATTTCATAAATCACACCATGCAGCTTCTCGTTCAGGGCGGCGCCCGCACTGCTGACGGTGCTCGGGCCGCTCTTGTCCGCCCGCACAATTTGCCCCTGCAAGGCCAGCATCTGCCGCACCGCTCCCCAGGCTTCAGTCAGCTTGTGGTTGATGTTCACCGCCATCGTCCACTGCGCGTCCAGGTCGGCCTGGCTCGCGTGCAGCCGTGGGTCCAGTGTCACTTTCAGCGGACGGGTGTAGCTCTGCCCATCCACGGTCAGCTTCACCGTGTAGAGGCCCGTTGGCACGGTCGGGGAAACTCCGCCCCGAGCCGCCCAGAGCGCTTCGCCCTTGATCGCCGTCGGAGGCGTCAGGGCCTGCAGGTTCCATACAAACCGGTTGAAGCCAGCCTGATTCGGCACGCTGTCGCCCCCTCCGATTCCGCCGCGCCCGCCCCGTCCGCCTCGTCCGCGCCCGCCAGCGCTGGCGCGACGGTTGTTGGCGCTCGAAAAATGCTTCATCAACTCGCCCTTGGCGTTGGTGATGTCAATCGTCACCGCTCCGCTGGGTTGGGCAGCCAGATAGTAATCAATCACAGCCGGCCCCGGCGGGTTCTGCGCTACCGCGCCGCCGCGTCCAAAGCCGCCAAATCCCCGGCCGCCGACCGTGCGCATCGCCGGCTCCGGCGTGAACAGCGTCACCGCGGCGGTCGCCACCGATGGCTCCCATTGCCGGATCGGCGTGATGTCGTCTAGGCTCCAGAACGCCCGTCCATGCGTGGCCAGCACCAGGTCATCCCCGTGCACTTGCAGGTCGCGCACGGAAGTATGCGGCAGATTCAGTTGCAGCGGCTCCCATTGGTCGCCGTCGTTGAACGACACAAACACGCCGCGTTCAGTACCGGCAAACAACAGCCCCTTGCGAACCGTGTCCGGCGCGACTGCCTGCACGTAATAACCCACGGGGATTCCGTTGGTGATCTTGGTCCACGTCTCCCCGCAATTGTCCGTACGGTAGGCATAGGGAGCAAAATCGTCCAACTTGTTGCGGCGCGCCGCTACATACGCGGTGCAGGCGCTGAACGGCGAGGCGGTGATATTGCCAATCTTGGCCCACGGCTTGCTTGTTTTCAGTTCGGGCGGCGTCACATCTTTCCAGCTCTTGCCCCCATCGCGCGTAATGTGCACCAGCCCATCGTCGCTCCCCGTCCAGATCAATCCTTCCTGCTTGGGCGACTCGGCGATCGCGAAAATGACGTCGTAATATTCCGCGCTGGTATTGTCCTGGGTGATGGGCCCGCCCGACGAAACTTGCTTGCTCTTGTCGTCGCGCGTCAAATCCGGGCTAATGATCTCCCAGCTGTTGCCCATGTTCGTACTCTTGAAGAGCACATTCCCCCCGTAGTAGACCTCGTTGGGGTTCCACGGTGAGGTGGCAATCGGCGCCGACCATTGGAATCGGTACTTCATGTCAATATCGCCGTGTCCCATCGGGTTGTCGGGCCACGGGCCGATAGGCGTGGTGAAACCGGTCTTGACGTTGTACCGGCTCATGTCCCCGTCGTAGGACTCGCCGTATACGATGTTGGAATCGTCCGGCTTCGGTACTAGCCAGCCGCTTTCGCCTCCCGCGGCGCCGTACTGATCCTGCGGCCCGATGGAGCCGTGATTGGTCCGGGTCGCGATCACCACCGAGCCGGCATCTTGCTTCTCGCCATAAACGTGATAATCCACGTCGTTGTCGGTCGCAATCGAGTAGAACTGCCCCGTCGGCTGGCTCAGGTTCGTGGACCATGTCCGGCCGCTGTCCAGTGAAATAAATGCCCCCTCATCCGAGCTCGTCATCATGTGCGTCGGATCGGTCGGATCAATCCACATGCCATGGCTGTCGCCGCCGTGAATGGAGCGGAACGTCTTGCCGCCGTCGGTGGAGCGGAATAGGCCCGTATTCTCGACGTACACCGTATCCACGCTCTTCGGATCGGCGAAAATGTGGGTGAAGTACCACGCCCGTTGCCGGTATTGATCATCGCTGTTGGCCAGCGTCCAACTCGCTCCGGAATCGTTGGAAACGTACAACCCGCCATCCTTGGCTTCGATCAAAGCATAGACCCGGCTGCTGTTGGCGCCCACGGCCACGCCGATCTTGCCCCACACTCCGTCCGGCAGTCCGTGCCCGGCTAACTGGGTCCAGGTGCTGCCGCCGTCAGTGGACTTGTACAACCCGCTCCCGGGCCCGCCACTGTCGGAGCGCCACGGAAGCCGCAGGAACTGGTACATCGCGGCGTACAAAACCTGCGTGTTGTTGGGATCGAAGGCCACATCTACGCCGCCGGTCTTGTCGTCCTTGAATAGCACCTTCTGCCACGTTTGCCCGCCGTCCACGGTGCGGAAAATCCCGCGCTCGGCGTTAGGCCCCGAGGCATGCCCCATGGCCGCGACGAAAACCCGGTTGGGGTCCTTGGGATCGATGACCAGGTGGGAGATGTGCTGCGTGTCGGTCAGCCCGATGTGCTCCCAGGTCTTGCCTCCATCAGTTGACTTGTACATCCCGTCGCCATAGGAAATGTCATTGCGCAAACAGCCTTCGCCCGTGCCCACGTAGATGATGTTCGGGTCCGAGGGCGCTACTTCAATGGCGCCAATGGATTGCACATCTTCCTTGTCAAATAACGGTGTCCAGTTCTGCCCCGCGTTGGTCGTCTTCCAGACGCCTCCATCCACGGACCCGAAATAGAACACCTTGGAATTCCCCGGAATGCCACTCACTGCCAGCACGCGGGCGCCGTTATATGGCCCGATCAACCGGTAGTGCAACTTGGCTAGAACCTGTTCAATACTGCCGGCTTGCGCCCGCACCGGCGCCACGTTCATTGCCGCCCAGCCGGCAATGGCCACAGCCGCCCCGGCGGCTACTCCCAACACCATATTGCGCTTCATTTCCTACCCTCCCTTGAGCTCCGCGTGGCGGACATGGACATTCCGCCACCCCATCCTAGTTCAACCATCCTCATTTGCAAAGCGCTTTCTCGTTGGCTGCGGCTCCGCGCATTGCGCCATTGCCAGATGCCTCTCTCGCGCATCTTACCCCCCATGCCACGCCCTGAGTCCCGCCCTCCCAACGCCCCCTATGTAGTAGTAATTACTGGCGCTTCGGCCGGTGTCGGCCGCGCCACCGCGCGCGCGTTCGCAAATCTCTGCGGTCCGAACGACCGCTTGGCGCTGCTGGCGCGTGGGCGCGCCGGTCTGGCAGCTGCTCAGGCCGAGGTTGAAGCTGCCGGCGCCACGGCCCTCGCGCTTTCCGTCGATGTCGCCGATCCCGCACAAGTGGAAGCTGCAGCCGCTACTGTGGATGCCCGCTTCGGCCCTCCCGATGTCTGGGTCAACAACGCCATGACCTCGGTCTTTTCTCCGGTCCGCGAGCTGTTGCCGGAGGAAATCCGCCGCGTTACGGAAGTGACCTACTTGGGCCAAGTTTATGGCACCCTCGCCGCCCTGCGCCGCATGCTG
Organism: Terriglobales bacterium; assembly: GCA_050745565.1. Classification (GTDB taxonomy): domain Bacteria; phylum Acidobacteriota; class Terriglobia; order Terriglobales; family SCQP01; genus SCQP01. The sequence continues at coordinate 1,425 of JBOGKJ010000213.1, read as the reverse complement.
CCTCGTGACCACGGCGTCATCATCATGGTCGGCTCGGCCTTGGCTTACCGTGGCATCCCGTTGCAGTCCGCCTATTGCGGTGCCAAACACGCCATCCAGGGATTTACCGAATCACTTCGCTCCGAGCTCGAGCATGACCACAGCCGGGTCCGCGTCACCATGGTCCAGATGCCGGGCATGAACACTCCGCAGTTCAGTTGGGTTAAGTCCCGCCTGCCGCACAAGGCTCAACCCGTCCCGCCGATTTTTCAGCCCGAAGTGGCTGCCGAGGCAATCGTTTTCGCGGCTTCCCACGCCCGCCGCCAAATCCTTGTGGGTGGCTCCACCGTGGAAGCCGTGCAGGCGAATAAATTCATCCCCGGCCTGTTGGATCGGTACTTGGGCCGCACCGGCTTTAAATCTCAGCAGACCAGCGAGCCCGAGGATCCTGCCCGTCCTCACAACCTGCATTCCCCGGTGGACGATGAGCGTGATTTCGGCGCTCACGGCGCCTTCGATGATCAGGCTGTCGCTTCCAGCTCAGAGCTCTGGTTTGTCCGCCACCGCCCCGCTGGCAAGCAGTGGCTGGTGGCTGGTGGTGTCGCTGCGAGCATTGCGGCGGCGGCGTGGGCCGCCCGCCGTCGTGCCGCCTGAGCTGCTGTTCGCTATCATCCCTTCATGAGTGAATTCATCTCGCTCCCCATCGCCGATGGCACCAGCATGGACGCCTTTGTCGCCCGCCCCGACACTGCGACCCGCCCCTGCCCTGGGGTTATCGTCCTGCAGGAGGCCTTCGGCGTGAATGCGCATATCCAGGATGTCGCATCGCGTTTCGCGGCTCACGGTTACCTCGCGGTTGCCCCGGAACTGTTCCACCGCACCGCACCGGGATTTCAAGGTGACTACGCTGATTTCCGCTCGGCGATGCCTCACGTCCAGGCCATGACCACCGAGGGCCAGCAACTCGATCTTCAGGCCGCCCACGCATGGTTGACCCTGCAGCAAACCAGTCGAACCGTCGCGGCTGGGTTCTGCCTCGGCGGACGCGCCGCTGTGCTGGCCGCGGCTACCCTCCCGCTGGCTGCCGCGGCTTCATTCTATGGGGGAAGCATGCTGGCGCTGCGGGAACAATTCCCGGCCATTGCCGCGCCGCTGCTGCTGGTCTGGGGCGATCGCGACCAGCACATCCCGCCGACTCAGCGCGCCGAGGTCGCCACTCTGCTGCGTCAGCATCAGAAGGCGTTTGTGGAGTGCTCGTTTTCGCATGCCGGCCACGGCTTCTTCTGCGACCAGCGCCCCAGCTTCCATCCCTACTCGGCTCGCCTCGCCTGGAAGTTGTTGTTGGAATTCCTGGCCTCTTAGCGGGAGTCGCGCCGTTTGCACCGCGGGCAAAATCGGCGCGAAGGGCCGCGCAATTCCAACGCGGTGAAAGCGCCAGTGGCGCTT
>JBOGKJ010000212.1:0-4887 GCA_050745565.1 Terriglobales bacterium | reverse complement strand
AGCATGGATCGCGTCTGCCGCTGAGGCGGCCGACACAACCGCTGGCTCGCCACCGGCCCCGGCCCAACGCAAATCCGCCCAGCATGGTCGCCCTTGATCCTAAATGAGGTAACTTGGACGCGCCCTGAGCAGAGCGGGCGCGCGTTGCCGCGAAGCGAATTCCGGCCGCCTCCCGACCCCCGGAGCCCCCAAGGCGCCTGCGCGGTGGGGTGGGAGCAACGGGAGGGCGTCCTGAGAAGGGCGGCCGTGCCGCACGGCCGGTCTACGCTGCCCAGCCGGCAGCTCCGGAGTACGCGGCGGCGTGGCGCGCCATCGAGCGCGCCGCCAATCCGACGGCTGGGGGCTGCCGCTCGCCTGTACGCTGGAGTTCTACAACATAACCACGCGGCCGGCAAGGAGGATCATGAGCAGCGCGCGCGCCGCCGCCTTTTTGTCCCGGCTGCATCAGGCCGGGTGCCAGAGCTGGATGTGACAGTGATCCCAAATTTGGACCCTTCATCGCCCTGCTCCGTCCCTAGCCTAGCCTGCGCGGCCGACCCCATTGATCGCAATCGCCGCAGCCGCGTCACCGCCGCGCCTTCACTAGCAACTAGCAACTAGCAACTTTTAATGTCAAATAGCAACTTTCAATGTCAACCAGCCTCTAGCCACAAGCGCCCGCGCCGCGGCTAGAATTGTTCTGGCATGGCCCCGTCCACCGACCCGCAGGCCCCGACTCCGATCATGCGGCAGTACCAGGCCGCCAAGCGCCAGTTCCCGGAGGCGCTGCTGCTGTTCCGCCTGGGCGACTTCTACGAGCTCTTCTACGACGACGCCGTCACCGCCGCCGGCGTGCTACAGATCACCCTCACGGCCCGCAACAAGGAAAAGGGACAGCAGATCCCCATGTGCGGCGTCCCTTACCACGCCGCCGAACATTACGTCGCCAAGCTCATCGCCGCTGGCCACAAAGTCGCCATCTGCGATCAGATGGAAGACCCGCGCCAGGCCAAAGGCTTGGTCCGCCGCGAGGTCACCCGCATCCTCACCCCCGGCACCGCCGCGTTCCAGTTGGGCGAGGGCGACAACCGTTTCCTGGCCGCAGTTGCGCGCGCAGGCAAGGAACCCGGCGGCGCCATCGGCCTGGCCCTGCTCGATGTCTCCACCGGTGAGTTCCACGCCACCGAGTTCACCGGCTCCGACGCCGACGCGCGCCTCGCCGACGAGCTTGCCCGCTGGCGCCCGCGCGAGCTACTCCACGCCGCCCCCGCCGATGGCGACGCGCCGCTGTGGCGCGGGCCGCGGCCCGAGGAATTGTCGCAGTTGACGCTGACCAAACTCGAGCCCTGGATGTTCGAGCCCGACTTCGCCCAGGCCGAGCTGCACAGCCACTTCGGCGTGCTCTCGCTCGAAGGCTTCGGCCTCGCCGGCCGCCGCTGGGCCCAGGCCGCCGCCGGCGCCATCGTCCATTACGTCAAGGAAACTCAGCGCAGCCAACTCGTCCACGTGGACCGCCTCGGCTACTACGAGCGCCAGCATGGCCTGGTGCTTGACGCCGTCACCGCCCGCAACCTCGAGCTCACCGAACCGCTCGCTCCCGGCCAAACCCAGGCCACCCTGCGCGCCGCGCTCGATCAGGCCGTCACTGCCATGGGCAAGCGCCTGCTGCGCCAATGGCTGCTGCGCCCCAGCGGCGACCTCGCCGAAATCCGCGCCCGCCACCAGGCCGTCGCCGCGCTGCTTGCCGACCGCCAGCGCCGCGCCGCCCTCCGCACCGCCGCCGGCGGCGTTCAGGATCTCGAACGCCTGCTCGCCCGCGTGTCGCTCGAAACCGCCCTGCCGCGCGACCTGCTGGCGCTCGCCCAGTCGCTCGACCGCGTCCCCGATATCCGCGCCGCCCTCGCCACCGCGCCCCGACTGGAGGAACTCGCCGCCCGCCTTGATGACTGCGCCGGCCTCCGCGCCGCCATCACCAGCCACCTCGTTGAAACCCCGCCCGCCACCCTCGCCGACGGCGGCTTCATCCGCCCCGGCGTCTCGGCCGAGCTCGACCGCCTGCGCGCGCTCAGCCACGGCGCCAAATCCGCCCTCGCCGAAATTGAAACCCGCGAGCGCGCCCGTACCACCATCGGCTCGCTCAAGGTCCGCTTCAACAGCATCTTCGGCTACTACATCGAGGTCTCAAAACCCAACCTCCGCCTCGTTCCCACCGATTACGAACGCAAACAAACCCTGGTCAACGCCGAGCGCTTCACCACCCCCGAACTCAAAGAACTCGAAACCACCATCCTCGGCGCCGAAGATAAAGCCCGCACCCTCGAGCTCGAGCTCTTCACCGCCCTCCGCGCCCGCGCCTCCGCCGATGCCGCCCGCATCCGCCAAAACGCCCAGGCTATTGCCGAAGCCGACCTGCTCGCCAGTTTCGCCCAACTCGCCGCCGAGCGCGACTACTGCTGCCCCGACATGGGCGCCGACGCCATCGAAATCCAGGCCGGCCGCCACCCCGTCGTCGAGCTGCTCGGCTGGCAGGGCCTCGCCGACCGCTTCGTCCCCAACGATCTCTACCTCGGCCGCGAGCGCCAGCGCCTGCTCCTGCTCACCGGCCCCAACATGGGCGGCAAAAGCACCTACCTCCGCCAGGCCGCCCTGATCGCCATCATGGCGCAGATGGGCAGCTTCGTTCCCGCCCGCGCCGCCCGCCTGCCCCTGCTCGACCGCATCTTCACCCGCATCGGCGCCAGCGACAACCTCGTCCGCGGCCGCTCCACCTTCATGGTCGAAATGACCGAGTCCGCCGTCATCCTCAACCAGGCCACCGCCAGCAGCCTCGTCATCCTCGATGAAGTCGGCCGCGGCACCGCCACCTATGACGGCCTCTCGCTCGCCTGGGCCATGGTCGAGTACCTCCATGACCACAACCACTCCTTCACCCTCTTCGCCACCCACTACCACGAGCTCACCGAACTCGCTGCCCATCTCGACGCCGTCGAAAACGCCCAGGTCGCCGTCCGCGAACCCACTGCCGACGGCTCCCAGGAAATCGCCTTCCTGCGCCGCGTCGTCCCCGGCGCCGCCAGCCGCAGCTACGGCATCGAAGTCGCCCGCCTTGCCGGCCTGCCGCGCGGCGTGCTCGACCGCGCCCGCCAGGTCCTCACCCAGCATCAGCGCGCCAACGATCGCGCCACCGACAAGCTCGAGCCCCCCGCCGACTCCCACCTCCAGTTGACCCTGTTTACCCCGCTCAGCCAGCAGATCGTGGACCGCCTTGCCTCCGCCGACCTCAATCACCTCTCCCCACTCGAAGCCCTCAACCTGCTCGCCGAACTCAAAGAACGCCTCGGAAACTGACGATGCCGCCCCGCCTCATCGCCGGCGTGATGTCGGGCACCTCCGCCGATGGCGTTGACGTCGCCCTGGTCGAGTTCGCGTGGGGCCGGTCGCTGACCGGCGCGCCGGCCTCCGGCCCGCGCCCGGCTGGCCAGAGGCCGGCCGGCGGGTCGGAGTTCCGCCCCACGTCCTGGCGCCTGCGCGGCTTCGCGCACCGTGCGTTCCGCCGCGCCGAGCGGGAGGTGATTCTCGCTGCTGCGACCGGCGCGGCCAACGCCGAGGCGCTGGCGCAGCTCCATGTCGCCCTCGGCCGCCGCTACGGCCAGGCCGTCCTCGCCGCCTGCCGCGCCTCTGGCATTCCGCCGCGCCGCCTCGCGCTCATCGCCTCCCACGGCCAAACAGTCTTCCACCGCGGCCGCCACGCCACGCTGCAGTTGGGCGACGCCGCCACCATTGCCGCCATTACCGGCGTGGACGTCGTCCACAACTTCCGCGCCGCCGACATCGCCGCCGGCGGCGAGGGCGCCCCACTCGTCCCCTGGACCGACTGGCGCCTGTTCACCCATCCCACCCGCTATCGCGCCACGCTCAACCTCGGCGGGATCGCCAACCTCACCCTGCTGCCCCCCGGCGCTCGCCGCGACGACGTGCTCGGCTTCGACACCGGCCCCGCCAACATCCTCCTCGACGCCTGCATGCGCCACCTCAGCCGCGGCCGCCAGTCCTTCGACCGCAATGGCCGCCTCGCGCGCGCCGGCAACCCCCACCCCAAACTGCTCGCCGCACTGCTGCAGCACTCCTACTTCCGCCGCCGCCCGCCCAAGTCCTGCGGCAGGGAAGAGTTCGGTCAGCCCTTCCTCGACCGCGCCCTCCGCCTCGGCCGCACGCTCCCGCCCGCCGACCTCATGGCCACCCTCGTCGCCCTCACCGCCTCGACCGTTGCCCAGGGCCTGCGCTGCGGCGGCCCCGATGCACGCTCGGCCGAAGTGATCGTCTCCGGCGGCGGCGCCGGCAACCGCGCCCTGATGGCGGCTCTGCGCCAGGCCGCCCCCGCCTGCACCTTTAGCCCCTCCGACGACTTCGGCCTCCCCGCCCAAGCCCGCGAAGCCGTCGCCTTCGCCTTCCTCGGCGAAGCCTTCCTCCGCCGCGAACCCGCCAACCTCCCGCGCGTCACCGGCGCCCGCTACCCCGCCCTCCTCGGCAGCTTCACCCCACGCCCCTAGTTGCGGATTAATTCCCTTTCGTGGGAGTCGCGCCGTTTGCACGGCGGGCAAAGTCGGCGCGGAGGGCTGCGAAAGTCCGGAGCGGTGAAAGCGCCTGTGGCGCTTTCATCGCTCCCGGCAAACGAAGCGGCGCGGTCCGACCTCCAGCCAAAGGCCGCTCGCGGCCCCTTGGGCTCGCCGGGCCCCGGGCCGGCGCGAGCCCAAGCGGGATGCCCGGCGCAGCCGGGCAGGGGCCCGCGCCAGTCAATGGGCAAAGTAGGCGCGATAGGCAGCGAAATTCCGAAGGGACGAAAGCGCCACGGGCGCTTGCACCGCCCTCGGCAAACGAAGCAGGCGCGGCCCCAGGTTGACGTGGTAG
>JBOGKJ010000211.1:0-1722 GCA_050745565.1 Terriglobales bacterium | reverse complement strand
CGGCCGGCGGCCGCTGCGGCACGGCCGCTGTTCTCGGGACGCCCTCCCTCGGCCAGCCCAAGGCGCAAGCGCCTTGGGGGCCCCGGGGGTCGGGCTGCGGCCGGAATTCGATTGGCGGCAACGCGCCCGCTCTGCTCAGGGCGCGTCCAAGTTGCCTCGACCGGCGTTACCAGAGCGTTGGCACCGGATAGCGCCGGATGGCCTCATCCGGAGTCACCAACACGAGGCCGTGCGCGACCGCCTGCGCGATCAGCAAGCGATCGAACGGATCCTGGTGCAGATCCGGGAGCCGAGCCAACGCGAGCGCTGCGGCCTCGCCTAGCGCCAGCCCGGCGATGCCGTGTTGCCGGCGCACTACTGGGATCAGCCGATCCGGGGGTTCGGGCAGCGGCAATTGGCCGCGGCGGTATTTCACCGCGATCTCCGCCACTGAGACCGCGCTCAAGAACACGTCGTTATCCCGAGCGGCGATGGCCTGCCGCGCCGCCTGACTCACCTTGGCGTCACCGCTGGCCGTCCAGAGAAAAACACAGGTATCGAGGAGCAGCCGCACGCTACAAGCCCTGCCATTGCTGAAGTTCGGCCGGCGGCATTGGCTCGAAGAAACTGTCCGGCACCGCGATCAACCCTTTGGCCAGTCCAAACGGTCGCGGGCGGCTGCGGCGCGGAGGGAGCCGGCGAATCTCGGCAATGGGGACGTTGCGGCGGCACAGCACCACAGTTTCGCCTTGGGCTACCTGATCCAGGTAGCGGGAAAGATGGGTTTTGGCTTCCTGTACGTTGAGCCGGATCATGGTCTGATTGTAAACCAGGTTCATGACCAGCAAGTGAAACGGGGGTCGCGGAAGGAATCCTGCGGGTTGCCGGGCGGCGGCGGCGCCGGGCGCCCGCATGAGAGACCGGCAACTGCAGTAATGCTGGTATATTCAGTGCGGATGGAGGGGAATATGCAGCGCATGCGGTGGTTCCTGGCAACGGTGGTAACGATAGCGGCCGTGGCGTTGGCGGCGGGGCAGCAGCCGCCGGCGGCGGTCACAGCGTCTACGCAGCCGGCGCTGTCGGCCGACGGCGCCTCGATGGCGTTTGTGGCCGGAGGCGCGATCTGGACGGCGCCGGCCGCGGGGGGCGTGGCGCACTTGCTGGTGGCGGACGGGGCGACCGATTCGCGGCCTTATTATTCGCCCGACGGTAAATGGCTGGCCTACGACACCACGCGCACCGGCAACGGCGACATTTATCTGCTGGAACTCGCCAACGGCCACCTGCACCGGCTGAGCTGGGACGACGGCATGGACGCGCTCGACGGATTTTCGCCCGACAGCCAGTGGGTTTACTTCACCTCCAGCAGCCACAACATCGGGGGGATGAACGATGTCTATCGGGTGCGCGTCACCGGGGGCACGCCCATGATCGTCACCTCGGAGCGCTACGAGAGCGAGTACGACGCCGCGGCCGCCCCCGACGGTTCGGTGGCGTTTTGCGCTGGCGGCGAGATGCCGCTGTCGCAGTGGTGGCGGGACGGAGAAGCGCACATTGACCAGACCGCGATCTGGAGCGTCGCCCCGGCAACCATGAAGTACACCGAGCTGGTGCCGGGCGGCGCCAAGCAGATCTGGCCGATGTTCACGCCCGACGGCCGCCGGCTGTACTTCATGTCCGACCGCTCGGGGGCGGAAAACATCTGGCTGAAGGATGGTGCGGCGGCAGCGCGACCGGTGACGC
>JBOGKJ010000210.1:0-2286 GCA_050745565.1 Terriglobales bacterium | reverse complement strand
CTACGGGCTGGACCAGCCGTCGCAATAAGGCGGGCAGCGGGCGCGGGTCGGGGCAGCCCCTGCCAATCCACACCCCCCACCGGGGCGCGGGCTAGGGCGGAATCGGGGTAGCTGTAGACCTACCGCGGATCAGCACCCGCAGGGCGGACTCCTTCCGGGAGAGCGCCGGTGGCGCTTGAACGCCGGCCTCGGGCCGGCGCAAGCTCGAGGCTAGCTACGCCAAGTTTGTTTTCGCCTTAGCGCAGGCAGGAACGAAATGCCAGATTAGCGGACTTGGTGCCAGGCGGTGTCGCCGCGATCGCGCAGGAAGAGCACACAGCCCCAGAGAAAGGCCGCATTCATGGCGAGGAAGAAGTAGAGGCCCTGAGCGAGGCGGGAACGGCGCAGGGGCTTGAGCCCGCTGCCGGCGGCGCAGGCGGCACCATAGCCGAGGAGCTGCGCCAGCAGCAGCCAGCGGTAGGCGGGCAACGGCAAGAGCGCGAGATTGGCGCCGAAAGCCGCTAGCATCAGGAAGGGGACGCTCCAGCGCAGCAGCTTGTGCGAGATCAGCGCCCAGCGGGTGGCGGCATCCACGCGGGCGCGCAGCAGCGTGCTCAAGGCGCGGAAGCTGCCAATGGCGAGGCGGACGCGGCGGCGGAACTCGCCTCCGACCGAGGGCGCGGGAAATTCCCAGGCCCAAGCCTCGGGTTCGTAGACGACGCGATAGCCAGCCTGGCGGGCATGGAGGGGAACGAGGAAGTCCTCGATCCAGGAGGTCGAGCTGAGTTGGGGGAAGCAGGCCTTGCGCACGGCGTAAAAGGCGCCGCTCGCAGTGAGGGTGGCACCGAGGCGGCCCTCCATGATGCGCAGCAGGCACTCATAGGACCAGTAGACGCCTTCGGTTTGCCGGGTTTCGCCGTTGTGGGCGAAGCGCAGGCCGCCGCAGACCACGCCCACGCCCGGATCGGTGAAATGCGCGGCCAGCTTGCGGAGCGACTCCGGCTGCGGCCGCGTGCTGGCGTCGCTGAGCAGCAGCACCGGATGGCGTGCGAGCTCGACGCCGGCATTGAGCGCGGCGGCCTTGCCCTGCTGGCGCGACTGGCGATGGACGCGAATCCAGGGTTGTTGGAGGCTGGCGAGGTAAGCGTCGGTACCATCGGTTGAGCCATCGGAAACCACGATCAGCTCCAGCCGCTCGCGCGGATACTCGAGGCGCGCAAGGCAGGCGATCAGTTCGGGCAACTCGCGCTCCTCATTGTGCGCGGCCACCACAATGCTCACGCCCGGCAGCGCCTCGGCGTTCGCGGGCGCCTCGGCCGCTGCCTCCGCTCCATTGCCGAGCAGACGCCGCCAAACCCGGCGCAACTCGGCGGCGGAGGAGGCCACGAACAGCAGCAGCGGGTAGCCGACGTAGGTGTAGGCGACCAGTCCACAGGCGGTCCAGAACACGATCAAGAGGCTGAGCGTCCAGCCGTGGCTCATCGCCCACCCCGCCCGAGGAACATCACCGACAAGGTGCGGAACAGGATCTTGAGGTCGAGCCAAAGGGAAAAGTGCTTAATGTAGAACAGGTCGTAGGCCAGCTTTTCCCTGTTGTCGGCCAGACTGCTGCAGTAGCCGCGGTTGACCTGGGCCCAACCGGTGGCGCCCGGCGGCACGCTCCAGCGCTTGGTGTAGCCGGGGATGGCGCGCTCGCAGGCGCTTTCCTGTTCGGGCACGAACGGCCGCGGGCCGACCAGCGCCATATCGCCACGCAGGACGTTGATCAACTGCGGCAGCTCGTCGAGGCGCAGGCGGCGGAGGCGGCGGCCAACGCGGGTGCAGCGGGGATCGCCCTTGGCGGCGGGGAGGGCGGCGCTGCCCTGATCGGCATTGACGACCATGGAACGGAATTTGTAGAGCGTGAAGAGGCGACCGCCGCGGCCGACGCGGCGCTGGCGGAAGATGGCAGAGCCGGGCGTGTCAAGGCGGATGAGGGCGGCGAGCAGCAGCATCAGCGGACCGAGCAGCAGCAGGGCGGCGGCGGCCAGTAGGCAGTCGCTGGCGCGCTTGGCGGCCAGCGCCCAAGCTGGTGTCTCGGGCACATCGAGACAATGTTCGATCATCTCGATTGGCAGCTTGCGCTTGAGGCGCTCGAACCACTCGGTGCCGTCTTCCAGGCGGCAGCCGGCGGCTTTCAGTTGCTGCTGCAGCCCCTTGTCGAGGGTGCTCCAGCCGCCGGGGAAGGCCGCCACCAGGCGGCTGGCCCAAGGCCGCCCGCCGCTGCGGGCGAGGGTGAGCAGATCCTCGACTTGCATAGCGCTGGTG
>JBOGKJ010000209.1:0-6665 GCA_050745565.1 Terriglobales bacterium | reverse complement strand
GGGTTGAACCGGTGAAGACAAAGTTGGCCCCGCAATGCGACGGCGCGTAGCACCCCGGCGCCGATGGGCTGCCGTTATAAAAGTTGTAGGCGTCGTAATCCCCTTGGGGGAACGGCGTGAGGATGGTGGAGCTGGGCGACGAAGTGATGCTGAAGCTCCCAGAGGAGGCGATCGCCGCGCTGCCCGAACCCACGCCGGTGCCGCTCAGTGTGCATATGCCGGAGCCGTCGCAGGCGCCAAGCGTCACGGCTATCGTGTCGGTCCCGGCGCCCTGTCCGGTAAAGGTGATAGCCTGGCCGGCGCCGCCCTGCAGCAGGATCGAGCCCTGCGCGGCCGCCGCCACGCCCAGCCCGAGCAGCAGTGCCAGAGCGCTTGCGAAGGTAGCGATTCGGACCTGCATACGATTCCCCTCCGCCATTTTCCATGCACGCACCGGGCCCCACGCCCGGCCGGGGCGCGGCCGCGGCGGAAGGCTTTCGTAGCCCACTGCGCTTTCATTGCCTCCGCTGGCGCGGTCGGAGGGTGACTTACGGAAACGCGACGGCGGAGCCGCAAACCTTTGCATGTTTTGCGCACACGCGATGCCGCTGGCTACCGCACCGCCGCAGGCTCCACCGCGCTTACGGATTTCGAGCCCTCGGCTGGCGCCAGCACTCGGACCTCGGCAGCTTCCACCGTGACCTGCGGAATAGACATGGCCCACCACGTGAGCTGGCAGGCACCGTAGCTGCGGCGGGCGTGAGCCTGCAACGCCTTGCCCTTGGCGGCTTGGCCGGGTAGCAGGTACGTTTTTGGGAGGCGCCCCGCGCCGCACAGCGTGAAAGCTCCGAAGTCCTTGAACCAATCGCCGGCCGGGACTGTCGGGTTGGTCGCGGCCCATACCCGCAGCGCGTCCAGGGCTTCGGCGGGAATGCGCCGATCCCGCATGCGCGCCATCAAGTGCCGGCGCACGGGCTCTGGCATCTCGGTCCAGTTAGCCAGGCGCGGCATCAGCCGCCGAACACCATCCGGCCCAACTCGTCGCCGAGCCGGTCTGCTTCGGCGGAATCGGTGGCTGCGCGGTAGTCCTTCGCCAGGGCCAGGAAACGCTCCCGGCGGCGCTGCTCTGACTCCAGCCCCTCTTCCACCAGTCGGCCCAGCAGGCGGCTGGTGCTGATGCCGCGTTCCCGCGCCAACGCCCTTGCCCGCCGCGCCGCTGTGGCCGAGAGGGTGACCGTTTGCCGGTGTACCGTTGCCGTCGCTCCCATTGCACCATTATGCACCAGGCTGCGCCAGACTGTGACAACTGCGGCCCCGGCGCCGTGCATCGAAGTCTACCCGGCGCTTGCCGGCGATGCTACCGAGCCGGGCGCAGTCGCTGGAACTGCACACGGCGCAGTAGCGTAGCCTCTCTGATTGTCGGGAGCTTGCGTCCACAGCAGGGCGGCCGCGCCGCCTTATTCGTAGCGCAGGGCATCAATCGGGGAGATATGCGACGCCTGGCGCGCGGGGTAGAGGCCGAAAATGATGCCGACCGCGACCGAAACCCCGAACGCCACCGCAATCGAGACCCCGCTCACCGTGGTGGGCCAGCCGGCGGCCCAGGCGATGGCGCGCGAGAGGCCGATGCCGAAGGCCACCCCGATCAGGCCGCCGCTGAAGGAGATCAAGACCGACTCCACCAGGAACTGGCGCAGAATGTCGGCGCGCGTGGCGCCGGTGGCCCGGCGCACGCCGATTTCGCGCGTGCGCTCGAGCACGGTGGCGAGCACGATGTTCATGATCCCGATGCCGCCGACGAGCAGGGAAATGGCGGCGATGGCGACCATGACAAGCGTGAAGATGCGCTCCTCGCGCGCTTGCTCGGCCATGAGCGCGGCGGGCACGACCACGCGGAAATCGGCCACGCCGTGATGGGTCGAAGTCAGAATGGCGCGGGCAATCGCCGCCGCCGGCGTGACCATGGCGCCAGGATTCAGGGCGATATCAACGCCGTCGAGCGGGTCCTTGAAGGAGAAGTCGGCATCCCAGACCCGGTCCTGGAACGCCGCCAGCGGGGTGTAGATGGCGTCGTTGAGGTCGTTGCCCGCGCTGCCGGGCAACTGCGCCTGTTCGTCCAACACCCCCACCACGCGCCACCAGGCGTTGTTGAAGCGGAGATACTGGCCCAGCGCGGGGCCGTAGCCGAGCAGATCGGTCTTGGCCCTGGCGCCCAGCACGCAGACCGCGGCGGCGGCGGCGTTGTCGGTGGCGTCGAAGAATCGGCCCGCGGCAAGGTGCAAGCCGTGAATTTGGGCGTACGCCGGCGCCACCCCGAGCACCTCCGGCAGCGTGCGGCTGGAGGCGGGCAGCAGGCCGCTGGGGCGCATCTCGCGCCGCGCCGACACCCACTCCACGCCGGGGACATCGTCCTGCAGCACGCGCAGGTCGCTGTCGTCCAGGCCGTGCGACAACTGGCGGCGCTGCTGCAGTTGCGCCCGGCTGGTGGCGGCGATGGAGTTCACCAGCAGATTGTGCAGGCCCATGCGGGCGATCATCTCCAGCGACTGCTGGCGGGCGCCGGCGCCGATGGCCAGCATCCCGATCACGGCGCCCACGCCGAAAATCATGCCCAGGGCGGTGAGGGCGGTGCGGATCTTTTGCTGGACGAGGTTCTGCGCCGCCAGGCGCAGGTCGCCGCCGTAGCGCTCCCAGGCGCGCCCGGCCGGGGTCATGGCTGCGCCTCCGCGACGGCGGCGGTGGGATCGGCGAGCGCCACCACGGCGCCGGCCTGCAGGCCGCTGACAGCGATGCGCGACGGGCCCTGGCGCACCACGTGCACGGGCTGGGGCGAGAAGGCGCCGCCACGCAGTACATAGACGATGGCTTGGTTGTTCTGGTGGAACAGGGCCTCGGTCGGCACCCACAAGACATGGCGCAGGTCTCCCAGCACGATGCGGGCCTGCGCGTCCATGCCCGGGCGCAGGGCGGCATCGCTGCCCTCGATCGTCAGCACGCAGGTTTGCGACTGGGCGGAGCTGAACATTTGCGCCTGCAGGCCGGCGAGGCGCAGCACCCGTGCCGCAAAAACGCGGCCGGGCAGACCGTCGATTTGGACCTCGGCGGCCTGTCCCGGGGCCACGTAGGCGCTGCCGGCCGCGCTCAACCGCGCCTGCATCCGCAACGTCGAGAGGTTGGGGATTTCCGCCACCACCGTGCCCGGCGGCGCTTGGTCGCCCACGTGAAACGGCGCAATCGCCGCTCCTTGGTAGAGCACCTGCGCGCCGCCCGGGTTGGGCTCGAGGGCCACGTAGCCGGCGCGCGTGGCGCGCAGCGTCATCGCCGCGATGTGGCGGCGCGCGGCCGCGGCGTCGCCCTCGGCCTTGGCTGCCGCCGCCTGCTGAATGGCGACCAGGCCCGCGCCGTTGGCCTGCTGCGCGGCGACGTCCTGCTCCCGCTGCTCGAGCTGCGCCCGCGCCGAGCGCAAGCTGAGATTGTTGTCGCTCGCCGTGAGCGCAGGCTCGATCGGGTTCCGCTCGACCGCAATTTCGGCCAGCCGCACCGCGTCGCGGGCGTGCTGCAGGTCGTAGGCGTCCTGAATATTCTGCGCCTGCACCTGGTCGCCGGCGGCGGCGATGTTGGCTTGGGCCTGCGCGGCGGCATTGAGCGCCTGCGCCAGCTTGAACTCCTCCTGCCCGGTGTTGAATCGCACCACCACGTCGCCGAGCTCGACTTGTGAGCCCGCCGGCAGCAGGAAGCTGATGCGGGGCGTGTCGCCGCCAATGCCGGGAGCGGCGAGGCGGTCGGCCTCGCCTCCCTGCAAGGTGCCCTTGGCATACGCCACGATCTGGACCCGGCCCGGTTCCAGCCGGAACGTGGGCACCGTCGTCGTCGCCGCGGCCCGCCAGGGATGCCACCGATACACCACGCCGGCGCCGCACATCACCACCACCACCACCGTCAGCCAGCCCCAGCGGCGGCGCCGGCGCGGCCGGGGCCCCCGCGCACCGCGTCGGAGCTCTTGGAGGACCCGGCCCGGCGCCCCGCCGTCCACCGGGTGCGGGGACGGCGAAACCGCGCTCGGGCCCGCGCCAAAAAAGGTGCGCGTGCTCATCGGTGGCCGCCCTCCAGCCCGGCGGCGCCGGCCGCGGTGGTCGCGCTGTTGGCCGGCTTGACTCCGGGTTCCACCAGAGCCACGCGTGCTCCCGCCGCCACGCCGGCAACGGCAACTTCGGAGGGATTGCGCCCCAACAGGCGAACCCGGCGGGGCTGATAGCGGCCGCCCTCCAGAACGTACATGGTGGCCTGGCCCTGGCGGGTGAAGACGGCCTGCGCCGGCGCCAACGCCACCTGATGCAGTTGGCGGGTGATGAGCTTCGCCTCGACCTTCATATTGGGGCGCAGGCGGGCGTCCGGATGCGACAGCGACGCCACCAGGCTGAAGATCCGCGGCGGCGGATAGCTGCCGCTGAAATCCAGGCTCGTCAAGGCCGAGATGCTTTGCACCCGGCCCGACAGTTGCACCTCCGGCAGCGATGGCGCCTGCGCGGTCACCGCGTCGCCGTCCCGCACCTGGCCACGGTCGCTCTGCCGCACCCCCGCATCCACCTCCAAGGTGCTCAGATCTGGTATCTGCGCGACTTCGTCGCCGGCTGAGACTGTGTCTCCGACCCGGTAGGCATGCGCATCATTATAGTTGCTATAGTTCATGCTGTAGGTGATGATGCCCGCCATCCGCGCCCGCAGCGTGGCTTCGCTCACCGCCGCCTGCTCGCGCTTGAGTTGCGCGGCAGCCTTGTCGCGTGCCGCCACCAGCGACTGCAGTTGCGCCGCCGCCGCCGCCGCGTGCAGACGGTTGGCTGCCTGGGTGGCAGCGACCACCGCCTTGGACGTCGCCAGCGCCAGGGCGCTTTCCTCGCCGGCAATGCGGCTTTTGACCGAGTCTTCGCGCGCCTTGATGTCGGCCTGGCCCTCGGCGACCTGTGCCTGCGCCAGCGCCATCAAATCCTGCTGGTGGGTGATGGCGGCCTGTGCTTGTGCCTGGTCCAGTGTGGCCTGCGCGGTGCGCAGCGCCAGTGCCAATTGATCGGCGGTTTGGCGCAGCCCGGTCACATCCAGGCGCACCACCACCTCGCCCTTGGTCACCTTGCTGCCTTCCGGCGCCAAGTAGGTGATGCGCAGGTTGTCGATGCGCTGTGGGATGATCAACACCGCTGCCTGGCGCGCCGACAGCGTGCCGCTGCAACTCACGTACTCACTCAAGTCGCCCATCTGCACCACCGCGCTGGGCAGCTTCTGCCCGCTCGCCAGGGCGCGCCGCACCCACCAGCCGCCGCCCGCCACCACCACCACCGCAGCCAAGGCCCAGCCGAGGCGGGCACTCCTGTGCGGCGCACTCATTGGCTGGCGCCCGCCTTCCCGCCCCGCCCCGGCGGCGAACCCAGCCACGGGGCGGCGATCTCGATCCAGGGGCCGGAAAATACCCGCACCTGCACCGGACGCATTTTCCGCCCGCCCCCCGGGCTCGGCCGCCACACATAGGATTGACCATCTTGGTAGACCACCTCGGCGCGTGGCACCAGCCAGCCGGAATGCGGCCCCGAGGAAATCTGCAACGAAGCATTCAAATCCGGCAGCGCACGCGGGTCGCTGCGGTCCAGCGCGAAGGTGGCCTCAAAGTTGTGAATGGTCGTGCCCAGCAAGCTCACCGCGACCGGATTGAGACGCAGCAAATGGGCCGGCAGCGCCAGGCCGGGATAGGCATCAATGCGCACCTGCGCCTGGGCGTGGGGCGGCACCCACGCCAAGTCCACCTCGCTCACCTGCGCCTCCACCAGCATGCTGCCCGGATCGAACACACGCACCAGCGGCACGCCAGCGTACAGTTTCATGCCCGGCACGGGCTTGCCGTAATACGGCGGCAGCGCCAGCGCCAGCATCCCGTCCGCGGGCGCGCGCAGCACCATGCGGTTCGCGTCGCTCTCGGCGCGCGCGGCTTCCCGCTGCTGTTCCTGTTCCTGTAGCTCGATCGCCTGCAGTTTCGCCGCCGCCTGTTTGGCGAGCCAGGCGTCGGCGGACTTGAGGCTGTTCACGTGCGCGGTGGCGTCGTCGAGGTTGACCTCGTCGGTGGCGATTTGCAGCGCCGATAGGATGGTGCGTTTCTCCAACTCCATCCTGGCCTGGCCCTGGTCCTCCAGCGCCTGGCTCAGGTCCACGGCCTGCTGCGCCGCGTCGGAGGCGTCCTTGGCCTGCTCCTGCTCTACCTGCGAGGCGAGGCCCTTGTACTGGGCCTCGGCATCGGCGGCGTTGTCCAGCAGTGGCGTGCGGTCGAAGGCGGCTACCACCTGGCCCTGGCTCACGTGCGTTCCGGCCGCCGCGATGAACGACAACGTCAGTTCCTCGTCCTGCTGGTTCAGTTGCGGCACCTGCAGCACCGCCGAGTGCTTCGGGACGATCGTGCCTGCCACCCGCACGGTGCGCTGCAGCGTGCCCCAATGGGCCGCCACGACCTGCGCCGGCGCGGCGGTGCTGACCGCGGCCGGCCGCGCACAGCCGACCTCGACGATGGCCACGGCCGCCAATATCAACAACACTCGCATGGAGCGCCAAACCGGACACGTCCAGTGTAAGTCCTAAGACTATTGACTGCCACGGGCCTGTGCGCGTGCGGATATCACGCCCCGAAATGCGATTCCGGTCCTCGGCCG
>JBOGKJ010000208.1:0-2974 GCA_050745565.1 Terriglobales bacterium | reverse complement strand
CCTCCCTCCCGCCGCCGCAAGCCCAAGCACTAGCTAGGGCGGA
This sequence comes from Terriglobales bacterium, assembly GCA_050745565.1. GTDB lineage: Bacteria > Acidobacteriota > Terriglobia > Terriglobales > SCQP01 > SCQP01. The sequence continues at coordinate 2,931 of JBOGKJ010000208.1, read as the reverse complement.
AGCCGAGATGGCGTTGCCGTGGGGCGGGTCGCCGGCCGGCGCCACGCGGAAGTTCGGGTGACTACAGCAACTGTGATTCTGCCGGAGAGCGGTATCAGCCTCGCCGTAAACCGCGGCGACGTGACCACGCGCGGCTTTGCCGCCAGGAAAAGCCGCACGCCGCCCAGTGCCGGATGCGCCCGCGCTGGTTCTTCTGTAAGCAATCGGCGGCGGTGACGCGTGCACGGAGCCGTCCATCACCAACGTTGGCAGCGGACGCGCCGCCTCGGCTGGGACAATTTTGGTCATCGCGGGCAGCCGCGGCTCGTGCGAGCGCGGTGGCGACCGAGCGCTGCCACCGCCGTTTGCTGGTTTTGGTTGTCGCGGCGCCAGGCCCCAGGGGCTGGCGGCTGACTCGAGTCCGCATTTCTCACAGTCAGGTCAGGAAGCTCGCATCCAGGCGCGGCGCGCCCTAAAAAATGGGCGGCGATATCGAACGTCGAGCAGGAGGCGCTGTCTGGAGGACGATGGCACCAGGGCAGGTGCTGCGCCGCCCATTTTTCTACACGGGCGCGCTATGCCGCGCGTGGCAGCGGCTGGGTTGGTGAGAAATGCGGGCTAGGGCCTTCGCCGGTTGCTGCGTAGCCGCTAAGCACGTACAATGATGCCAGTCCGTCAACGAGGTGAGAAGTTGTCCATGTGGAAGACGCAAAACGAACGGGATCTGCCCCCCGCTCCCGCCAAACCGCAACTTCCGGTGCCCCCGGCCGCGCCGCCGGCGCCGCTGGCCGCCGCCGCTGCTACCCAGTCGCCGCGCGCCGCAGGCGAACGGCCCACCCATCTCAGCAAAACTATTCTGCTGAAGGGCTCCATCACGGGCAACGAGGACCTGTTCGTGGATGGCAAGCTCGAAGGCTCGGTTGAGTTGCCCAACAACAGCCTGACCGTGGGCGTGAACGGCCACGTGCAGGCCAACGTCAACGCCCGCGAGGTCGTGATTCTGGGCAAGCTTAACGGCAATGTCACCGCCGCCGACCGGGTCGAGATTCGCGCCCAGGGCGCGCTCACCGGCGACGTCAGCGCGGCGCGCATCAGCATCGAAGACGGGGCCTTTTTCAAAGGCGGGATTGACATCCGCAAGGGCGCGGCCAGCGCCAAGGCGTAGCCGCCGCCCTCAGCCACTTATGTCCACGCGCTCGACCACGCCCACGATGGCGGCGTCGATGGGCGAGCGCGGCCGGCCCACCGCCGTCATCGCCGCATAGCCGTCCAGCACCACGAGCACGCGGTCGCCGACGCCCGCATCCACCGCGTCCAGCGCGATCAGCGGACCCGGCGGCAGCCCGGCGGGTTGTAGCGCGGCCCCGCTCTCCGGCAGCGTTTCCGGGGCCAGCTCAAGCAGCTTGCCGCTCTCGTGGCTGGGGTGTTTCTGCGTCGCCACCACCTCGCCAATCACCTTGGCCAGGATCACGTCTGCGGCTCCCGCCCGCGGTTGGAGGCCGGGTCCAGGATCCCGACGATGGCGAGGTCGGTCGGGACCTGCGCCGGCCGCCATGCCAGGCTCGCCTCCTTGCCGCGGCAGCAGGTGACGGTCTCGCCCACCCCGGCGCCCACCGCATCGAGCGCCACCAGCGTGCGCGCCGGCCGCGCGCGCGCGTCGCCGCCGCCAACCGGCAGCGGGCGAACCAGCAGCAGTTTGTGGGATTGCATCCCCGGGTCCTTGACGGTCGCGATCACGCAGCCGACTACGCGCGCCAGAAACATCGCTACCGCCCCAGCTCCACCGTGTCCACGATGCCGACGATGGCGGCGTCAATGGGGCGGTCCTGGCCCCCCTGCGCCATGCGCGCCGAGCTGCCCTGCACCACCAGGACGCGCTCGCCCGCCCCCGCGCCCACCGTGTCCACCGCCACCAAATATCCGCTGTCGTCGTCGCCTTCGGCCTTCTGCAGGCGCACCACCAGCAGCTTGAAGCCCTCCAGACGCGGGTCCTTGCGGGTGGCGACCACGGTGCCGATGACGCGCGCCAGTTGCATGGCGCCTTAGCCGCGGGGCTGCAGCGGCGCCGCCTTGTCCAACCCCGGCGCCGGCCGCGCAATGACGTGCACCGATATCACCTCGCCCACCCGCCGGGCGGCGGCGGCGCCCGCCTCGATCGCGGCCTTCACTGCGGCCACTTCGCCCTGGGCGATCACGGTGACGTAGCCGGCGCCGATTTTCTTCTCCCAGCCCACCAGCGCCACATTCGCGGCCTTGGCCATCGCGTCGGCGGCTTCAATCATGGCCACCAGTCCGCGGGTCTCGACCATGCCCCACGCCTGTCCTTCGATCTCAGCCATGGCGGGATTGTAGCATGGGAATGCTATGGTGCAGTGGATGGCTCCGCTCCTCAAAATCTTCCCGCCCGCCGCGCGCGCCGGTCGCGCGCCGCGCGCCGTTGGGCGGCGCGGCCGCCCTTCTCAGGACGTCCTCCCGATGCTCCCACCCCACGGCGCAAGCGCCGCGGGGGCTCCGGAGGTCGGGCTGCGGCCGGAATTCGCTTGGCGGCAACGCGCGCCCGCTCGGCTCGGTGAACGCGCCACCGGCGCCTTCACCCGTCCAAGTTGCCTCGTCAGGCTGGGCAATGCTAACGTGATCGGCCCGGCGCCAGCATTGCCGGGCGCGGGCCCCTGGCCCTGCTCGACTGAGACGCTCGCCGCGCCGCGCCCGCACTCGAAGGGCGGCGCCGGCCGGGGCCCGGCGAGCCCAAGGGGGCGCGAGCGGCCTGTCGCTAGAGGTCGGGCCGCGCCGCTTCGTTTGCCGGGAGCGGTGAAAGCGCCACTGGCGCTTTCACCCCGTTTGGAATTCCGCGGCCCTTCGCGCCGATTTTGCCCGCAGTGCAAACGGCGCGACTCCCGCGCATTGCGCGGCAGCGCGCCCTGCGCAGCCTGCCGTCCATCGCGGCCGCGGCCA
>JBOGKJ010000207.1:0-12742 GCA_050745565.1 Terriglobales bacterium | reverse complement strand
GGCGTGCGCCGCCCGCGCCCGTGGGGCTGCGCGGGGCCTACTGGCCGTTGTTGCCGCTGCCCAGTCCGTTGGTGAGGATGGTGAGGTCCACGCGGCGGTTCTGTTTGCGACCGGCGCGGGTGGTGTTGGGGGCGACGGGCTTGTTTTCGCCCAGGCCGATGAGGTAGATGCGGTGGGGGGCGATGTTATTGCCCTCGAGGTAGCGCACCACGGAGTCGGCGCGGCGTTGGCTGAGCTTGTCATTGTAGCTCGCCGGGCCGGTGGAGTCGGTGTAGCCCTGCACTTCCAGGATGCCGTGCTGGTCCTGCTGCATCTGCGAGACCACCTGGTCCAAGGACTGCTTGTCCTCGGGCGTCAGCGTGGCTTTGTCGAAGGCAAAGAGCACGGTGGACTGGGCGACCTGCTTGTAGTCGTCCAGGTTGGCGACGGTATTGTCCAGCGCCTGAATCTTGCCGCCGGTCTCGCCCAATTGCGACTGCACCTGTTGGGCCTGGGTCTGCACCTGCTGGGCCTTTTGCACCGCCTGCTGGGTGGAGGCATTGACCTGATCGAGGCCCTGCTGGGTGCTCTGCTGGACGTTCTTGATCTGGTTGGTGTTTTTGGCGGTTTCCGCGTCCAGTTGGTTGACGTGGTTCATCAGCGGCGCGGTCTGCTGACGGACGTAGTTCTTGGTGGTGCAGCCGCCCGCCACCAGAAGTGCGGCGGCCAGAGTTCCGAGGACGAGGTTGCGTGATTGCGTCATGGAAGCCATCTCCAGCCTGGATTAATGCACGGGACGGGCCAAACCGCACGGTGCGGCAATGGCTGGGTTTAGCTCTCCGGGGTGATGTAGTGAGGGCAGCCGAGGCGGTAGAATTTACTAAATGGACTTGATCGAAAAGGCGCGTGCGCTGCCGACGTCGGCGGGCGTGTACCAGTTCAAAAACGCTGAAGGCGCAGTCATTTACGTTGGCAAGGCCAAGGACCTGCGGGCGCGGGTGCGGACGTACTTCAGCGGCGAGGCCTGGGAGAGCGCCAAAACCGGTTCGCTGCTGCGGGAAGCGGTCGAGCTGGAGACGATCGTGGTGGATTCGGAGGCGGAGGCGCTGGCGCTGGAGAACACGTTGATCAAGCGGCTGCAGCCGCGCTTCAACATCCTGCTGCGCGACGACAAGACGTATCCCTACATCCGGCTGACGCACGAGGCCTACCCGCGCGTGTACGTCACGCGGCGCGTGGTGGAAGACGGTTCGGAGTACTTTGGGCCCTTTTTTCCGGCGGGGCTGGCCTACAAACTGGTGCACTTCGTCCACAAGCATTTTCTGGTGCCGTCATGCCGGGTGGACTTGACGCGCTTTCATCCGCGGCCGTGCCTGCAGTTTCACATCCACCGCTGCCTGGGGCCGTGTGTGGAAGGGTTGACCACGGCAGAGCGGTATCAGCAGGCGGCCGCGCATGTGCGGCTGTTTTTGTCGGGGCGGCGCGGGGACCTGACGCGGGAACTGAAACAGATGCGGGACCAGGCGGCGGCGGAGGAGCGCTTCGAGGCTGCGGGCGGATACCGCGACCTGCTGAGCGTGCTGGAGGAGATGAGCGAGCGCCAGAAGCTGCACGAGGTGAATGGCGACAACGCCGACGTGGTCGGGTTTTACCGCGAGGGGGCGAGGGCGGCGCTGAACATTTTTCACGTGCGCGCCGGGCGCATGGTGGAGCGCCGGGAACTGTTCTGGGAGGATCTGCCCGAGATTGGCGACCCGCTGGGGGCGGCGCTGAAGCAGTTGTACCTGGGGCAGCCGGCCCCGCCGCCGCGCATTCTGGCGCCGGCGGAGTTCGACGACCGCGAGCTGCTGAGCGAGGCGCTGCGGGTTGAAATTGCCACGCCGCAGCGGGGCGCAAAGAAGGCGTTGCTGGAGCTGGCCGCCAAGAACGCGCACAACTCGTTTGCGCGCCGGTTCCGGCAGGCGCCGCCCCCGAATATAGCCGCGGCGCTGGGACTGGAGCAGAGCAGCGCGATCGGTCGCATTGACTGCTTCGACATATCGCATTTTCAGGGCGCCGAGACGGTGGCCTCGATGGTGGCGTGGGAAAACGGGGCGATGAAGAAAGCCGACTACCGGAAGTTCAAGATCCGGACGGTGGACGGGGTGGACGATTTTCGCAGCATGGAGGAGGCGGTGAGCCGTCGCTACCGGCGGGCGCCGCTGCCCGACCTGCTGCTGATTGACGGGGGTGTGGGCCAACTGCACGCGGCCGAACGCGGCTTGGCCGCCGCCGGGCATGCCGTTGGCGGCGACAATCGGCCGCCGGTGCTGGCCAGCCTGGCCAAGCGCGAGGAGTTGATTTACGTGCTGGGCCGGGAAGCGGCGCCGCTGCGGCTGAGCCACCACGACCCGGCGCTGCACATTCTGCAGCAGGTGCGGGACGAGACGCACCGGTTCGCAGTCACCTTCCACCGCCAGCGGCGGTCGCGCGAGGCGCTGAACTCGGCGCTGCTGGAAGCTCCCGGCATCGGTCCAGTGACGGCGCGCAAGCTGCTGCGGCATTTCGGCAGCCTGGAGGCGGTGCGGGCGGCGGAGGCGGGCGAGCTGGCGCAACTGCTGCCGGCGGGCCGGGCGCAGGCGCTGCACGCGCATCTGCGGGGAACAAGCAATAAGCGATAAGCGATATGCGATAAGCGATAGGCCCGGGGCCGCGGCTGCGGATATGGCGAGGGGTGGCGGTCGAGAGCGTCCGTTGGGGGTGGGCGAGGGCGCGCGGGCCGGCGCCGACATTGCTACAATAGCCGTTTATGTTAACCGCCGCTTCGATACAAAACCGCTCGGCCCGGGTCGGCAGTATTGGGTTGGGGTATGTGGGCCTGCCGCTGGCGCTGGTGTTTCACCGGGCCGGCTACACCGTCACCGGCTTTGACCTGGACCAGGCGAAAATCGCCGCCCTGGAGAAAGGACGCAGCTACATCCAGCACATTGGGACCGAGGCGGTGGCCGCTGCGGTGGGCTCCGGGCGGCTGCAGCCGACCGCGGACTTCGAGCGTCTGCGCGAGATGGACGCAATCCTGATCTGCGTGCCGACGCCGCTGACGGACAAGCACGAGCCGGATGTCAGCTACATCGAGGCCACGGGCCGCGACATCGCCAAGCGTCTGCGCCCGGGCCAACTGATTGTGCTGGAGAGCAGCACGTACCCGGGCACCACCGAAGAAGTCCTGATTCCGCTGCTCGAGGCTAGCGGCGTGGCCTGCCGCGTTGCCGCCGGCGGGCGGCGCGCCGCGGCCGTCGCCGGGAGTGGGGCCGGGGGAGGCACGAGCCAGAGCGCCGGCCGCGCCTACGTGGCGTTCTCGCCGGAGCGCGAGGATCCGGGCAACAAGCAGTTTTCGACCGCGCGCATTCCCAAGCTGGTGGGCGGCGTGGACGCGGAAGCGGGCGAGCTGGCGCTGGCGCTGTACGCCTCCGCCTTCGAGCATGCGATAGCGGTGGCCAACGCCAAGGTGGCCGAAATGGCGAAGATTCTGGAGAACACCTACCGTTGCGTGAACATCGCACTGGTGAACGAGCTCAAGCAACTGTGCATGCGGATGGGGATTGATATTTTCGACGTGATCGAAGCGGCGGCGACCAAGCCGTTCGGGTTCCAGGCGTTTTATCCGGGGCCAGGGCTGGGGGGGCACTGCATTCCGATTGACCCGTTCTATCTGTCGTGGAAGGCCAAGGAGTTCGATTTCACCGCCCGCTTCATTCAGCTCGCCGGCGAGATCAACATTGAGATGCCGTACAAGGTAGTCGAGGCCATCGCCAACGGGCTCAATCAGCGCAAGCAGGCGGTGAACGGCGCCCGCATTCTGGTGCTGGGGGTGGCCTATAAGAAGGACATTGACGATCTGCGGGAATCGCCGGCGATCAAGATCATGACGCTGCTGCGGCAGCGGGGCGCCGAGGTGGTTTATCACGATCCGCACTGCCCGCATATCCACGAGGGGCGGCAGAACGATTTTGTGGAGGATTCGGTGGCGTTCACGCCGGCGGATGCGGCGAAGTATGACTGCGTCGCCATCATCACCGACCACAGCGCGCTGGACTATGCGGCGGTGGCCCAGCATGCCCGGTTGCTGGTGGACACGCGCAACGCCACGCGGGGGCTGACGCAGGACAACATTGTGCGCTGTTAAGGGATGGGCGTCTGCTGCCCCGCCGGCGTCCTTGCTGGAGAGGGATGGGGGTCAGCTGCGCCAGGCGCGGGAGGCGGGCTGGGGGGAGAAATCAAAATCCGCCAAGTGCTGGTAAAAGCAGTAGAATGCAGACAAAGGAGGCGACATGGCGGAGTCCAAGGGTTTTTGGTTTTTGGTGGGGTTGACGGTGGGGGCGGTGGCGGGGGTGCTGTATGCGCCGCAGTCGGGGGAGCAGACGCGGGATCTGGTGCAGCGCAAGGCGTCGGACCTGCGCAACCAGGCGGGGCAATGGCGCGAAGGGGCGGCGAAGGTGCGGGAGCAGGCGACGGCGCAGTGGAAGGAAGGGGCGGGCAAGGTGCGGGAGCAGGCCTCCGACTACGCCGACCGCGGTCGCCAGGCGGTGACGCGGCAGATTGACCAATTTCAGGCGGCGGTGGAGGCGGGCAAGCAGGCCTACCGGGAAGCGGCGGGACTGGAGCGCCACGGTCCGGCCGCCGATGAGACAGTCAGCGCGCCCAAGGACGACGCCGCCTCGCAGTTGTAACCATTCTGACAGGAAGCGACTTACTCCATGGCGCCCACCGACATCCTGCTGGTCATCTTTATAGCGCTGGCGGCGCTGGCGCTGCTGGGGCAGTTCATCGTGCTGGTGGGCATGTCGCGGCGCTTCCGCGATTTGTCGGCGCAGGTCACGCCGTGGCTGCCGCAGGTGGAGCAGTCGGCGCGGGCGCTGCCGCCGCTGGTGGGCGAGTTGCGGACGATGGTGGCCGAGACCCGGCCGCGGCTGCAGACGCTGGCCGCCAACATCGTCGAGATCAGCACGCTGGCGCGGGAACAGGCGCAGCGCGCTGACGCCATCGCCACCGACCTGGGCGACCGGCTGCAGTTGCAGATGGTGCGGGTGGACGAGGCGCTGAGCACGGCGCTGGCGAGCGTCGAGATGGTGACCACCTCGGTGCGCGACAGCATACTGAGGCCGGTGCAGGATGTGAACGCGCTGTTTCACGGGCTGCGCACCGGGCTGGACTTCTTTCTGCGGCGGCGCGCGTCGCCGGCGCTGCATCCGCGTCCGGCGTACCAGGACGAGGAGATGTTTATTTGAGAAGCAGCGATTAGCTGTTAGCAATTAGCGATTAGCTAAAAGCAACAAGCAACAAGCGATCAGCAATAAGCGATAAGCGCGGATGGGTGGGGGCGTATGGGATCACAGGCTTGGGGGGCGTACCGGGAGCGCATCTTGGGTTATCTGGGCAGTCAGGAGCCGCTGGCGGTGCTGGCGGCGACGCCGCGGAAGCTGGAACGGGTGACTGCGGGGGCCACGGCGGCGCGGTTGCGGCGCCGGCCGGCGCCGGGGAAGTGGTCGGCGGCGGAGATCCTGGCGCATCTGGCGGACTGCGAGGCGGTGTTCGCCTATCGCTACCGCGCGATTGCGGGGCAGCCGGGCAGCACCATCCAGGGATTTGACCAGGAAGCCTGGGCCGCGAACCTCGACTACCCGCGCCGTCCGGCGCGCGCTTCGCTGGAAGCGGTGGTGGCGCTGCGCCGGGTCAACCTGGCACTATTGCGCGGGCTGCGGCCGGAGCAGTGGAAGCTGAGCGGCAATCACGCCGAACGGGGCCCGGAGACGCTTGACACCGTGGTGCGCATGGTGGCGGGCCACGATCTGAACCACCTGCAACAACTCCAGGCCGCGCTGGGGCCGGGTAGCGCGCGCCGTTGAGCGGCAATTTCTAAAGCGAAGGTATTTTAGGCGCAGTCTGCGCTGGGCGGCGGCGGGCAGTTTTTCCTTGTGGGAAAGGCCGTGTGGGACTCGGCTGCCCGAAGAATTGACTCGGCTGGTAGATTTCATACTCTGCAGGTAGGTATGAAAGCGATGATCAGCGAAAAGGGCCGGGTGACCATTCCGAAGCGGCTGCGCGACAATCTGGCCCTCACGCCGGGCACGACTATCGAGTTCGAGGAGCGCGACGGAACGCTGGTTGGGGCTAGGGGCCGCCGAGGGGGGTGGAGGAGGGCAGCTTGAGGGGGGTTTGGTGGTCGAGGTGGAAGGCGACGAGGGCGGCGAGGGCGGCCCAGTCGGTATTGGGGTAGAGGCGCTGGAGGGTGGCGGCGTCGCGGGCGGCGTTGTGGGCGAGTTGGGCGGTCTTGCCGGGGTCGGCGCCGGGGCCGGGGCGGCGGTAGAGGGTCCAGGCGATGCCTTCGCGCCAGAGGGCGTCATAGGCGGCCTCGGCGGCGTTGGGTGAGTGCGGGTACTTCTTGACGTAGTCCTGGTAGCGGCCGATTTCCTTTTCGAGGCACTGGGGTTTTTCGAACCAACTGCCGCAGGTGAAGTGCACGATGATCAATTGATAGTCGGCGCGCGCGGCCCAGGGGGAGTCCTTGTACTTGCCGATGACGCGGCGCATGAGGTTGTCGTCGGGGAACTGGCGTTCCTCGGGGGTGCGGCGGGTGGGCTCCTCGCTGAGCTGGAGTTGCCAGCGGATGTTGGCGCCGCGGTAGAGGGCCTCGGCGGCGCGTGCGGAAGCGGGGAAATCGCCGTAGATGCTGAGGTAGAGCCGGGCGGCGTCGTCGGCGGCCTGGTCTTCGCCGCTGGCGGACTCGGCCAGGTTCTCCAGCTGCGCGGCGGCGCCGAAGATGACCTCGGGGGCCTCGGGATCGTCGAGCGCGACGAAGCCGTGGGCGGGCATCCAGCCGCTGACGCCGCTGAAGACCTCGACGAAATCGCCGCTGTGGGACTGGATGCCGATATCCATGCCGGGCCGCACGCTGCCCACCCGGGCGCTGGAGGCGTCCGGTTTCAGGTAGAGGGTAGCGGCCTCGAGCGCGACCGCCTTTTGCAGGGTCGCGGCCTGGGTTTGGGCGCACGCGGCCGGGGCCAGCAGCCACAGCCCGGCGAGGGCAGGGAGGAGCAGGCCGGCGGCGGCGCGGGGGCTCATACTTCCAGAATGACGGGCAGCACCAGCGGGCGCTTGTTGGTCTCGTTCTGCAGGTATTTGCGCAGGTCGCGCCGGATGCGGTCCTTGATGAGGGACCAGTCGCCGGACTCCTCGCGGCCGGCGTTGGCGACCGAGGTTTTCACCACCTGGCGCGCCCGCGCCAGCATACCGTCGGCCATGACGGGGCTGACGAAGCCGGAGGTGATGATTTCCGGTTCGCGCTGCACCTGGCCGGTGGCCTTGCTGATGGCCAGGATGGGGAGCACGATGCCGTCTTCGGCGAGGTGGCGGCGGTCGCGCACGACGACTTCTTCGGAGACCTCGTCCTGGCTGCCGCTGTCAATGAAGACGCGTCCGAAGGCGGCCTGGCCGCCGCGGACGAGGCCGGCGGGGTTGATTTCCAGGATTTCGCCGTCTTCGGCGACGTGGGCTTCGAGCTTGGGGATGCGCAGGCTGCGGGCGAGTTGGGCGTGGAGGGTCAGTTGGCGGAACTCGCCGTGGACGGGGACGAAATGGCGGGGCCGCACCAAACTGATCAACAGCTTGAGTTCTTCCTGGGAGGCGTGGCCGGAGACGTGGACGGGCGGGTAGGCGTCGGTGTCATAGATGACGTTGGCGCCGCGCTTGAACAGGTGGTTGACCATGCGGAAGATGGCGCGCTCGTTGCCGGGGATGATGCGGCTGGAGAGGACGACAGTATCACCGGGCGAAATGACGGCGAAGCGGTGGTTGTTGACCGAGGCGCGGGCGAGGGCGGACATGGGTTCGGCCTGGCTGCCGGAGATCACGACGGCGACCTGTTCGCGCGGAAACGAACGCAGGTCCTGGGGGCGCATCAGGATGCCGTCGGGGAGATGGAGGTAGTCGAGGCGGTGGGCGATGGCGGTGGTGTTCTCCATGCTGCGGCCCAGGAAGCACACCTTGCGTCCGTACTCGGCCGCCATCTCGACGGCGAGCTGGATGCGGTGGATGGAGCTGGTGAAGCAGCAGATGAACAGGCGCCCGTCGCCGGCGTTGGCAAAGACTTCTTCGAAGCGCTCGCGCACGGCGAGCTCGCTGGGGGTGTGGCCGCGGCGGTCCACGTTGGTGGAGTCGCTGAGCAGCGCCAGCACGCCGCGCTTGCCGTAGGCGGCGAAGCTGTGCAGGTCAAACGGCAGGTTGTCGCTGGGGGTGGGATCAATTTTGAAGTCGCCGGTGTGAATGACCACGCCGGCCGGGGTGGTGATGGCGATGGCGCAGGCGCCGACGATACTGTGGGTGACGTGGATGTACTCGATCGAGAACGGCCCCACCGTAAACGGCTTCAGGGGTTCGACCACGTGGCGACGGGTGGAGTCGAGCAGCCCGTGTTCGCTGAACTTGGATTCGACCATTGCCAGCGTGAAGGCGGTGCCGTAAATCGGCACGTTGAGGTCTTCGATGACGTAGGGCAGGGCGCCGATGTGGTCCTCGTGGGCGTGGGTGAGGAGCAGGGCGCGCAACTGCGCCCGGTGCTCGACCAGGAAGCTGACGTCGGGCACGACGATATCTATGCCGAGCAGCTCGGGTTCGGGAAACATCAGGCCGCAATCCACCACGACCATGTCGTCGCCGTAGCGGATTGCCATCATGTTGAGGCCGAACTCGCCCAGGCCGCCGAGAGGTATAAGTTCAACGGATTTCATTCAGGATCTATTTTACAGAAGAAGCGATAAGCAATAAGCAATTAGCAATAAGCAACAAGCAATTAGCGATTAGCAATCAGCCGGGCGCGGCATGCGTCCTTGCGCCGTGTCCGCCGTGTCCGCCGTGCCTGGCGAGCGGGTGCGCCATTTGTGACACCAGTTCCAAGCGCTTATTGCTATTCTTGAGCCAGCAGCACGCAATGCGTAAAGGAGTGATTATTCTGCTGGTGGCGGCAGGGCTGGCCGGTGTGGGGGCGTGGGGGTGGCTACACTCGGCACAAGGGTTCAGCGCCGACGCCAAGCCCACCTGGATCGAGGCCGAGCTGGCGTCGGTGAGCCGCCGGCTAGCGCTGCCGGGCGACCAGAACCGGGTGAAAAACCCGTATCCGGCCACCCTGGCGCGGGTGGCGGCGGGCAGGCAACAGTTTCACACCCAGTGCGCGCTGTGCCATGGGGAGGACGGGGGTGGCGAGACCGCGATTGGCCGCCAACTCTACCCCCGAGCCCCCGACCTCGGCGGGCAGACGGAGAACAAAAGCGACGGAGCGCTCTACTACTCGATTCGGAACGGCATACGCATGAGCGGCATGCCGGCTTGGAATCAGGATTCTGAGGAGGAAATTTGGAACTTGGTCAGCTACATTCGCAGTTTGAGGAAACGATGAACTCTCGCCGCAGACCCGCCGTGTGGGCGGCCGTGATGGCGGTGCTGACGGTGGCCGCGGTGCTGGCGGGCGGGCGGGCGCTCGGCGCCCAGGACCAGACCACCATCACCATCGTCGGGCCGAGCAAGTACCGGCTGGCGCTGCCGCTGTTCGCGGCGGGCTCGAACACGCCCGGGGATCTCAGCGCCACGTTCAACTCGGTGCTGTGGAACGATCTCGATCAATCGGCGGTGGTCACCATGGTGGGCCGCAGCCTCTACACCACGGCGGCGCCGACGGCCGAATCGCAACTGGACAATGCCGCCGCGCGCGCCGCCTGGAGTCAACCGCCGCTGGCCATCCAGCGGCTGGTGTTTGGCCAGCTTACGGTGCAGGGCAAGGGGCTGCTGGTGGATGCCTATCTATACAACGTCCTGCTGCCGCCCGGGCAGGGGCGGCTGCTCGCCCGGCGCTACGCCAACCCGGCCACCGACGAGGGGGCGCGCTCGCTTGCGCACCACCTCGCCGACGACATCATCGCCACACTGGGCTTCGGCCCCGGCATCGCCAGCAGCCAGATCGCCTTCATCAGCAACCGCAGCGGCCATCAGGAGGTGTGGACGATGGACTACGACGGCCACAACCAGCAGCGGCGGACGCGGCTGGGGGCGATCGCGTACTCGCCGCGCATTTCCCCAGACGGCACCAAGCTGGCGTTCATGAGTTCGGCCAGCGGCCGCCACCAAATTCGCATCCTCTCGCTGTTAACCAACAAGTTACTCCCCTTCCCCAGTTTCAAAGGCGATCTCAACGGCACCCCCGCCTGGTCGCCCGACGGCGGCAGACTCGCGTTTGCCTCCGACATGAATGGCTCCAGCGAGGAGATTTACACCATCAACGCCAACGGCAGCGGCCTCAAGCGGATCACCTTCTCCCACGGCTACGACAACTTCGCCCCCGCCTGGAACCCGAAGCCCGCGCCCGGCAGTCCTGACCAAATTGCCTTCGCCAGCAGCCGGCTTGGGCTGCCTTCCATCTTCACCATGAACGCCGACGGCAGCAACGTCCAGCACCTGCCCATCGCCGGCTATGCCGTCAGCCCCTCGTGGTCGCCCAACGGCACGACCCTGGCGTTCGCCTGGGTGCGGACGGGGGGAGGGGAAAACAGCGGCGCCTCAGATATTTACCTCTGGTTTTTTGGCAATCAAAAGTATGAGCAACTGACCCATAATGGAAACCGCAATGATTTTCCCAGTTGGGCACCCGATAACCGTCACATTGTGTTTGAATCCGGTCCGCCCTACCACACCCAACTGTATACGGTCGCGGCGGACGGTTCCCATCCCACCGAATTGACCAGCAAAGGCAACAATGAAATGCCCAACTGGTCGTGGCATTAATCAGCAAATGGACATCGAGAAAGGACCAAGGCCATGAAGCACAAATCCGCATCATCATCGTTCGCACGGGTCATCAGCGTGGGCGCGGCGCTGGTGCTGAGTATCGGTCTCGCCGCCTGCGGCCACAAGGCCGTACCGCCGCCGCCGCCGCCGGCGCCGCCGGCCGCCGCCCCGGCGCCCACCATCACGCTGCAGGCATCGCCGACCGCGATTGACAGCGGCGCGAGCTCGACGCTGACCTGGGCCTCGACCGACGCCGTCAAGGTGGAGTTGAATGGCGCGGCGGTGAACCTGAACGGTAACCAGCCGGTCACTCCCTCCGAGTCCACCGACTATCAGGTGGTGGCCACCGGCGCCGACGGCCAGACCGCCAACGCCGCGGTGCGCATCACCGTGTCGGAGCCGCCGCCGCCGCAACCGACGCCGCCGCCGACGGCGGTCAATGAGCCGGGCTTCAACGAGGTCGTCAAGGACGCCTTTTTCGACTACGACCGCAGCGATATCCGCCCGGATGCCCAGCAGGTGCTGCAGCAGGATGCCGATTATCTCAAGGCCCATCCCGGCATTGACATCCAGATCGTGGGCCACTGCGACGCGCGCGGGAGCGCCGAGTACAACATGGCGCTGGGGGATCGCCGCGCCGACGCGGTGAAGAACTTCCTAGTTTCGCAGGGGGTGGATTCGAGCCGCATCTCGACCTCGAGCGTGGGCAAGGAAGACCCGTTCTGCACCCAGGCCAGCGACGACTGCTATCAGCTCAACCGCCGCGGCAAGGTCAATAAGGGGCAATAGCCGTTAGCCGTTAGCCACTAGCCGTTAGCGATCGCGCCCTGGCGGCGAGCAGCACCTGGCTAGGCACCATGGGGCCTGATCAGGTGCTGTTTTGTTGGGGCCGCTGGAGCTACAATTTTCAGAACCGGGCCTGCCGTCGGGCTCGGGCCGGAGGATGCGGACATGCGGAAAAATCTGGTGGCCTTGATGGTGGTGCTGGCGCTGGGGGCGGTGACATTCACGCCGCAGGCGCTGGCTGAAGACAAGGGAATCATCCAACTGCAGAAGACCGTGGACCTGCTACTCGGCCAGGTGCAGGACCTGCAGAAGAGCCTGACGCTGCAAATGGGCGCGGTGCAGGGGCTGGTGCAGCAGAATACCGACACGGTCAACAAGCTCTCGACCACGCTGGCGAGCATCGAGCACGATCTCAGCGGCAACCGGGACGTGGCCGCGCAGCGGCAGACCGACATGAGCCAGCAGTTCCAGTCGATCAGCGACGCCATCGGCGATCTGAAGCAGCGGCTCACGAGCATAAATGAAACGCTGCAGCAGGTCCATCAACTGCAGCAGACCATTCCCGCCCCGGGTCAGGGACCGGCGGGCGCCAATGCCGCCGGCGCCACCCCCGCCGGCAGCGCGGCGGGCGCCACCCCGCCGGTGGGCGCCAATGCCAGCGACGCGGCGGGCGTAAACGCGGCCACCAACGGCAGCACCAGCGCTCCGGTCGTCTCCCCCGCCGCGGCCCAGTACCAGGCGGCGCTGAACGATTTCCAGAGCGACAAGGCCACGGCCCAGTCCGAGCTCGCCAGCTTCATCCGCGCCTACCCCAATGACCCCCAGACGCCCGACGCCATGTATTACCTCGGCACCGTCTTCATGCAGAAGGAGCAGTACAACGAGGCGATCGACTCCTTCAACCAGGTGATCGTGCAGTACCCCGACAATGCCCAGGCGCCGAACGCGGAGTTCAACAAGGGCATCAGCCTGCTCAAGCAAGGCAACCGCGTCGCGGCTCTGAGCGAGCTCAAGGCGTTGGTGAAGAACTACCCCAGCAGCGAAGCCCGCCGCCGCGCCGACATGGAGCTGAAGAGCCTCGCTCCACACAAAAAGTGAACAGCGGGGGGAACTGCAGGCGACAGTGACGGGCGCGGGCCCCTGCCCCTGCTCGCTGAGACGCTCG
>JBOGKJ010000206.1:0-1587 GCA_050745565.1 Terriglobales bacterium | reverse complement strand
GGCGTAGAACGATGCCTGGGCGCCGTTGCCGTCTTGTTCGCCGGCGCCGGGCTGGCCCGCCAGGGTGTAAACAATCGCCGGATTGCCCAGCACCACGGCGCGGATGCGGTTGCCGTCGCAGACATACAGCAGCGGCGGGCCGGGGTGGGGATCCACGGCGATGCCGGCGAGTCCGGTGAACTCGGCTTCTAAGGCCGGGCCATCATTGGTCCCGGCCTTGCCGCTGCCGGCCACGGTCGTTACTGTGTCGGCGGCCAAATTCAGCTCGCGGATGGTGTAGGAACAGCTATCGGTGATGTACAGATTGGCGCCGGCGGGATCCAGCGCCAAGCCGAACGGCCGGCAGAAGATGGCGTTGGCGCCGGCGCCGTCGGCATGCCCCGCCACCCCCGGCTGGCCCGCCAGCGTGCTCACTTGCCCGGTGGCAATATCCAGGCTGCGGATCACGTCGTTGTCGGTGTCGGCGACATAGAGCGTCGTCCGGTCGGCGGACAGGACCACGCCGTGCGGCTGGGCGAACTCCGCCGTGGCTCCCGCCCCGTTCACGTATCCGGTATACCCGTTGCCCGCCAGCACCCGCGTGGCTGGGCTGCCGGCAGTGTAGGCCAATATCTGATTGTCGTGCGCGTCGGCGGCGTAGAAGGTTTGCGTGCGCGTGTCCAGCGCCAGCCCCTCGCCGTCGGCAAAAGCGAAATTGTAGGGGTTGCCCACCAGCGTCGTGACCGTGGCCGCCGGGATATTAAAATCGCGGATCGCGTAGCCCTCGCCGTCGGTGAAGTACACGTTGTCGCCGCCGTCGGTGGTGACGGCGTAGGGCGTCAGTTCGTCGCCGGTCCCCGCGCCGTCCTCGAAGCCGATGCCCCCCGGCCCTCCGGCGATGGTGCTGACGTCGCCCGCCCAGCCGGTGATGGTCAGCAGCACGGTGGCGGTCTGGGTGATGGTGGCCCCGGCGGCGTTGGTGCTGGTGGCTTGGATGGTGATCGGCAGGCCGGAGCCCGCAAGGCTGATGCTGGCGGTGGCCAGCGTCAGTTGCACGGCGCCCGTTGCGGTCACCGCCGGCGGGGCGAACTGCGCGCTGACGTTGGGTGGCAGGCCCAGCGCGGCGAACGTCACGGTGCCGTTGAACCCCGCCCCGGCGGTGATCTTGTAAGGCAGCGTGGCGGACTCCGCCTTGCCCAGCGTGAGCGTCGTAGTGGCGGGCGAAAGGCTAAAAGTATTGGGCGCCACCTGGAGCGTAACCGTGGCGCTGCCCGTGGCCGTCGGATCGGCCACGCTGGCCGCGGAGATGGTCACGGTGGGCGAAGCCGGCATGGCCCCCGGCGCGGCGTAAACCCCGTTGGCGTTAATGATGCCGACCGCGCCATCACCCCCCTGCAATCCATCCACGCTCCAAACCACCGCGCCATTGGCGGTCCCGGTGACCGTGGCGGTGAAGGTTTGCGTGCCGCCCAGGTTCAAGCTCACCTGCGCCGGCGCCACCGTCACCGTGACCGTATTGGCGAGCACGACCGTGGCTCGGCCCGATTGTTTCGGGTCGGCGGCGCTGGTCGCGGTGATGGTGATCTGCGCCAAGCCGGGATACGTAGC
>JBOGKJ010000205.1:0-11739 GCA_050745565.1 Terriglobales bacterium | reverse complement strand
GTTTGACAGCACTCGACTTCTTTCTGCTGGCGGTGGTGGCCATTTCCGTGGTGGCGGCGGCGCGCTCGGCGGTCTGGGCGCGCTCGCAATCGAGCTGCGCCTGCTGGCGGCGGGCCTGGGCGCGGGCGAGGGACAGTTCCAGTTGGGCGACGGCCTGGCGGCCGCTGAGCAGGCGTTTGTCGAGCTCATGGAGGGCGGTGCGCGCCTGCTCGAGCTGGCGTTCGGTATCGGCGCGTTCGCGGCCCAACTGCGCCAGGCGCTGCTGCTCGCAATCGAGTTCGGCGGCGGCGGACTGCTGCCGGGTTTCGAGTTCGCGCAGTTCGCGCTTGAGGCTGAGCGGTCCGCGGCTGGCGCCGGCGCCGCCGCTGACGGTGATGTTGTGAAAGCACTCCCCGTTCGGGGTCAGGAAGTAATCGCGGGGGTGCTCGGTGGCCAGGGCGCGGGCGGTGGCGCTGTCGTCGCAGAAATACGCGTCGCGGAGCCGGGGGAGCATGGCGCCGAGGCCCTGGCGGAAGCCGTTGAGCGCCCGCACGCGGCTGGCGAGCGGCTGCGCATTTATCGGCGCCGGCCCCGGCCCGGCGTTGCCGGGCATCCCGTTTGCGCCCGGGCCGGCAGCGACGTCATGCGCGCCCGTGCCGTGAATCAGGAAGGTGGCGCGGCCCTGGGCGTGGTGGCGGAGGAGGCCGACGCCGGCGCTGGCGTCCTCCCAACTGCCGACCACGACGTAGTTCAGCTCCTCCTGCAGGAACTGCTCGACGACACCGTCAAAGGGGGCTTCGACCTCGACGAACTCGCCCAGGACGCCGAGCGGCTGAAAGCCGCGCTCGGCGGCGGGAGCGGCAAACAACTGTTGCACGGCAGCGCTGCTGTAGCCGTGCTGGGCGACGATTTCCTCGATCGACCGGCGCCGGGCGCCGAGCTCGGCGAGGGTGGTGGTGAGCTGCTCGACGGCGCCGCGGGCGGCGGACTCGGCCCGCGCCAGCTCCTGGCCGCGCGCCGCCAGTTCCTCGACCTGGCGGGCGAGCGCGGACTGCTGGCCGCCATCGGACTCGAGCTGGAGGCGAAGCTGGCCGCACTCGGCGCCGCCGGCCTGCAGTTCGGCGGCGGACTCGGCGGCTTCGCGCTGCGCGCGCTCGAGGCGGTCGGCGGCGGCCTGGCGCGCGGCCTCGGCCTGCGTGCGCTGGTTGGCGGCCTGGGCGGCGGCGGCGAGGGCGGTCATCTGCTGCGAGCGCGCCTGATCCAGTTCGGCGGCGAGCCGGCCGAGGACGGCGGCGGCCGACTGCCGCACCTCGCGCTGGGCCTGCTGCCGCGCGGCTGCTTCGGCCACCAGCGCGCCGGCATTGGCGTGGGCGGCGGCGGCGGCAGTTAATTCCTCGGCCAGGCCCGCGGTTTGGCCGCCGGCCTCGCGCTGTTGTTGTTCGAGCGCCTGGTCGCGGCGCAGCAACTCGGCCTCCTGCTCGTTGCCGTAGCGCAGTTGCTGCTCGGCCTGGTCCTGGGCCCGCTGCAGCCCAACTGTACGCTCGCCCGCCCGCCGCAGGTCGAGCTCGCGGCTGGCGCAGTCCGCCAACTGCGCGGCGCGTTCCTGCTCCAGGCCGCGCAGATACTGCTCGGCCTGCGCCAACGTCTGGCGCGCTTCGTCGCGCTGCTGTTGCAGCGCGGCCGCTTCCGCCAGCGCGGCCGCGGCCTGCACCCGGAGCCAGTCCCGCTGCCGGGCATCGAGTTCCTGCTTCAGCTCCCGCCAGCGCTGGGCCTTGGCGGCTTGGCGCTTCAGCGAGCCCACCTGGCGGGTGACTTCCTCAAAGATGTCGTTGATGCGGTTCAAGTTCAGGCGCGCCGCTTCCAGGCGCGCTTCCGCCTGCCGCCGCTTGGCCTTGTAGCGGCTCACGCCGGCGGCTTCTTCGATGACGGCGCGGCGTTCGTGCGGCTTGGAACTGAGGATCTGGCCGATGCGCCCCTGCTCGATGATGGCGTAGGACTCCGGCCCCAATCCGGTGCCCATGAACAGTTCCTGGATATCACGCAGCCGGCAGAGCCGGCCATTCATCAGGTACTCGCTCTCGCCGCTGCGGAATAGGCGGCGGGTCACCACGATTTCGCCGCGCCGATTGTGCTGGCGCGCTTTACGCCGCTCGCGGATGGTGAGCACCACCCCGCCGGCCGCCGTCGCCGGTGCGCCGGCATCGCCTTCCGGGCTGGCTGGCGCGGGCGCGGCCTCATCGTCCCAACCCTGGTCGGCGGCGAGCGGAGCTGGGTCGGCTTCGGGCTCATCCGCGACCGGCTCGTAGGCAGCCGGATCGGTCAAGGTCAGGCTGACCTCGGCCATGCCCATGGGGGCGCGCTCACTAGTGCCGGCAAAGATAACGTCCTCCATCCGGCCGCCGCGCAGGGATTTCGCTGACTGTTCACCCAGCACCCACCCGATGGCATCGGCGACGTTGGACTTGCCGCACCCATTGGGCCCCACGATGGCGACCACGCCGACGCCCGGAAAGCTCATTTCCGTACGCTCGCAGAAGGATTTGAAGCCCTGCATTTGCAGCTTTTTGAGTTTCAGCACGCCTGCTCCCCTGTCTCCCAGACTGAGCCCAGGACCTGCAGGCATAGTAGCTGCATTTTCCCCTACGAATCAAGAGCTTAAACCATATAGGTTGGGGAGGCGGACCGGGACCCACTATGGATAGGGTTAGCGCAGGATCCCCGCGACCAGGCGGCCGCCAGCCCAAATCAGCACAAAACCGAAAATGATGTTGACGGCGAAGTTGCCGGCGGCGAGCAGCATGTCACCACGCCGGGCCATACGGAAGGTTTCAAACTCCCAGGTGGAGAAGGTGGTGAGGGCGCCAATGAAGCCGACGCTGATTGCAATCCGCACTTCGGCGTTCATCCAGACCGCGCGCTCGCCCAGCTCCATGACCAGTCCGAGCATGAAGCAGCCGATCAGGTTGGCCGAGAGCGTGCCATAGGGAAAGGCCGGGCCGACCCACTTCAGCATCAGTTGACCGAGGCCCCAGCGGCTGAGGGCGCCCAGCGCGCCGGCGATGGCAATGGCGGCGATCAGCACCCGGGGCCGCCTTGCGGGGCGGGCGCTTCGGAGTACCGCATAACCTCGACATCGGCAATGGCGATCAGCCCTTCGTCCACGATCTCGGCCAAAGCCGGTCCAAGGCGGGCGGCTTGTTCGATGGTGGCGATGATGGTGACCACGATGGGGGCGTCGCTGCTGCGCCCGAACAGGCCGGCGCGGTGCACCATGGAGCTGGCGCCGTAGCCTTCGACGCCGCGGTAGACACAGGCGGTGGCCACATCGACGCCGCGGCAGCGCGCCAGGATCTCTTCATGCAGGGGGCGCCCCTGATAGCGATCTTTTTCGCCGATATGGATGCGCAGCAACCGCCCCTTGTCTTCAGTCTTCACGGCTGGTGCTCCGGCGGGTTGCCGGCGTAGGAGTATTTGATTACCTCGACATCGGAGAGCACGACGAGGCCGCCGGTCAGCATATCGTCCAGCAGCGGCAGGTAAGCGCGAATACGCTCCTCGGTGTCGACCACCGAGAGCATCATCGGCGGTCCGCCAGAGGCGGCGCCGCCCTTGGGGTGGCGCGCGCCGGCGCCGTAGCCGGCGATGCCCTGGTAGACGGTGACACCGGCAAGGTCGTGGGCGCGCAAGCTCTCGACGATGGCCTCGTGCAGCGGCCGGCCATGCCAGCGATCGCGCTCGCGGACATAGATGCGCATCAGCTTGCCGCGGCCCTCGAGGCCTGCGTGGGGCAGGGGGACCGGAGCGGCTTTGGAGGCCGGCGCGCTGGCGCCGCCGGCGAAATAGACCTGGATGGGCTGCACGGCGATCACACCGTCGCCGATGATGTCGCGGATCTTGGGGAGCAACTCCTGCAGCCGATCCTCGCTTTCGATGAACTCGATTTTGATGGGCAGGTTCTCGCTGGCGGCTAGGATGTCGGCGGAGTGCAGGTGGTGGTCGGCGCCGAAGCCGGCGATGCCGCGCGTGACGGTCGCGCCCGCCACCCGGTGGTAGTAGAGGAAGTCAAACACCGCCATATAGACGCTGCGGCCATGGCGGCGATGGCCCTCACCGACGAAGATCGTGACCCGCTGGGCTGTTCCGGTAGCTAGCATAGGCGACTCCAAAGGTGAGGGCGAGGGCGGATTGTTCCATTTTATGCGAGCAGCGGCAGCAGCAGGGATTTGAGCCGCGGAGTGAGGCGGAGGTGCTCGAGCTCATCGGCGGTGACCCAGCGGATGGCGCTGGCGTCGGTGGCGGGCTTGCCCGGGGGCTTGCTCTGGCGAGAACCGGGGCGGAGGTGGGCGGCGTAGACGATCAGCACGTAGTGATATTCCAGGCGGTGGTTGTCATCACGCAGCATGGGATCGAGCACGGCGATGGGCTCATCAACGACGGGGAGGATGCCGGTTTCCTCAAAGACTTCGCGGGCGGCGGCGGCGAGGGCGGTTTCGCCAAGCTCGACGGCGCCGCCGGGCAGGCTCCAGGCGCCGGCCCAGGGCGGGAGCTGGCGCTGCACCAACAGCACGCGGCCGGCATCAATGACGGCGGCGCTGACGGCAGCGATGGGCGCGCTGAGGTAGCGGCGGCGGCGGGGGCGGGGGGTGACGCGCACCGGTTAGCGTCCTGAGTCAGAAGGCGGCGCGGCCGCCCTTCTCAGGACGCCCTCCCGCTGCCACCCCAGTGCGCCGGCGCGCCGGGGATCCCAGTGCTGGCCGGACTGCGGCCGGCATTCGCTGGGCGGCAACGCGAGCCCGCTCTGCACCGGGCGCGTCCCCGTCCTGGGGAAAAGTCGCATGCGGGTGAACGGCAGCAGCGCGGCATTTCTGACTCAGGAGACTAGCGGCCGGGGCCGCCAATGCCGCGGCCACGGGCGCCGGTGGCGCCACGGCCACGTCCGCCGCGCCCGCGGCCAAAGCGGAAGGGGCGGGTTGAGCCGAGTGTCGGCAGGCTTTCGTGGCCGGCCTGGTCGAGGGAGACGACGGCGATGAAGTAGTTGTCGGGCGATTGCGGGATAGTGATCTCGTACATGGGCTGAGCGGGGTCGAGCGGGCCCATGCCGGGGGTGGCCGCGGCCGCAACCGGCGGCGCAGGGATGCGGATGGTCCACTGCGGCGAGGCGGTGGGGCGAAGCAGGATGCGATAGCCGGCGGCGCCGGCGACCGGAGTCCACTCGACCGGGGTGCCGATGGCCTGGCCGCCGCGGAAATAGACCGTTTTCGGGGGCAGCGGCGACGAGGCGAGGGCGGCGAGCGTGAGCGCGTTCACGCGGGCGACGTTGCCGATGTAGGCGGGGCTGATCCATTTACCGCGATCGCCCATTTCGACGCCATTGGCGGCGACGCTCAGGGCCTTGTGCTGGTGGTTGGAGTTCTCGTGGTACTCGCTGAAGCGGACGGCGGGGTAGCCGGCGTCCACAAACGGTTCCTGGTCGCCGCCGCGCTGGAAGCGGTCGGGGCGGTACTCGAGTAGCGCGGTGAAGCGGGGCAGGTAGACCCGGGCAACTTCGGAGGCGAAGCGCGCCAGCTCGCGCGAGGGTGAATCGTTCTCCCAGGAGTTGGCCACGATGCGGCGCAGTTCCTCGGGCGTGGCGCGCGGGGGCACGCCCTGGCTGAAGATGCGGACGATATTGGTGTTTTTGTAGCCGGGGGTCTGGTCGCCGCCATCCATGTCGTCGTTGAGCATGCCGGCGATGTCCTCGCCCTTGGCCTTGGCTTCGGCGGCGGCGTGGCGGCTGCCGTAGAGGCCTTGTTCCTCGCCTTCGACGGTGAGGAACTCAATGGTGGCCGGGAATTTGTACTTGGCGAGGGCGCGGGCGGATTCCATGGAAATGATGGTGCCGCTGGCGTCATCGTTGGCGCCGGGGCCGTCCAGCTTGAAGTCGGCGGGGAGGGTGTCGTAATGGCCGCTGACGACGAAGACACGGTGGTCGTTGGGATCAGTGCCGGGGAGGATGGCGACCACGTTGGACATGGTCTGGTCCTCGGGCACGCGCGAGCCCTTGGGCACCGCGAAGGTATCGGTGCTGACTTGCAGGCGGCCGCCACTGGCGCGCGAGATTTCCTGGAACTGGGATTCGATCCATTGCCGGGCCGGGACCACGCCGCGGGTCGCGGTGCTCTCAGCGGTCGCGCCGGGGGTGCCCTCGGCGCCGGGGTGAAAGTCGGAGGTGGCGACGCGGTTGCCGAACCCGATCAGTTGGTTGTCCATGGCCTTGATGCGGGAGGCATCGAAGGCGGGGTCGGCGACGATTTTTTCCATGCGGGCGTCGCGGGGTCGGGGCCGGGCGGCGAGCGTGGTGAGATGGAACACGGGCGCCTGGGGTGGCTCGACGCCGCTCTGCGCCGTGGCCGAGAGCGTGGACAAGCCCACCAGCAAAGGTAGGAAGATGGCGGCGGCAACCGTGGAGTGGCGAAAATTTGGCATGTATCCCCTTACCGGCTTGAACCTGTGTATCTTAATCGTAGGCGCGTTGGCTGTGCAACGGCAGCTTCGACGCGCAGGTCGAGGAGGGTGGCATGGTTTACTGCCCCGCATGCGAGGCCAATATGGATTTGGACGATGAACTACTTGAGGAGGGCGGCATTGTGAGCTGCGAAGACTGTGGCGCCAAGTTTGAAATCACCAACCCCCAACCGCTGGAATTGAACCGGATCGACGCCAGCGACGACGAGGACGACGACGAGGACCTCGACGAGGAGGATGAGGACGGCCTCGACGAGGATGAAGACGAGGACGAGGATTTCGACGACGAGGACCAAGACGACGGCGATAACGACGAGGACGAAAACTGAGCGCCTGGCGCGGCCGTCATTGCTAGGCGCGGCCGCACTGATGCTGGTGGTGGCCCTGAGCGCGGCGGGACAGCAACAATTGGCGCCGCCGCCGCCGCTGGGGCGGAGTGTGCATGGGGTGGTGATGGACGCGCACAACCGTCCGCTGGCAAGCGCGATTGTCGACCTGCAGGATATGAAGACGAAGGCGATTCGCAGCGTGGTCACCGCGGCCAACGGCCAGTTCGTGTTTCACCAACTCAAGCCCAACGTGAGCTATGAAGTGTTCGCCGTTTGGCGGAAGCATCGCAGCCCGGTGCGGACGGACTCGCAGTACTGGGTGGCGATGGATTTGCGTCTGGACTTGGTGATCCCGGTGGGGTAGCGCAAGAACGGCGTTGGCGTAGCCAATGGTAGATAGGGACGCTGCCCAGTTTGTATTGCCGGGCAGTTTCTACTCCAGGACGCCGCGCGCGCCTACTTCCCACGTCGCCGGTTTCACTGAGAGCAGGTTCTGCGTATGCGCATGCCGCTCTGGGCGGCGGCGCTGATTCTGCTTTAGCGGCACGGCCGCCTTGCTCACGACGCCCTCCTGCTGCCACCCCAGCGCCCCAGCGCGCCAGGGGCCCCGGTCCTGGTCGGGCTGCGGCCGGAACTCGCTTGGCGGCAACGCGCGCCCACTCTGCTCAGGCCGCGTCCACCTTGCCTCCTCGCGGTAGCGCCGCAGGTAGGGCCACAATCGGCGCAGCAGGTGCGCCCCCTCCCCACTCCCTCGTAGCGCCCCTGCCGATCGCCTACTTCGACCGCAATCCGGCCGGCCAGCCAGCGCCTGCGGGTTGGCGGCGCGGCCGGCCAGCCCCTCCCGCTGAGGCGGGGTTCAGCGGTGTGGAATTTTCGGAGCGGCGGATTTTTTCTTGGCCTTGCCGGCCGCGGTGGTGTTGGCGTCGTTGATGATGAGGGTTTGCGGCGTCGGCGGGGCCGCCTTGGCGGCCTGAGCCTGAGCGCGCCGCTGCGCCTCAAGCTCGGTCAGTGAGGCGAAGTTGGCGCTGCCTTCGGCTTCGATCCAGTCCCCGAGACGGTCGAGAGCGGCGCTGAGCGCCAGGTTGCCGGCCACCAGGTTTGAGCGTTCGGCGCCTGCCCGCTCCGGCGCCACGTCGGCGCTGTGCTGCGCCACACCCAACACTGCTGCCGCATCCCGATAAAGACGAAATGCCGCGCCGGTGTTTCCAGGCGATGCCTTGAACCTCTCCAGCAGCTCTGGCATCGCCGATTGCAGGTTGTTCGCCACCGAGGCTTGGCTGTCCAGCAAGGCTTGCTGCCCAGTCTTGGGCACGCGCCACGCGTCGGGCTGCAGCGCCGCCATGCTGGCGCCCACCCGGTTCAAGGCGGCCTGCAACTGACCCACAACCGGTTCGACGGACACGGACGGCCCGGCGACGGGCGTCGACGGCGTAGCCGAAGGCGACTGTGCCACTTGGGATCCGCCGGAGGGCGGCGGCTGCGAGGACTGAGTCGGCTGGGCCGGAAGCACCAAAACCAGCAGCGGCAGCAAGAAACACCACAACTGAAGGCGGAAAGTGCGGAACTCCATATCTATGCGATGCAAGAGCGGCCGATTGGTGTGCGCCGTCCGCGAGGAATGCGATGACAAAAAAAAGAAAGCCGACTCGCTTCCCCCCGGAAAAGTCGGCTTCCTTTTCCTGCCTGATTTTAGGACAACAAATCGAGGCGTCTCGCTTATTATGCTAGCACGCTAGCTGCCAAACACTAAAAATCGCCAATAGCCATGCTACGTAGTGGTTTAAAGGCAACACTAAAGGCCCCAAGATGGAAGTTAATTTCACTGACCATGGGTCATTAAGCACCTTTTGTTGTTTTTACTCCATTTTTATGGATTTAGGCCTCAGATGTCGGAGGTGATGCCAGAGTCCGAACAGTACTAGGGCGGCGAGGACGGGGGCCCACACCAGGTCAAAATGATGTACATAGGGCGAAACCTGCTCCCAATTTTTGCCTAGTCGGTAACCCAGGTAGGCCAGCAACCAGCACCATGGTAGGGATCCGACGAACGTATATACGTGGAACCGCAAAAGGGGCATGCGCGCCACCCCGGCGGGCAGGGCAATATAAGTGCGAACGACCGGCAGCATACGGCTGACGAGGACGGTGATATCGCCGCGGTGGCGAAACCAGGCTTCGGCGCGGTCAAGGTCGCCGGGTGCCAGCAAGAACCAGCGCCCGTAGCGCAGCGCCAGTGGACGGCCGCCATAGTAGCCGGCTGCGTAGGCGACCATCGACCCCAGGTTGCACCCGAGGGCGCCCACAATGGCCAGCCAAACCAGTTGGAACCGCCCGGTAGACGCCAAGTACCCGGCAAACGGGAGGATGACCTCCGAGGGCAGCGGGATGCAGGCAGACTCCAGCCCCATCATGAGCAGTACGCCGCCATAGCCGAGTGAGGCGATGGCGGCGATGATGAACTGGCTGACCCCAGCGAGCAACCCAGCCAACGCGTGATTGAGCATGCAGTTTCTTAAGGATAGCGCCCGGCGGCAAAAAGCGGCACGGTCGCCCATCTCAGGACGCCCTCGCGATGGGCGGGCTGCGGCCGGAATTCGCTTGGCGGCGACGCGCGCCCGCTCTGCTCGGTAAACGCGCCACCGGTGCCTTCACCTGTCCAAGTTGCCTCGACTGGCGCGCGGCGCTTTTTCCAGAGCGGCGCGTGTGGTGGATGATAACGTTGAATTAGGACGAAGCCAAACCTATGCACATCACTTTTTTAGGGACCGGCATCATGGGAGCGCCGATGGCGGCGAATTTGGCCCGCGCCGGCCACCACGTACGAGTCTGGAACCGGACGCCGGAAAAGGCTGAGATCGAAGGGACCAGTTGGGTGGACTCGCCCGCGGAAGGCGCGGCCGGGGCCGAGGTCATTTGGCTGTGCCTGAGCGATACGGCGGCGGTGGAAGCGGTGGCCGGGGAGATGCTGAAGGCCATCCGGCCGGGGCAGTTGGTGGCCGATTCCAGCACGATTTCGCCGCGGGCCAGCCGGGCGTTGGCGGCGCAATTCGCCGAACGCGGGGCGGGGTGGGTGGATTGCCCGGTGACCGGCTCGCGCCGCGGCGCCGAGGCCGGCGAGCTGATATTCATCGCGGGCGGCGAGAGCGCGGCGGTGGAGCAACTGCAGCCGCTGTTTGCCGCCATGGGGAAACGAGTGTTTCACATTGGCGGCAACGGCATGGGGCTGGCGGCCAAGCTGGCCATGAACCTGAATATCGCACTGATCTACCAGGGATTTATCGAGGGGCTGGTGCTGGCGGAAAAGTCCGGGGTAACGGTCGAGCAGATGCTCGACATCATTGGCTCGACCATGCTGCGCAGCGGGGTGACCGACTACAAGGCGGAAGCGATCAGGCAGCGCAACTACACCGCGAATTTCCCGTTGCGGCTGATGCTGAAGGACATGCGCCTGATGCTGGAGCACGCACGCGATCTGCGGGTAAAGCTGCCGGCGCTTGAAACCGTCGAGGAAGTCTACGCCGTGGCCGACGAGGAAGGGCTGGGCGGCTTAGACTATGCCGCCAGCCTGATACTGCTGGAGAAGTGGGCGGCGCTTCCTGGCGGCGAGGCCCTGGCCGCCGACTAATCCGATGGGCGCGGGCCCGGCGCAGGGAACCGGCGGCGGCGGGAGGGCGTAGGAGTATTCATGAAGACCAGACTTGGCATGGCCGCGCCCGTGATTCTGCTGCTGCTGACGCCGGCCTGGGCGCAGCACACGGGATCCTTTCACCGGTCGTTCAATATAAGCGGGCAAGTTCGACTCACGGTCGAAAACGGCTCCGGCAGCATCCACGTCACCGGGGCGCCGGGCAGCGCGGTAACCGTTGACGGAACCATCAGCCAGGGCTGGAGTCTGTTTGGCGGCAACAACCCGGACGAGATTGCGCAGGTTGAAGCCCATCCGCCCATCGAGCAGGCCGGCAACGCCGTGGTCATTCATCGCGTGAACAGCGGCTGGGTCAACAACCTATCCATCTCCTACGTCATCACCACCCCGCCCGACACCAGCCTGGAGGCGCATACCGGCAGCGGCACGATTCAGGTGGAGGGGTTGAACGAGGCGGCCGAGCTGGGGGCGGGCTCGGGCAGGATCGAGATTGACCATCTAGCCGGCAGCGTGCACGCACAGACCGGCAGCGGCACGATTGAGTTCAGCCGCGTCGGGGGCGAACTGCGCGCGGGCACCGGCAGCGGGGAGATTCGCGGCGAGGAAGTCGTCGGGCGGTTCAGCGCCACCACCGGCAGCGGCGGCATTCAGGTGGGCAAGCTCGACGCCGGTGGGGAGATTCACGCCGCCAGCGGCGAAATCGAAGTGGACCAGGTGCGCGGCGACTTCACTGCCCACACCGCCAGCGGCAGCATCCGGGTTGGCGGCGTGCTGACGGGAGACAATCAATGGAACATTTCCGCGGCTTCCGGGAGCATCCGCATCTTGCTTCCGGCATCCACGGTGGCCACGGTGCGGTTGCAGACCGCCAGCGGCGGGATACGCGTTGACCACCCTACCGAGCGCCAAGCCTCGTTTGGACGCCATAGCTGGGAGGGCGTGATCGGCAGCGGGCCGGCCCCGCCGACGGCCACCCTGATCGCGCACACCGCCAGCGGCAGCATTACGGTGCATTAAGCCGCGATTCGCGGGAGTCGCGCCGTTTGCACTGCGGGCAAAATCGGCCCGAAGGGCTGCGGAATTCCAACGGGGTGAAAGCGCCAGTGGCGGTTTCACCGCTCCCGGTTAACGAAGCGGCGCGGCCCGACCTCTAGTCCGCATTTCTCACCAACCCAGCCGCTGCCACGCGCGGCATAGCGCGCCCGTCTAGAAAAATGGGCGGCGCAGCACCTGCCCTGGTGCCATCGTCCTCCAGACAGCGCGTCCTGCTCGCCGTTCGAT
>JBOGKJ010000204.1:0-10823 GCA_050745565.1 Terriglobales bacterium | reverse complement strand
GGTCGAGGCCGAAGATGATGAACACGGCCGGCCAGAAGTAGCGGAAGACGAAATCGGCTGGATAAACATGCAACTGGTCGAGGAGAAAAATCACGCCGACCGCGATAATGATCAGCGGGACGAAAAGGCCGCGGCCGCAGGTCCGGCGGTAGGGTCGTAAGGTGGCATCGTTGGCATCGCTCATGGGCTCAGAGTAGGGGGCACCGGCGCCGGGGGTAGGGAGAAGTCGGCGAATGCGCACCCGCTGTCGGCGAATGGGAAAGTTGCTAGTGGCTAGTGGCTAGTTGCTAGTTAAGGCGCGGAATGATCGCGTCGTCCGGCGCCCGGGGAAAAGTTGCTAGTTGCTAGTTGCTAGTTGCTAGTTAAGGCGCGGAATGATCGCGTCGTCCGGCGCCCATGCCGGCTGCTGAGCCCTTGCTGGCAGCTAGCAACTTCTTCACCCCCTTGGCCACGGGCGGACCAGTGCCGATGTGGCGACTTCCGGCGCGTGCCGCAAACGCCGAGCCTTCAACTAGCAACTAGGAACTAGCAACTAGCAACTAAACACCGTGGCGATACCTTGGGATTTCGAGCCGTCGGTCCTCATCGGGTGTTCAGCGCTGCTCGGGTTGTACGTTTGGGGGGTCAGCCGGCTGGCCCGGGAGGACTGGTGGCGGCTGAAGGTGGCCTGCTGTGTGGCGGGCGATGCGGCGTTGGCTCTGGCGTTGATTTCGCCGCTGGACACGCTCGCGGATCATTATTTTTTCAGCGCGCACATGGCGCAGCATTTGCTGCTGCTGGAGTTCGTGGCGCCGCTGCTGCTGCTCAGCTTGCCCGCTTCCCTGCCCTTGCCGGGGTTGATCGGGCGGGTGGAGCGGCAACTGCGGCGGCCGATGACCGCCTGGGCGATCGGGTTTGGCACGTTGGCAGTTTGGCATGTTCCGGCATGCTATAACGCGGCGGTGGCGCATGCTGCGCTACATGTATTCGAGCATCTCTGTTTTCTGGTCAGCGCCAGCATTTTCTGGTGGCCGGTGCTGGCGCCGCGGCGCGCGAGCCGGATGCCGGCGAGCTCGTCCATTCTTTACCTGTTTAGCCGCATGGCGGCCAACCTGGCGCTGGGCACAGCCATTTTTGCAGCGCCGGTGGGCCTCTACGCCGGGTACGGGGCGGCCGCGGCCGGGCTGGGGTGGGGCCTGACGCCGCTCGTGGATCAGCGCCTGGGCGGGCTGCTGATGTGGGTGCCGACGCTGCTGATTGATATTTGCGCGGCGCCGCTGCTGCTGGTGCTGTTTCTCAGCCCCAGCGAGGAACGCCATGGCCCCATGTCGCCGGCGGGGACAGATCGCGGTGCATCGGCGGCTCCTGGCGGCTGGGCGGGCTCCCGCTGAATATCGCCGCGGCGTTGGCGATCAAATAATCAGCTATGCGCGCTGCCAAGGCCTGGATGGTGAGGCCGGGGTTGGCCGATCCCTGGGTGGGCATCAGACTGCCGTCGCAGACGAACAGGTTGGGGACGTCGTGGGTGCGGCCGAATTTGTCGGTGACCGAAGATCGCGGGGCGTCGCCCATGCGTGACCCGCCCACCAGGTGGGCGAAGCGGGGCTCGGCCGCGATCTCCTCGGCGCCGGCGGCGCAGAGGATCTCTTCCACCTTCCTTTGGCCGAAGGCGATGAGCTTGTGGTCGTTCTCATGGAGGTTGAAGGTGACTTTGGCCACCGGAATACCGAATTTGTCCTTGGAATCGGCGGCGACTTCGACCCGGTTGTCGGCGTGGGGAAGGATCTCGCCCAGCAGGCCGAGGGCGGCCCAGTGGTTGTAGTCCATCATCACCTGCCGCATGCCCCAGCCCCAGGCGCCCTTGGCGGTGACCATCTGCTTGGCGAAGGCGATGGGGAGCGGGCCGACGGTCTGGACGGCAAAGCCGCGGGCAAAGCCGCGCTTGGGGTCGGTTTCGTAAAACTCCTCGGTCAGGGCATGGGCAGGCGGGGCCTTGTACATGCGGACCAGGTCCGGGAAACGGCCCATAACCACGTTGCCGGCCTGGGCCATGAGGTAGCGGCCGAGGGTGCCGCTGGAGTTGGCCAGGCCCTGCTCGTGGCCGGGGCAGGCGGAGTTGAGCAACAGGCGTGGGGTTTCGATGGAATAACCGGACACGATCACGGCGCGGGCGCGCTGCAGACACTCGACGCCGGCCGCGTCGAAGTAGACGACGCCGTGGACGCGGTTGTCATGGTTGAGGGCGATGCGCGATGCCATGCTTTCCGGGCGCAGGTCGGCGCCGTGGGCGAGTGCGTCGGGGACGTGGGAGATGAGCGTGCTCTGCTTGGCGCCGACCTTGCAGCCCTGGATGCAGAAACCGCGGTAGATGCAGTGGGGGCGGTCGTCGCGCGAGCCGGCCAGAATCGCCACGGGGCCGCCGGCACAGACCGGGATGCCAAGCTGAGTGCAGCCTTTAACCAGGATGTTGCCGACCCCGCCCATGGGATGCGGGCCAAAGGGATAACCGTGCGGGTCGCCCCAAGGGAACCAGGCAGGGCCGGAGGCGGGCATTTCGCGCTCGATCAGCTCGTAATAGGGCTTGAGGATCTGATAAGGGATGGGCCAATCCACTCCCACGCCATCTTCGGAGTGGGTTCTGAAGTCGGAGGGGTGCAGCCGTGGGACGAAGGCGGCCCAGTGGACGGAACCGCCGCCGACGCCGCGGCCGCTGTTGTTTTCGCCCAGCGCCAGCGGATCGCTGCCCTGGGTGATGCGCAACTCGTTCCAGTAGAGCTTGTGCGAACCGGCCTCGTCGCTCACCCAGTCGCGCTCGGTGTCCCAGAGCGGGCCGGCTTCGAGCCCCACGACGGTAAAGCCAGCGCGCGCGAGGCGCTGCAGCAGGACGCCGCCGGCGGCGCCCACGCCGACGATGCAGAAGTCAATCAGCTCCGTGTCGCGGAAGCGGCGGCCGGGGACGGCCATGCGCTGCATCGGGCCGAGCCGATGTTGATGTCCCACGTTCGGGTTAGTTGCTAGTTGCTAGTTGCTAGTTGCTAGTGAAGGCGCGGCGGCCGGGCTGCCGTCGCAGGGGCGCTCATAGGCTGCGGCGGAGAGGGGGGCTTGCGGTCGCGTGGATTATCGAGGCCCGCCGCAGATGCTGAGCCTTAACTAGCAACTAGGAACTAGCAACTAGCAACTTCTTCTTCTTCCAGCAGGGGCCGGCTTCGGCGAGCGGGGTGAACTCGCCCGAGAAAGAATCGGCGGGAGGGGACCAGACGTGG
Organism: Terriglobales bacterium; assembly: GCA_050745565.1. Lineage (GTDB taxonomy): Bacteria > Acidobacteriota > Terriglobia > Terriglobales > SCQP01 > SCQP01. Next base: position 7,581 of record JBOGKJ010000204.1, on the reverse strand, counting down.
CGCTGTTCGCGCACTTCCCAAGGTTCGGGCTCGCCGCGTTCGAGGCGCATGTAGCCGCGCGGGTAGGCGGGGCCGCCGAAACCGATTTCGTTCCAGGCCCAGGGGTGTTGGTAGTAGGCGGTGACGACGTCATCGAGCAGGAACTTCCAGTAGCGGATCACCGACATTTGATGCCAGACGTGTTCGCCGGCGGGCGGAGCGCCGTCGTGGATGGTCAGCAGCACGGCGTCTTTTTCCAGGCCGGTGAGGTGCTCGAAGCCGCGGCGGTGCAGGTGGCGGCTGATGGCCTGGATGGCTTCGAGGCCGAGGCGGTGGGCGTCGGCGTCGGGCGGCATGTCGGCGAAGCGGTAGCCGTTGATGCGGCCCTCGGCGAGGCGCTCGTCAATGACGGGGACGATGGCGATGCGGCGGTCGGGCTCGCGGTCGTCCTGGGGGAGGATACGGGCGCAGACGGCGTCGAGGAGCTGCGCTTCCGGCGGGGTGAAAAAGCGGAGCGGTGGCGGGGGGTCGAGGCGCTTGAGGACGGTTTTGCGGGTGGCCTCATCCCAGAAAGAGACCTGAGTAAGGAGGTCGAAGCCGGGGTAGTAGCCGGGCTGGGGGCGAGGTTTCATGCCTTGTTTCCTCTCATGACACTGGCCAGCAGGCCAAACAAGCCGCAGGCGGCAAACAGCAGCGGCGCAAGCAGGGGCGGGCCATACATAATGTTGTACATTAAGTGTTTAGCGCCCCCACTGCGGCGTACGACACCGCGGGTGTGGAAGCCGGAGCCGACGGCGCCATCCACCATGGCCGCCACCGAGGCGGCGGGCAGCAGCCAGCGCGGGCGGTCCAAGAGCGCGGCGGCGGCGAGCAGCGGCGCGAGCGCGATGGGCGTCCACTGCACCCGGTAGCGGAAGTTGTTTTTGTAATGGGAGTAGAGCGCCTCGGTGCCGCTGCAGAGGGCGGAGACGGCGGTGATGAGGCGCAGGTGGCGCTTAATGGCGGCTTCGCCGGGCGCGGGCTGGCCGGAGCCTTCAGTCGGCAGACGGGCAGCCAGCATGCCCATGTAGGCCGACATGCCGAACAGGAGGGGGGCAAACGGGGGCGGACCCATGGGGACGTTGACGCGGAGCAATTTCCAGCCACCCGGCTTGCGATGCACGCCGCGCAGGTGGAAGACGAAGCCGGTGGCGCAGTCGGCCAGCGTCACCGCCGCCACCGCCGGCAGCAGCGTGCGCGCGAGGCGCGGGCGGATGGCGGCGGCAACGCCAGCGCCGAGCAGGGCCTGACTCATGAGGATGGGCGTCCACATGATGCGGTTGCCGTAGCTGCCGCGATAGTGCATGTAGGCGACTTCCAGTCCGCTTAGGCCGCTGGTGAGACCGGCAAGCAGCGAGAGGCTGCGCTGCAAGCGCGCCTGGCGGGCGTCGCGCAGGAGGTTTGCGGCGGTTTCGACTAGCGCTGCCATGAGTAGATGGATGCCGGGGAACAAGAAGTGGGGAGTGGGAAGTGGGAAGCGAAGGGGTGGGAAGTGGCTGGGGCGAGGTGGGGAGTGGCGGGGGGAGGAGTGGGGAGGGGGGCTCGGGGGGCTCAGGCGGCGAAGCGGGCGGCGTCGCGGCGTTTGAGCTCGAGGCCGAGGCCGGGGCGGGACAGATCGGGCCAGAGGGCGCCCTCGCGGGGTTGGGCGGCGCCGTCGAAGAGCATGGCTTCGATGCGGGCGTGGTCGTGGAAAAACTCGATGTTGCGGGCGCGCTCGAGGGCGCAGCAGGGATGGAGGTGGAGGCAGGGGGCGGTATGGGCCGAAAGCGGAACCTGAAAGGCGGCGCACAGAGCCTCGACGCGGCAGAACTCGCTGATGCCGGCACAGCGCGAGGCGTCGGCCTGTTGGACGTCCACGGCTTTGGCGGCGAGCATGGCACGGAAGTAGGGCAGGTCGTAGCCGTATTCGCCGGCGGCGATCTGCATGCCGGCGGGGACGCGCAGGCGCAGCCAGGCGAGGCCATCGAGGTCATCGCTGGAGACGGGTTCCTCGAACCAGCTCACGCCGAACTCGGCGAAGCGCTCGGCCTGGGCGAGGGCTTGCTGGCGGTCGTAGGCGCCGTTGGCGTCCACGTAGAGGCCGCAATCGGGGCCGATGGCGTCACGGGCGGCACGGACGCGCTCGAGGTCGGCGCGGGCATCGCGGCCGATTTTCATTTTGACGGCGCCGAAGCCGGCGGCGGCCCAGCCACCCAACTGTTGCTGCAACTCGGCGACGGTATAGGAGGTAAAGCCGCCGCTGCCGTAGATGGGAATGGATGGGCGCACGGCGCCCAGCAGGCGCGCCAGCGGCAGACCGAGGAGTTTGGCTTTCAAGTCCCAGAGCGCGGCATCGACGGCGGCGATGGCTAGGGAGCAGATGCCAGGGCGGCCGAGGTTGCGGATGGCGTGGCGCATCGCCGCCCAGCAGCCGGGGATATCCATGGCATCGCGGCCGGCCACTTCGGCGGCGAGTTTGCCGGCGATGAGTGTGGCGGCGGCCTCATCGGCGTAGGTGTAGCCGAGGCCGGTTTCGCCTGCGGCGCTGGCCTGGACCAGCACCAGCGTGGTGCTGTTCCAGGCCAGCGTGCCGTCGGACTCGGGCCGATCGGTTGGAATTTTATAAACGCCGACGCTAAGAGGTTTGAGTTTTGCCCGCAGCATCCCAGTCCACCACCTGTTTGATGGCGTCGGCGGGCGGGCGTTGGCCGGCGGAAGCGACAAAGTCCTGCGGGGTGAGGCGATGGGTGATCAGGGTGGCGATGAGCTTGCCCCAGCGCTGCTGGGCGAGGCCGAGGTCTTCGATGGCGATCTGAAAATGTCCGCGGGCGGCGTTGACGCTGCCGAACATGAGCTGGTTGGCCAGGACCATTTGGCGGATCAGGGCCGCACCGGGAATTTCGAGCTGTTTGTCGCCGCCGGGAATGCCAGTGAGGGTATAGATGCCATTGGGCGCCAGCGCATCGAGCAGGTTGAATTCCAGGGCGGCAAAGCCGGAGGCATCGAGCACCAGGCACATGCTGCGCTGCAACTCGCCCTGGCCGGCCGGCGAGGTGCGTCCGTCCAGGTAATGACCGCCGAGCGCAGTCAGCCATTGCGGGCGGACCGAAGCTGCATCGAGCACGTCCAGGCCGTACACTTCCCCGCCCCGCAGCGCCAGCACCATGGCCGCTAACAGGCCGACGGGCCCGAGGCCAGCCACCAGGCATTTGCGTCCCGAGAACCAGGCCGGGGTGATGGCGGCTTCCGGGTCGCGCCGGCGCTGCAGGGCGAGCGACTCGGCAATGGCCTTTTCCACAATGGAGAGGGGCTCGAGCAGGACGCCGATCGGGGCCAGCTCAGCCGGCACGCGGGTGACGTAGATTTCCTCGTCCACGACGAACTCGGCCTGGTAGCCGTCGAGGCCACGGATGCCGCGCTCGCGGTAATCGCCCGACTGGCACATGTCGTTGCGCTGCATGGCGCAGTTGGCGCAGTGGCCGCAAGGGCGGCGCACGGTGAACACCGCGAAGTCGCCGGGGCGGACGCGCGCCACCGACTTGCCAGTCTCGACCACCTGACCCATCATCTCGTGACCGATCACGAGCTCGGCGGCGCCGGCGGGGGCGTCGGCGCGCCCGCCGCTGATTTCCTCGCGGTCAGTGCCGCAAATGCCGACGCGCACCACGCGCAGCTTCACCTCGGTGGGCGAGTCGAGTTGTGGTTCGGGACGGGTGACAATTCGGGCGCCGCGCTGGCCGGGGGTGATGGCAATGGCTCGCATGGTTACAGTTTCAGGCTTCGGGGCGCAGGTTTCAAGCCGCGGACGCAGCGGCTTGCCTAGGGAACTGCTAGACTGTGCCTATACCTACCCTATACGTCGAGAATGTGCCGAAGCCACTGTACGAAGCGCTGCGGCGCCAGGCCAAGGCGCAGGGCAAGTCCATGGCGGCCGAGGTTATCGAGATTTTGAAGCAGCAAGTGCCGACGGCGGCGGCGCGGGCGCGGCAGAGTGCGGCGCTGGAGCGGTTGTTGGAGATCGGGCGCCAACCGCCGCCAGGACCCGGTCCGTTTCCGACGACCGAGGAGATGCTGCGTGAGGACCGCAACCGTTGAGGCCGTTTGTGCTCGACGCCAGCGTCGCAGCCAAACTGGTGCTGTGTGATGAGCCCTTGCGGGCGCAAGCGGTGTGGTGGCTGGCGGAACACGATCAGAAGCGGCTGCAACTCGTGGTTCCAGGACTGTTTTGGACGGAAATCGCGAGCCTGCTGCGCCAGGCGGTCACTAGGGGGAGATTGACACGCGCTTCGGCGCGGGCAGCATTTGAGTCCACCCTGGGGCTGGAGCTGGTAACGGTGACCGGGCCGGAACTGGCTGGGAAGGCGCTCGAGCGCGGCACGGCCGCCCTTCTCAGGACGCCCTCCCGATGGTCGGGCTGCGGCCGGAATTCGCTTGGCGGCAACGCGCGCCCGCTCTGCTCAGGGCGCGTCCAAGTTGCCTCGTTAGGCATCGACTTCAACCACTCCTGCTACGACATGGTCTACGCCGCACTGGCGCTGCGGCTGGGCACGCACGTGGTCACCGCCGACGAGCGCTGGGTGCGGGCCGCCGGAACGCGGCTGCCGCTACGCTGGCTGGGCAGTCTCTGAGCAGTTATCAGTTGTCAGTTATCAGTTGTCAGTTATCCGAAGTACGGCACTCGGCCGAGCGCCACACGGACGAACCTTGACCGGCAACTGACAACTGACAAGCCCTACTGCCGCGCGGTGACCTGCACGGTGGCGGTGGTGGTGTGGACGACGCCGGTGGAGCTGGTGGCGGTGACGGTCACGGTCAGCGTGGACTGGCCGGTGCCGTTCGAGATGGGCTGATTGCTGATGCCGCCGCAGGCGACGCAGGCGGCGAACGCGCTCGCCGCCAGCATGACCTTCCAGCGCCGCCGCTGGCGGATGGCGATGCCGAGCAGCGCCGCCGCCGCCAGCCACCAGAGCAGGTCGCCATGGCCGTTTGAGGGGAGGCCGGCGGGCGGGAGCAGCGGGGTTTCGCCCTGGCCGAACTGGGGCGGGGTGGTGGTGACCAGGACGGAGGCCTGAGCGGTGGTCGTGCCGTTGAGCGCGACCGAGGCGGGCGCGACGGTGCAGCCGGTGCCGGCGCCACTGACGCTGCAGGCGAGGGTCACGGTCTGGCTGTCGCCGGCGAGGCTGGCGAGGGTGAGCGGCACGGTCGCGGTCTGGCCGGCGGTGATGGCGGCGGGGTTGGCCGCAGTCAGGCTGAAGTCGCTGCCGGCCCCGGCGAGCGGGACCGAGATGCCCGCCGTCCCTGCGACCACCAGCGTGGCCGAGCGCGCCCCGGCGCCGGCGGGGGTAAACACCACCGCGACGGTGCAACTCGAACCCGTCGCCAGGCTGGCGCCGCAGGTGCTGGTCTGGCTGAAGTCGGCCGCGTTGGTTCCGGTGACGGAGATGGCGACGGGCACGGCCGCGCCGGTGGCGTTGTTCAGAGTCACGGTTTGCGCCGAGCTGGCGTGGTCGACGCCCTGGGCGGCGAAGGTCACGGTCGAGGGAGAGGCGGTGAGGCTGCCGCTGGCGCTCGAGCCGCTGCCGCTGAGGCCAACGACGACGGCGCCGTTCGAGGCATCCGACGTCACCGTCAGCGTGCCGGCCTGGGTGCCGATGGCCGCGGGCGTGTAGATGACCTGCACCGTGCAGCTCGAGCCGCTGGCCAGGCTGGCCGGCAGCGTGCCGCAGGTGGAGGCGCCGAGAGCGTAGCCGGCGCCGGCCACGGCGATGGTCTGCAGGTTCACGGCGGCGCCCGAGGCGGTGAGCGTGACCGTTTGCGGCGCGCTGGCGGTCGCCGGCGGCAGTGGCGCGAACGTCAGCGCCGAAGGCGCGGCCGCGAGCGTGCTGCCGGTGGCCTGGCCCGACAACGCGACCGAGGCGCTAAGGCCGCCCGAGGCGGCCATGCTCAGCATGCCGGTGCGGGCGCCGGCGGCGGTGGGTTTGAAGGTCAGATTGATGGTGCAGTTGGCGTTGCCCGCGAGCGTTGCGCCGCAGGTGGTGGTGTACGGGAAGTCAGGCGACGAGGCGACGGTCAGGCCGCTTACCTGCGCGGCGCCGGTGTTGCTGAGCGTCAGCGTTTGCGCCGCGCTGGCCACACCCACCGCTTGGGCCGCGAAGTTCACCGTCTGCGGCGACAGGCCCAGACCGGCGGGGCTGCCGCCGCCCGAGATCGCGACCGCCGCCAACTGCCGCTGGTTCGGATTGGCGAGGCGGGGCAGCGGGTCACCGGCCCGGAAGGCGCGGTGCGCGCCGCCGCCGACGGCGGCGATGGCGCCGCCGATGGAGATGGTCCCCGTGATGGCGCCCGGCAGCACCGGCGTCACAGTGACGTTCACGGTGCAACTCGCGCCGGTGGCGAGGCTGGTGCCGCAGTTGTCGGTCTCGCTCAGCTCGCCCGAGGCGCTGATCGCCAGGCTGCTGATGGCGGCGCCGGTGTTGTTGCTGAGCGTCGCGGTTTGCGCCGCGCTGGTGACGCCGACGGCCGCGCCGCCGAACGCCAGCACCGGCGGAGCCAGCACCAGGCCGTTCGGGCTGCCGATGCCGGCGAGCGCGACCGACTGCGACGGGCTGCCGCTGGCGTTGTCGGTGATCACCAGCGCGCCGGTCTGCTGTCCCTCGAGCGTGGGCGCGAACGTCACGCTGATGGTGCAGCTCGTGTTCGCGGCCAGGGAGGCGCCGCAGGTGTTGGTCTGGGTGTACGCGCCGCTCGCGGCGATGGAGGCAATCGCCAGGGCGGCGTTGCCGGAGTTGGTCAGCACCACGGTTTGCGGCGAACCCGCGACGGCGATGTTGGCACCGGGGATGGGTTGGCTGCCGAAGGCAAGCTGCGTCGGGGCAAGCTGCACCGTGGCCGCAGCGCCCACGCCGCTGAGCGCGACCGGATGCAAACCATCGGCGTCGTCATAGATGTTGAGCGTGCCAGTGCGGCTGCCGGTGGTCGAGGCGCTCATGGTGACGTTGACGACGCAGCTCGCGCCGGCCGCCAGCGGCGTGGCGGTGCAGTTGTCAGCTTCGGCGAAGTCGCCCGAAGTCGTGATCGAAGCCACCGTCAGCGGCGCCGTGCCGGTGTTGGTGACGGTGACGGTCTGAGCCGCGCTCGCCACTCCCACCGCCTGGCTGCCGAAGGCCAGCGCCGCGGGCGCGGCGCTGATGCCGGGCTCCGTGCCGGTGCCCACCACGACGGCGCTGGCCGTGATGCCGCCGGCCGAGCTGACGCTCACGCCGCCGGTGCGCAGGCCGGTGGCCGACGGCGTGAAGCTCACGCCGACCAGGCAACTCGCGCCTGACGCGAGCGCGGCCGACGTGGAGCAAGTGGTGACGGTGCTGAAGTCGCCGGTCACGGCGACGGCCGCGAGCGTGACCGCCGCGGTGCCGGTATTGGTGACCGTCAGCGTCTGGGCGGCGCTGGTCGCGCCCACGGTGGCGGCGCCGAAGTTGGCGAACGCCGGCGTGATGGCCAAGCCGGGGGCGGTTCCCTGCCCGCTCAACCCTGCGGTCTGCGTGCCGGCCGCGTCGGTGACGGTGATCGCGCCGCTGGCGGCGCCGG